>JAHDFB010000007.1:0-52250 GCA_020628475.1 Saprospiraceae bacterium | reverse complement strand
CGTTCACCTTCTGGTCAACGAGTGGAACTCTCCAATAATATTGGAATCGGTCAAGAAAATTACGGAAATATTAACCAAGCTTGTACCGCACCATTGAGTTTTAATATGGATGCTTGTGCATCTATAGATCAGTGGCAAGATACACTAATCGGCTCCT
This sequence comes from Saprospiraceae bacterium, assembly GCA_020628475.1. Lineage (GTDB taxonomy): Bacteria > Bacteroidota > Bacteroidia > Chitinophagales > Saprospiraceae > JAHDFB01. The sequence goes on along the minus strand of JAHDFB010000007.1, from coordinate 52,093 downwards.
TTCAACCTATCGGAAACTTGAGCGATTTCTATGATGGAACCAGTGCAGAAGGAAATTGGGTACTGGAAATTTGTGATGATGCTCAAGGACAAATAGGCATCGTTAAATACTTCAGCCTTCAATTTACCAACACGATTTGTAGTGCGCCAAGTGATATTTTCTTTCAAGATATCGAGGATCAATCTTTTGGTCTGATTATACCTCCCTCGGATTGTGATTCGCTTGAAATTCAATATACGGATGTTGCCAATGGTATTGTCGAAAAACTGTATGTTCCCTGTACGGGTGATACTATTCTCATCGGAGATTTAAATGCTTCTTCGGAATATTTATTGACCTATGCCGCTATGTGTTCTGGTAGTTTGGTTAGCAGTTCTTGCCCAAAAGAAGTTGAAACACGATGTGAAGCTTCCACGAGTTATACCGATTTTGATGACATGGAAACGTGTCAAAACACCTGTTCATCTGCCTGTCCGATAACGGGAGACTGGCATAATATCAATGAGTCGGCTCCTTGGATTATTAACGCAGGTCCTACTGGCACGGCTCAGACAGGTCCTGAGCAAGATTATTTCGGAGCTGGTCAATATATTTTTATTGAGTCATCAGATACGAGCTGTAATAATACAGAAGCCATTCTGCTATCATCTTGTATGAACATTCTTGATGGCAGCACCTGTAATATTAGCTTTGCATATCACATGTTTGGCAATGACATTAGTTACCTTGCATTGGATATCAGCACGGATAATATGAACCAATGGGAAAATATTTGGATGCTGACAGGAAACCAAGGTAACCAATGGAATACAGCATCCATTGACTTGAGTAGTTACTCCAATCAAAACGCACAACTCCGGTTTCGAAGTTTCATTCCTGAAAATAACTTTGGCGATGTGGCACTCGATGAAATCGTACTTTCAAGTGTAGAAATCAATACGAATACCGCATGGACCATTTACCTGGACGAGGATGGCGACCAATTTGGAAAAAGCGGAACAGCTATTACTTATTGCGGAAACAACATTCCTCCAGGATACAGTTTGAACGATTTAGATTGTAATGATCAAGATCCATCGATTAATCCAGATGCACCTGAATCTCCCTGCAATATTATCGATGATAATTGTAATGGAGAAATCGATGAAGAGATGGATGGATCGGATTTATCCTATCAAATTATTCATGTGCAAGATCAAAACTGTACCGGCGTTCCCGATGGATCCATTCACATTGAAGCAACCGGCGGAATTGGTCCATATAGCTATACCTGGATGGACGGATTCGAAGGAAATGTAAGAGAAAACCTGACCAGTGGTACCTATCAAGCCATCATTGAAGATCAAGGAAACTGTCAATTGTTGACAGATACATTTTTCATAGAAACACTACAAAACTTTGATTTCTTCATATCATCGGTTACACCAGCGACCTGTCTTGGAATTGATGATGGAAAAATTAATATCACCCATGATCAATCCAATGCTCCATACACCTATCAATGGTCCTCCGGTGATACAACACAAAATATTACGGACAAAGGCGTTGGACAGTATCAACTCAATATCACTGATGTAAATGGATGTATCATTGAAACCGATAGCGTTTATCTAATGCCAGCTAGCAGTATAGAAATTCATATTGATTCTTTACACCCCATTGCATGTTATTCAGAAAATACAGCGTATATCGAATTGTCCACCAGCAATGAAACGGGACCTGTGCAATATATTTGGGATGATCTGAGCGAAGAGCCCTATAGGGACCAACTATCTGCCGGACTTTATACAGTGATTATTGAAGATTCCATTGGCTGTCAGGTCGAAGGTCAATTCGAAATAACAGAACCGGATTTATTGGAAGTGAAAATATCACTCAATGATCCAGTGATATGTTATGGAGATAATAATGGATTTTTACAAGCTGACATTCAAGGTGGTACCCAGCCCTATGATATACAGTGGAGCACCGGAGATACCATGGTTCAATTGGAAGACTTATCAGCTGGATTTTATGCTATCACGGTTCAAGATCATAATGGCTGTCAAGATATTATGGATAGTATTGAAATCGTGCAGCCAGATTCTTTGACATTGAATATCGAACAAATAGAACCGGCACTTTGCTCCAACAATAACTCGGGAAGTATAGAATTAAAAGCTTTCGGTGGTAATGGAAATTACCAATACTTATGGAGCGATCAAAAAGATCACGAAAATTTGGCTGTGAACCTATCGGCAGGAAATTACACAGTTACTATGACAGACGCCTTTGATTGTAAGATTAGCTTAGAAGAAATCAGCGTTCCATTTGTAGACGTTCCGCTGAGCTATAATATCACCGAAACATCTTCCATTGATTGTTATGGTGATTCTACCGGAAGTATAGCCCTAGAATTATTACAATCTACCAGCGGACCTCATTATTTCGTCTTTAATGGTGATTCACTGCTTACAGAAAATATATATTATCACCATGAAGATCTTCCTGCTGGAAGTTATGATATCATTATTTATGACGGTAATGGTTGTCATACGGATAGTATAGAAATTGACATAGAACAGTCTGATGAAATCAACTTAGTCCCTAGTATTATTGAAGATGTAGGCTGTTATGGAGATAGTACTGGATATATCGAAATGGATATTTCTGGTGGTATGCCCCCCTACTCGATTCAATGGAACAATCAAGCAGATAGTAGCCTTAATGAAGGATTAAAAGCAGGCATGTATTCAATATATATTACGGATGCCCTCGATTGCCGAGACAGTCTTATAAATATTGAAATTACGCAACCAGAGGAACTACTAGTTTTAAATGCTGAGTCTACGGATCTTTTATGTTTTGGAGATTCTACCGGATCTATTTCCATCGAACTTAACAATGGAGGCACGGCACCATACTTTTATATTTCCGAAGCTTGGCAGGACTCTTCCAATGCGGTGCACCAGCATTTGGCGGATGGCATGTACCAAGTCATCATTACTGACAATAATGATTGCCTCGTAGATAGTTTGCATTTTGAGATTCATGCTCCCGAACCATTAGAAATTCAGTTGGATAGTATTCATAAAAGTATCTGTGATGGGGAAAATGGGGCGATTTATCTAGCAGCTTTGGGAGGAACAGGGGATATACTCTTCGATTGGGATGGATATTCAGGTGATGGGGCTTACGCCCAAAGTTTAAGTGCTGGGACTTATGCGGTAACCATAGAAGATGAAAATGGCTGTCTGGATAGTTTACAAGAAATTTCCATTGAAAATATCGATCTGGAAATTGATCTTTCCATCGATTTTGTGGACAGTGTCAAGTGTCATGATGGCTCCAATGGTATTATAGCTTCCAGTATACTTGGTGATGCGATACCGCCTTATCAGTTTTACCTGAACGATAATCTATATCAAAGTGGGAATTCAAACGAATTGTTTGCATCGGACCTAGAAGCCGGCACCTATAATTTACATATTATTGATGGGAATAATTGCAGGGACACGGTGCCTGAAATTCATATTGAAGAACCACCAGCGATTCAGTACGCGTTGCATGTTCTTGATTCCATTCAATGTTACAGAGATACCAATGCAATCATTACCATCGAAGCATCTGGTGGAAATGGTACCTTAGAGTTCTTATGGAATAATTCTGCCCAAGGAGATACGATTTACAATTTGGGAGAAGGAATATATACCTGTGCGATTATTGATGAAAAAAATTGCATTCAATTTACGGATACCATTACTTTGGTCCAGCCAGATAGTTTATATATACTTGCCAACATTCAAGACGCTACGGAAGACTTGAATAACGGGGGAATTTACTTGGAAACATTCGGCGGCACACAACCTTACATCTATGTATGGGATCCTTATCTTCCTACAGAAGTTGATACCATCGAAGGATTATCTGAAAGCACTTGGCAACTGACGCTGATCGATAAGAACGGATGTTCTTTAGACACCAATTTTGTGATCAATCGTATTGTCAATACTTCTATAGAGCAGATTGAACACTTAAGGCTCTATCCAACGATAACTTCGGATTACTTGATTCTTGAATCCGATCGGCCTATGTCTCATTGGACCATCTATGATGATACAGGAAGACTGATTCAAACAAGTACAACAACAGGTTTAGCCGCTCAATCCATACAAATTTCTGTCGAACATTTGGCCTCCGGATTGTATTTCATTGAAATCAATCAAGATGGACAAGCATGGACGCGCCCCTTTATTAGACGATAGGCCTGTGAACAACACAAAGAGTCTCATACCATTCTAAGAAATTCAAAAGATCCAGACAAATGAAATTTCCGCATAACGATATCATAAGTCTATTAGACGAAAGACTGGAACTCAACTTGGCAGAAAGCACCAACCAGGATTTAGTGCTACGTGAAATTTGGGATGCTTCCTTTGCTGAATCCTTAATAGACTTAAAACTAGAATATGGCACTTCTGCCGGAAATGAACAATTAAGAAGTCTTCTCGCAACCAAATTAGATGTGCACAAAAATGATTTGGTCATCACGAATGGCGCGGTATTCGGAATCTTCTTGTCTATACTCTGCCTTTGTAAAGAAGGAGATGAAGTGTTGACCGTACAACCCAATTTCCCTCCGACGATGGATTTGATAGATGGATTGGGTTTTAAAAAAAAGATATTAAAACTCTCCTTCGAAGAAAATTACCAATTAAATGAAGAGCTCTTATTTGATTCTATTTCTGCAAATACCAAACTCATCATATTAGTAACACCCCTTAATCCAACCGGAACGGTATTAGAGAAAGATCAAATAGAAGATATAGCCAATCGATTAGAAGAAGAATATCCGAATTGCACCTTACTGGTTGATGAAACATATCGAGAGGCAACATATGGAAACCATTCAGTCTACCCTACTTGTTCTGGACTGAAGTCCAATATTGTTACGATTTCTTCTCTATCAAAATGTCACGGAACACCTGGACTTAGAATCGGTTGGCTATGTTCTACCAATAGTAGCTTTTTACAGGATGTAAAGACCGCCAAAATGAATACTGTTATTTCCAATTCTGTTCTAGACGAATTCGTGGCGCTTCAGGTGTTAAAGCGTGAATCTGATATATTTCGAACCAGAAGGATACATGCAGCAGAAGGGCTTCGACGAATGGAAGAATGGATAAAACGTAATGAAAATTGGATAGAATGGATCAAACCGCAGGCCGGTGCACTTTGTTGTGTTAAATTAAGAGAATCAGCATTCGACGAAGATCAGATTAGCGCATTTTATTCAAAAACTCGACAAGCAGGAATACAAATAGCTAATGGAACGTGGTTTGGCGAAAGCCATAGAATCTTTAGATTGGGGTTTGGATATTTGTCTATCGATAAACTGGATAAAAGCTTGATTAAACTCACTGAAATAGTAAGCGAGATCGTTTCCTAATCAGTCCAGGGCATAGAGACATCAACAACATCGCCCTTGGAGTTACTTATTAATCCCGGTAATTTTAAAAGAAGTTCTACGATTTAATTGATGCTCATCCTCCGAGCAATCATCGCAGCCACAATTTGCTTTAGGAATCGTCTCACCATACCCCTTTGCGGTGATTCGCTGCGCTTCGATCCCTAGATTAACGATATAATCCACAGCGGCCTGAGCTCGGTCCTGAGACAGTTTCTCATTATAAGAATCCGGTCCTCTACAATCCGTGTGAGAAGATAATTCTATACTTATCTCTGGATTTTCCTTCAGTAAAGAAGCCAATTCGATTAATGAAGGTTTCGCATCTTCTCGGATGAAGGATTTATTGAAATCGTAAAAAATATTCTCTAAGACGATTTCACGATCCTCAATAATGGGTTTCAATATAATGGTCTTATTGTAGGTGTATTCAGTCTTGTTGGCTGGTACATCATTCAAACTCGTTTCAATGATTTGTCGAACTGAAAAATACCCTGTATTAGACACTTTAATTTCGTAATCTCCAGGACTGATATCTTCATATATAAACCCTTGAGCATTCAATTTTTTAGCATTACCATTAATACTTAAAGCTGCCTCAGGAAAGGCCGTTTTATTTCCATTCTCATCCTCGGCTAATATCGTAATGGCCATTTTCAATTGCTTATCAGCATCCGTTATTTCCACTTCCAAATCTGGATCATTTGATGCCACAATTTCCGCTTCAGAAAAACGAAATACATCATCTGATCCATTCCGAGAAGAAGAAAAATATCCAGCATCGATATATCCATCTCCATAATTTTCAAAAACAATGGAAAAATCATCGGCACCACTATTGATCGGACTTTTCATATTTTGCGCACGAGTCCATCGGCCATTTTGATCAATATAGCTATAGAATATATCCAATCCGCCCATCCCCAAATGACCATCACTGGCAAAATATAGCGTATCTCCTTTCAAACTAGGAAATTTCTCGTCCCCAATGGTATTAATGACATCATTGAGTACCTGAGGTTGAGACCATACTTCGTTGGTGTCTAAACGAGCATAGTAGATATCAAAGCCTCCAAAACCTTGCTGTTGTTCACTACTGAAAAACAAAACATTTTGCTCATCCGACCAAAAAGGGTGACCATAATTGATTCCTTCTTCTACAAACGGTAATTTTTTAGGCAATGTCCAAACACCATCCACAAATTCACTGGTCATGATTTTACAATAATCATCGTATTCGGATTCATTGAAACAACGCGTAAAATAAACCTTGGTACCATCCCCTGAGAAACATAATGTTCCCTCATTATTCTCTGTATTAATGATTGGATCAAAATGACTTACAGCTCCCGTCAACGTATTGTACATGTAGATATCCGAAAAACTTCTTCCAGTCCAATTATAGGACTGTGTCGAATTGCTTGAAGGACGATCCGAACTGAAGAAAATATGTTGATTGTCTCGATAAGCAGGTGCATAATCCGATTGCCGTGAATTAAAAAAGGCCTTTTCCACTTCAAACTTCTTATTCTTAGATAAAATCCAATCAGCCGCCAATTTGCAGATAGCCAATTCATTGCGATACATCTGTGTTTGAGGCGATGCCTGTAACAAGGATTGAAAAATCGAAGCAGCTTCTTTATAGCGTTCCAATTGTTTCAAACTCGAAGCTTTCTTTTCTAGAGCTTTCGGGCCGTATTTATTCTCAACAGCCTTAGAATACCAAGGTAAAGCTTGCTCGATTTCGCCCATGGCCCAATAGGATTCACCAATGGTATAAGCAATTCTACCCTTCGCACCTTGATCATTGGTAGCGATATATTCCGCCTCTAACATCTCTGCAGCAACAGCAAATTGCTTTAATTCAAAGGCCATCGTACCATCCTTAATCTTCTTAGTGAACGTACAAGAAGCAATCATGAATACCAATGAAAAGATAGATATGTACTGTAAGATTCTAATCATACTTCAATTAAAACGTGAATACCAAGATACTATTTTAGCCACAAAGTAATAAAACTAAAAAAGCCCCCAAAGTAACACTTTGGAGGCCATTTTACATTTTTATGCAATTCGATTATCCATTTGCCGCTTTAGAGAAAACAGATTTCTTCGAATCTTTTCGAACCTTCGGTCGAAGGTCACTTGTAAGATCTCTTAATACTGGAGTGGCTACGAATATAGATGAGTACGTACCCACAAGAACTCCCACAAACAATGCGAAAGCAAATCCTTTGATACTTCCACCACCAAATACTAATAAGATAGTTACAACGAATAAGGTTGTCAAGGAAGTAATGATCGTTCTAGAGAAGGTACTGTTAATCGCTAGATTCAATACTTCATCGGTCGTCTTGCTCGTATAGATCCCCAAGTATTCTCTAATTCTATCAAATACAACCACGGTATCATTGATGGAATATCCAATAACCGTCAATAAGGCTGCGATAAACGCTTGATCAATATCAAGGCTAAATGGTAACACATTTTTCAACAAGGAGAATACGCCCAATAACACTAAAGTATCGTGAACCAATGCGGCAATCGCACCCATTGAATATTGCCATTTGCTAAATCGAATGGCGATATAAGCAAATATTAAAATCAATGCTATGATCGCTGCTAATACAGATGATTTCTTAATATCGTCTGCAATGGTAGGTCCCACTACTGCTGAACTCAAAATCTTAGGAGCATCGTCAGAAGACCCCAAAGTAAAGGCTTGTTCAGAAAACTCCTTACCTGAAATAGCCGTAATACCTTCTGCCAGTTTTGAAATTACTCTTGCAGCATTACCCTCATCCGTATTATCAATTAGATAATCCGTTGTGATGTTGAACGTATTGGCTTTATCCACCGCTTTTACAACCGGAGTTCCTTCTAAATATTCACCTAGACCAGTTCTGAGACCATCTGCTGACATATTATAGGCTTCTGGGAATGAAATTTCATATTGATATCCACCTTTGAAATCCACACCGTAGTTCAATCCACTTGTAAAAATAGATACTAGACCTGCGGCAATCAAAATACCAGAAGCAACATAAGCAATTTTACGTTTTCCGATCCAGTCAACATTCATTTTTGCAAATGCATTTTTAACTGGAGGTGTCCAAAGCGTTAAATTATTTTCTTTCTTAGCAGTCCACCAATCGATAATTAATTTACCTAAAAGTACGGCTGTAAATAAAGACAATAACACACCGATGATCAATACCACTGCGAAACCTTTGATCGGTCCTAAACCAAATCTTGCCAAGACCAATGCAACTAAAATCGTAGTAACGTTGGCATCAATAATCGCTGAATAAGAATGTTGGAAACCATCTTTGATCGATGCCAACAATGTTTTCCCAGATCTCAATTCTTCCCGTATACGCTCAAAGATGATTACGTTGGCATCAACCGCCATACCAATCGTCAAGATAATACCGGCAATACCAGGAATCGTTAACACCGTACCAAAATTGGCCAGAGCACCAAAAATGAAGAATACATTCGCTAATAAGGCAACTATAGATACCATTCCAGCTCCACCGTAGTAGAATACCATGAATAATAAAAGTAATCCTACACCCCAAATCAACGATTTGATACTTCGTGAGATATTCTCTTTTCCTAAACTCGGTCCAACGGTCGATTCTTGAATAATTCGAGTCTTCGCTGGTAACTTACCAACGGATAATATTTTAGATAAATCTGTTGCTTCTTGAACAGAAAAACTTCCTGTAATGGAAGATCGACCTCCTGTAATCGGCTGATTTACACGTGGAGCGGAGTATACCATACTATCCAACACGATAGCGACCTCACGATTTCCATTGGCTGCAGCTGTCGTTGTAATTTGGCCCCAAGTTTTTGCTCCTTTGTTATTCATGGTCAAAGAAACCCCCATCTCACCCGTTGTTGGGTCAGGGCTGGCACTTGCATCCACAACGACATCTCCTTCAAGCGGTGCGTCCGCATTGGCGCTTCCTTTCTTAATACCATAAAGAATATATCCGAACTCACTTCCCTCTCCAATTTGCTCTGGTTTATGACTCCACAAGAACATGATATCATTCGGAAAAACAGAAGCGATTTCTTTATTAGTCAACATGTTATTAACGATATCCTTTTTCTTTCTATCTACATATCCTAACTGACTAGACCCTTGTGGGAACAAGGTCAATAAAGATAATAATGGTCCCTGTCCTGCATCTAAGCTAGAAGCATCAACCAAAGTAGAATCAATTACTTCACCTGTGATAGAATCAAATACAGGTTCCCATACTTGCTCAACAGCCGCCGCTTCACCTAATCCCAGGCTTGATGCTTTTTGATCCGCTAAGATGAAGGCTCCAGAAATACCTTGATCTGAAGATCTATAAGTATTCCAAAACTCAAGCTTCGCTGATTGTTGTAAGAATTTTCTTGCTCTTTCCGGGTTTTCAATACCTGGCATCTCCACCAAGATTAAATCTCGATTCGCATCTAATGTAACATTTGGTTGTACTACACCTAAACGGTCAATACGTTCTTTCAACATTTCAAAGGTCAAAGAAACCGTAGAATTAGCTTTTTCTCTCAAAACAGCAACCACCTCAGCGTCAGAAGACTCCGCATTAATATCTTGTCTCAATGAAGGATTGATACTGAACAACTTGGACATCTTCTTACCATTCGCCAACTTTTGATAAGCTTCTGCGAATAGTGTTACATAATCACTTTGACTGGTAGCCTTTGCAGCATCCGCGTCTGCCAGTGCTTGTCTGAATGTCTTATCGTTACTTTTATTTGCCAGTGCAATTATCAACTCTTTAAGATCAACTTCCAAAGCAGCACTCATACCGCCTTTTAGGTCAAGCCCTAAATTCAATGTTGCATCTTTCAAATCATTGTAAGTATAATTTGCTAACAACGGAATACGAAAAACAGTATCTTGAGAGATAGAATCCAAGTATTTACTCTTTCCTTCTTTCTCTGAAAGATAGCGCTCCACACTTCCCTCTGCTCCCTTAGCCATCAACTGTGCGTATTCATCCGCTTGAGCCTCTATTCTGTTTGTTTGCCACATCAGAAAATACTGAAATAAACAAACGACAGCTATCAGGATCGCAAAAAATCTTATTAAACCTTTACCTTGCATTATTAATTAATTATATTAGATTGCTTTTTGAAAAACTCCGCAAATATAAGGCTTTTATTATATTATCCTTACTATTTATATCATTGATCAAAACATTATCCCAATATTTTTTTTTACATTCTAATTGATTTTAAAACAATGTTTTAAACATTTCATTTTTAATTCATATATATATTCCTCCACGATTTTTTCAAGTTTATTCGCAAAGTTCCATATATTGAGCGGCGATTGAGGGAGATAAATGCTGCTTCCATTAAGTGAGTCAAATTGGAATCCTGAATTCTTCCTTTTTCGAGGTGCAATTAAACAATCATTAATGATCAGGTATGGAGCAATGCCTGACGAAACTAAATTTTAAAGAGAATGGGAATTTTTGACTTTTTTAAAAAAGCAGGATCGAGTGTATTTAAAAATGAGGAGGCCGAAGCTGCTAAAGAGGCTGCAGAAGCGGCTGCTGCCAATGCACGCAAAGAAAGTTTGTTGGCTGATATCATTACAAGTACAGGCATCGAAATAGAAAATCTAGAGGTAAAATTATCCGGTGATCTTGTAACCGTTCATGGAAGTGCAGACTCTCAATCCGATAAAGAAAAAGTCATTTTAGCGCTTGGAAATATTGATGGAATTGCGGCTGTAGACGATCGTATTACCGTCGAAGAACAGGTAGAACAATCAAGATTTTACACTGTTAAAAGTGGAGATACCTTATCAAAAATAGCTAAAGCGCAATACGGAAATGCGATGAAATACATGGAGATTTTTGAAGCTAACCAACCAATGTTGGAAGATCCTAATAAAATCTATCCTGGCCAAGTTCTTCGAATTCCAAATTTGGATTAATGCAAATAAAATAATCTAGTTAGAATACTTCAAAGAGGTCGCTGTGCATACAACGACCTCTTTGTATTTTTAATCTAATTTACTTGATTTTGGAGTCCTCCAGCCTGAAACGCCTTTATATTTGACGCCACGATACCCATCAATCGAATTCTGGCCTGCTTACTAGCCCAAGCTTGATGAGGCGTGATGATGCATCGATCAACTCCAAACAACACACTATCTTCCGGCGGTTCGACCGTCAAAACATCAATACATGCCGCCCGAATCCATTGATTTTCAAGCGCTTCCTTGAGCGCATGTTCATCCAAAATAGGACCTCGAGCTGTATTCACCAAAATAGCAGATCCTTTCATGGCTTTCAAAAAGGATCGATTGATCATGGCGTTCGTTTCTTTTCGCAATGGAACATGTACACTCACAATATCCGATTCGGCCAAAAACTGCTCAGAATCTAACAGTCGTACATCCTTCAATTTCAATTCCTTAGAAGGATGTTTCTGAACTAATATTTCCATACCAAATGCCCGCCCTATATCCGCTACACGTTGACCAATATTACCATATCCTATGATACCTAATTTTTTACCATATAATTCCTCGATCGGTTCGTCATAATAACTAAAATCCCGCGATGACTGCCATCTACCATCATGTACTCCCTTCGAATAATAGGCGATGTTATTATAGACTTTTAAAACAGAAGCGAAGACATGCTGGGCAACCGAATGACTGCTATAATCGGCAGCATTACAGACAGGAATCCCGCGATCTGAAGCGGCCTGAACATCAACATTATTGAAGCCTGTTGCCGATACACAAATCAATTTTAATGACTGGCAAGATCGAATCAAATCGGCGGATAAAACGGTCTTATTTGCAACAATAACATCGGCAAATTCTACGCGTTCTTTTAGGTCTTCTTGACTCGTATAGGGATAATATATACACTGGCCCAAACCATCAAATGATGTCCAGTCCAAATCACCCGGATTCATTGTATGACAATCCGTGAAAACAATGTTCATGTTATTGCTTGTTCAATGACCAATCGTACACTTTGTATGTTACGGCAGCATCTTTCAAATTCACATCAACATAAGGGCTTAAGTAAGATTTGATATCTCCAAAATCAACCCCGTACCATTCAAAAATCTTAGAAATGGCTATTTTATTCGTTGAAAATGTGTTGTATTTAGTATTTTTTAGGAATGATCGTGTACGTTCATCCAACTGATTGATCAATGTATTTGGATAATACGCATCATTTAATAGCGGAGGACAAGATGCCGCAGCACAATTTACCGCAAAGTGAATTCTAGGTTCCGTAAAACGCTTTCTAATGATATTATTTTCGATATCATTCAAACTGTACGAGGTACTGCCTAATTTGATAAACAACTTATCCCAAGGTTTTCCATTCTCGATATCTTTGATACTCTTAATCGGATAATTATCCAATATCAACTTAATCGTGTAGGCATTATACACGTTGATCCAATAAGCCAATCGCTCATTTTTTGACATTTTATTGGAAACGGGATTCGCAGACAAAGTTTTGATATATGCCTCCAATTTATCTTGATCTCGTTTAAAACCATCATAATCCACATCTCCCCGCGCATTAACATGTTTCTTTAACAGCTGACCAAAAGGAGCATGATCTACGACACCAACAGTCTCCGTCTCTATTTCTTTTTCTTTTTGTTGCACCTCTTTTTTAGGGCTTTCGCTCTGCTCGCCCAAAGGCTTAGATTCTTTAATCGTGGTGACAAGAGGAACCTCTTTAAACTCAGGCTGTACTGGTACAATATGCTCTCCTTCCTTCGGACCTACAGCGGCTAATTCGGAAAGATAATCAGCATATGCCGCTCCATTGTCCACGTATTCTTCTTCCGCTAAAGCTTCATTAGCTTCAATCGTTTCTTTCTTTTCTGCTTTGATATGCTCATCAACAAGATCTACCTTAGAATCTACTACTCCGATGCCTAGCACAAATGCAAGCAGTCCCATCACAATTTTTGTCATTTTTTTGTTTTTATGATTACAACTAATGAACGAATCATTTATCTAATTAGTTTTATGCGAAATGTCAAATTCCAAACGAATAGACAAGTTCCTTGGCGCCTCTAATAGGGCCGGACGTTCTGTATACAAGGTATTTCGCAGATTATCCATATTCAATGCTATTCGCATAAATTTATATTTATAGGAAACCTGAGCATTCAATACATTATATCCAGTATCAAAATTATTCCTAAAATCAGCAATTCCACTGATATACTGTTCAAAATTTCGATCGATCGAAACCATATGGCTATTATATCGCTGATTTAGCCAGAAGGATACGCCCCATAACTCTATGTTCAATTGACTTTTGAAACTATGCCTATAACGATATTTCAAAATATTCTCTTCACTGGTTGCACTCAATTTGATATCTTCTGTAAAATTGGCATATCGAGGATCGACAAAGGTATAAGCTATTAATGCCTGAATTTTTAATGCTCCAATATCCCATTGCATACCCAGTGAATTGTCCAATCCCCAAAGCACCGTATTGCCAACATTTCTAGCTTCAAATCCCCCTAGGAAACGATCACTCAATGTGAATTCCATCATATTGTTGTAGCGTGAATAAAAGACGGCAGCATCAATAAACATCGATAAAAAATCAAATTTCATTTCTTGTCGTATTCCAAGCTCACTACTCCAGCCCGTTTCCGATTCCAAATTAGGATTGGGAATGATGGTCAATCCTCCCGCAACAGTGGATGTAAATTTCTCAGCAATCGTTGGATATCTATAGGCTTGTCCAATCGAAGATCTGATATAACTTCCTTTTGCTAGTTGATAATTTAAACCAAATCGAAAAACAGGTTTGGCTTCTGTAACATTATTCGCTTCAACCTGATAAGCAATGCCATCAACCAGATATTCAAAATCTGGATTATATAAAGCATTCAATTCGTATCGAAGCCCTATGACATAGCGTAAAGAATTCCATATCGTTTGATTCCACTGAATAAAACTCGCAGCATTATATCCAGTATATCGCGCATTCGAATACAATTCGGCATCCGTTTGATTCGCCAAACCTTCCAATCCTACAATTAAACTAGCATCCCAAGATTCAAAAGATGATCGAAAATTGTATGCCGCATACTGAAAATCACTTTTTACTGTCTGCTGGTTGTTATTGATACTATTGGCAGAATACCAGCGTGCTTTCAAGCTGTGCTTATTCTTTTTGGCATCATACCAATTCAATACAGGATCAATCTTGAATCGACTGATTTTACTCGTAGTAATCGTATTATCACCTGGCTGAAAAGATTTTCTTAATGCATTACCCCAATAAAAAAAAGCAGAGTTATCCGCAATATTGTAATCCGTATTCAAGGATAAATACATGGAAGGGCTCAGCTTGTATTTCAATCTAAGATATGCTCTTCCTCGTTGTTCCGTCGTAAATTGATTGTACGAATCCAATTGATTATAAAATAATCCCGCTGTTAGATCAAGTTTTTTCCATTTTCTTGCGTGCGTCAGATAAGAACTCCATTCAAAGGGCGCTTGTTCCCACCATTGTCGACGAATATCATCGGGTGCCATATAATGCCGATATAAAAAACCTGCCTTCGTTTTCGGAACTTTGGAAGGTTCGGCACTGGTGAAGTGTATTACTCCATTCAGCGCAGAAGAGCCATATAATACGGAAGATGCCCCTTTTAAGACCTCAATCTGCTGAATATTTTCGATGGCTATATCATCCCATCGAGCATTCCCACCATCATATTGTAAGGCCGGCATTTCGTCGAGAACTAATAACACGCGACTGCCAGCTCCATAAGAAAACCCAGCTCCACCCCTAATATTGGCCTGTCCATCGATAACATCTACTCCCGGCACTAAATCAAGAACTTCATCAGCTGAGGGTTTATTACTATTCGATACCAAATCAGACTTTATCACTTCCAATGAAACCGTGGATTCGGCCTTCCTCTGTTGAAATTTATTAGCAGTAATGACCGCTTGATCCAATATATTACTACTGGGACTTAGGAATACAATAAATTCTTCTCCATCTTCCTGTGGGAGATCGATCACTTCTTGGAAGGATTCATATCCCAGATATCGAACGACCAATGTACAGGATTTTTGGCCAACAGTAAGATTGAATTTGCCTTCAAGATCTGTGACCGTTACAAGATTACAGGCTTCTACTGTTGCGGATAATAATACTTCTCCTGTCTCTGTATCCTTGACCACACCACTCAACACGTAGTCAATCTGTCCTTTTAGCGCAGAAAGACCAGAACACAATACAATAATAAAAAGAAATGCTTTTTTCATATTTCACATCCTACAGATGTGCAATATAACTAGAATTATTACAATTAGTGGCTGAGATACCGAATAATTAGTCCTCCGTATATTCGATTGGCGTAATCATCGGAAGATTGATATATTTATTCTCCTCGTAACTTACACTCCACATTCTTAAAAATCCACCCGATGCTTTCGCGACGTGCGTAGCAAATGATTTTAAAGAAACATATAGTTTATAAGCCGTTCTAGGGTGTAATTTAGCCAATATATCATTCAGTGCTGTTAAAGCATCTACAGCTTGTCCCGTTCTTTCTTTAGGATCTTTAGATGTACTCTCTATTAGGCCTAATAATTGTTCATCGAAATCAACACCAACCTCTCTGTAAAATTCATTCAATTCATCTGGATTTGCATAACTACGAATCTTGGCAATTTTACTTGCCCAAGAAACTTCTGTAGAATCAATTTTACCATCAGCACCGGCAATTAACAAAGCTACCCAAGCTACCGATTTTTTTAAGGTAGAAAATTCTTCCGGTGAAAGTGTTTCGAAATTAGATATCATTAGTGACCAATTGTTTAATATTATTATGCAAATGTAGTATTAATTAGTGAAGTATTGCTATGAGGAACTTCGATGTAGCACACGATCCTATTTGAAAAAAGGGCCTCTTCAAAAGCAATTACACCTAGCCAAATAATGATATTCCGACATTGTCGACATTGACCATATATAAATTTAAAAATGTAAGATTTTATAAAATTCATTTTGGATTATGTCCTAGCGAAAAAATGTTAAGAAAAGGCAAAAAAATCAATAAACATGGCTACTTACAAGTATTATATTAGGCCTTTTCACTAAAAATAAAGCGATTACATCAAGATTTTTTATTCATATAAAAAATGCATATGTGTTTTATATATTTGCAAAAAATCTGAAGAATTGGGAAAATCTACCGCTAAAAAATCTAAGGTGACGCCACTCATGGCTCAATATTTCAAAATAAAGAGTCAACAGCCTGACGCCATCCTATTGTTTCGAGTCGGTGATTTTTATGAAACCTTCGATGAGGATGCCGTAAAAACGGCTAATACGCTCGGAATCGTGTTGACCAAGAGGAATAATGGAGGATCGGACATAGCACTTGCAGGCTTCCCCCACCACTCCATGGATTTATACTTACCAAGATTGGTGAAGGCAGGATTTCGTGTAGCGATCTGCGAACAATTGGAAAAACCGAGCAAGGAAAAAAAGATTGTCAAAAGAGGTGTCACCGAGATTGTAACACCAGGACTAACCACTGATCAAAAATTACTAAATCATAAAGAGAATAATTTTCTCTGTGCCTTGCATTACGGCCCTTCCAAGCTGATTGGAGTAGCGTTTCTCGATATCTCTACAGGAGAATTCTTAGTGAGCGAAGGCGATATTCAGAAAATTCAAAAATTAATTCAAGGTTTCAAGCCCAGTGAAGTCATTTTTGCGAAATCACACAAAGAGCAGTTTATCAAGGAATTCGGTACGGAATTTTATACCTATCATCTTGATGAATGGATCTTTACAGAAGACTATACCAACGAAGCCTTACTCGGTCATTTCGAAGTCAACAGTCTCAAAGGCTTTGGCATCGACGAGTTAAAACAAAGTCAGATAGCGGCTGGCGTTATATTGCATTATTTACAGTCTACAGAAAACACCCAACTGCAACATATCAATTCGATCCAACGTATTCAATTGGATCAATATATGTGGTTGGATCGCTTTACTATACGGAATCTAGAACTAATCTATAGCAATCATCCTACTGGCATTCCCCTAATCGATATATTGGATAACACGGTAACACCTATGGGGAGTAGGCTGATCAGAAAATGGGTTTTATTACCGCTGATTGATCTCCAGGACATTCAGCAACGTCTGGATATGGTCGAACACTTTTATCAAGATGATATATTGATCGATCACCTGAATGATCATTTGAAAACCGTCGGAGATTTAGAACGACTTATTTCCAAAGTACCGTCTCGAAAAGTCAATCCTAGAGAGGTGCTTCAACTTAAAAAAGCTCTTTTCACCATTGACCCCATCAAAGAACTTTTGATCAATACCAAACAGCAAGATCTAATCAACATTGCTGAATCTTTAAATCCTTGTGAGCATTTAAGAGAACGGATCGATCGAGAAATTGATGAAGAAGCTCCAGGTAATATTGCGAAAGGTAATATTATTAAATCCGGGTGGCATGATGAGTTGGATGAACTTAGAGACATTATTTTCAACACAAAGGATATATTAGTAGAGATACAAAAACGAGAAGCTGAAAAAACGGGCATCACCAATTTAAAGATTGGCTTTAACAATGTGTTTGGATACTATCTCGAGGTCACCAATAAATATAAAAATCAAGGATTGATTCCGGAAGACTGGGTGCGCAAGCAAACATTGACAGGATCGGAACGCTACATTACGGATGAACTTAAAGTGCTAGAAACGAAAATATTAGGCGCCGAAGAGAAGTTATCCGTCTTAGAACTGAAACTTTACGATGAATTGGTCTTGGCTTTACAGGATTATATTGGTGCTGTACAACATAATGCGAGTAGTTTGGCAAAAATCGATGCCATTATTAGTTTGGCCAACACTGCGAAAAAGAATGAATATTGTAAGCCAACCGTAGATGAATCATTGGATATAGAAATTGTTCAAGGTCGTCATCCGGTTATTGAACAACACTTAGATATCGGACAAAGTTATATTCCGAACGATGTTCAACTAAATGCAGATACACATCAAATCTTGATGATAACTGGACCCAATATGTCGGGTAAATCAGCAGTATTACGACAAACCGCTCTCATTTGCTTGATGGCTCAAATGGGATCTTTTGTCCCAGCTAAATCGGCCAAAATTGGTATTATCGATAAGTTATTCACCCGCGTAGGTGCTTCTGATAACATCAGTAGTGGTGAATCTACATTCATGGTCGAAATGAATGAAACGGCCAGTATCATGAATAATATCTCTGCCCGAAGCCTTGTCCTTTTGGATGAAATAGGACGTGGTACCAGTACCTATGACGGTATTTCCATTGCTTGGTCATTGGCAGAATTTTTACATGAATATGAGGACTTACGTCCAAAAACTTTATTCGCGACGCATTACCACGAGTTGAATGAATTAGCGAATTCATTTGAACGCATAAAAAATTATTGTATCGCTACGAAAGAACACGGCAATAAGGTAATATTCTTGCGAAAGCTCATTGAAGGAGGTAGTAAACATAGTTTTGGTATACACGTAGCAAAAATGGCTGGAATGCCCAAAGCAGTGATCGCTCGAGCCGCAGAAATCCTCTCTAAACTGGAACAAAAAAGTATTCAAAGCGAAAAAATCACTGATAAGATTCCAGAAGCTAGTCCATTAAATTACACCCACCAATTAAGCATTTTCGAAACGGTGGATCCGACGGCAGGTAAAATAAAAGAAATGCTACTTGAATTTGATATTAACAGTATGTCTCCTATCGACTGTATGATGGCTCTCAACGAAATGAAAAAAATGCTGGAAGCGGAATAAAACCATCATTAATTCTGCACATGTTCTGCATTCTAGTAATTTAATTTTTTATTACAACAAAATTGTAATAGAAAAATTTTATTATTATATTGTTTTCGAAATAATATAATTTAGAACCTGAGAGGAATCCATTCTTTCCCATATCCTTACGTCCATATCCCTCTCGACAAAACCTGACCTTATGACAATTTCTACTAAGGATATCCGAAACGTGGTCTTATTAGGGCATTCCGGAAGCGGTAAGACCATTTTTGCTGAAACCATGTTGTTTGAATCCGGAGCCATTAATCGACGAGGCAGCATTGAAAACAATAATACAATTTCCGATTACACGCTCATCGAACAAGATCGTAAAAACTCCATATTTAGTACCTTAATGCATGCTACTTGGAGAAACAACAAGATTAACATCATTGATACGCCTGGATCTGATGATTTCATCGGAGAAGTAATTTCTTCATTAAAAGTAGCGGACACCGCTTTAATTATTCTGAATGCTTCTTCGGGCGTAGAAGTGGGAACCGAAATCATCTGGGAATATGTCGATACATTTAATACACCTTCCATTTTTGTAGTCAATCAGATGGACCATGAAAAAGCGGACTATGAACAAACGCTCGAACAAGCTATCAATAGATTTGGCAATAAAGTAGTGCCGATTCAATACCCTTATAACAGTGGATCTTCCTTTGACAGCATCATTGACACCTTACGTATGGTGATGTATGTATTTCCCGAGGGTGGTGGAAAACCAGAAAAACAATCCATTCCAGCCGAAGAAATGCCAAGAGCCTTAGAAATGCATAATGTATTGGTAGAAGCAGCAGCCGAAAATGAAGATGGTCTGATGGAAAAGTACTTCGAAGAGGGGTCACTAGATGAAGCAGATTTGGCTAAAGGATTAACCATTGCACTTGCCAATCAACAAATCTTCCCAGTATTCTGTGCCTCTGCTTTGAATAATATCGGTAGTGGAAGAATCATGGGTTTTATCAATGATATTGCTCCCTCTCCAGCAGATAGACCAAATGCGCTTTTATCGGATGGCTCTGAACTCAGCTGCGATTCTGATGAAAAAACATCTATTTTCATTTACAAAACGCTGTCCGAACCTCAAGTAGGTCAAGTTTCTTACTTCAAAGTATATTCGGGTTGTCTTCGCTCAGGAGATGAATTGACCAATGCTACCAATCAGGATACGGAGAGATTCCATCATATATATGTCGCCGAAGGAAAACAACGAAAAGAGGTCAATGCTTTAAATGCTGGAGACATCGGTGTGGCAGTCAAACTCAAGTCAGCTCAATCCAATCATACACTCTCCAGCAAAGGTATTTCTAGAGCCATCGACCCCATTAAATTTCCAGAAAGTAGAATTCGCACCGCGGTGGTCCCTCCATCCAAATCAGATATCGAAAAATTAATGGCCGCTCTACATCAAATAGAACGAGAAGATCCAACTCTAAAGGTAGAGCAATCCAAGGAGTTAAAACAGACTTTACTACACGGTCAAGGACAATTACATCTAGATATTTTAAAGTATAGAATCGAAAAGGTAAATCGTATTCACATGGAATTTGAAAAACCAAAAATTCCTTATCGAGAGACGATTACAAGGATGTCCGAAAGTAGTTATCGTCACAAAAAACAAAGTGGTGGAGCTGGGCAATTTGCCGAAGTTCATATGCGCATAGAACCGTATTACGAAGACATGCCGGACCCAGAAAATCTGAGTGTCCGAAAAAATGAAATGGAAGATCTTCCATGGGGCGGAAAATTAGCTTTCTATTGGTGTATTGTAGGTGGATCCATTGATTCGAAATACATCAATGCTATCAAAAAAGGGATCATGCAACAAATGGAAAATGGCCCTTTAACTGGTTCGTATTGTCAAAACGTACGCGTTTGCATCTTCGATGGTAAAATGCATGCCGTAGACAGTAATGATATGGCCTTTATGTTGGCTGCATCGGCTGCCTTTAAAAGCTGTTTCAAAGATGCTGGTCCACAAATATTAGAGCCTATTTACGATATGGAAATCCTATGTTCATCGCAAGTGATGGGTGACATCATGAGTGATCTACAAACGAGAAGAGCTACGATACAAGGTATGGAAGCTGAAGGTCATTATCAAAAAATCTTGGCCAAAGTTCCACTTTCAGAACTTTATCGATATTCAGCTACCATCCGCTCTATTTCTCAGGGACGCGCTAAATTCAAAAGATCTTTTTCGAATTTCCAAGCATCGCCTTATGATTTACAAGAGCAATTAATTCATGCGCATAGTCGTATGTTGGAAGAAGCTTAACCCCTATTCAAATCTTTGCGGATTTGAATAACCAATATTCAACAATCCAAGTGAAAGGCCTTTAGATCTCCCTCTTAAGGCCTTTCTTCTTTTTATTTATATGGTATTCCTTTTAAAGTGAAGCGTTGCTACTCATCAAATCGTTGAAAGAAATTATCTTTCAACTTATATCACACCTCCGTTGACACAATATATCCTCCTTTCTATTTCTCCTCCAATCCGCATTTCGTACATGATGATGCTCACCAAACATGATAAACAAAGAAAAGCCTCTACGACAAAAATCGTAGAGGCTTTTCTTTGTTTATTCAGTCGAATAATTGACTGTTTTTTTATTCCACCACCAATTTCTTGATTGTAGACTGACTTCCTACAGTCACTTGTACAAAATATAGGCCAGAAGCTAAATCCTGAACATCTTGTCTGTAATTGACTGCTTTACCTTCTCTTTGAGAAGTAGATACAATCTGTCCTAAGTTATTTACAATAGAAATCTCTGCAGATTGATTTGTATCAAATTCCAGTGCAATATTTACAAATTCTGTTGCAGGATTTGGTTGAATATTGAATAATTCTAAACCTTCGATTTCAACTACAGCTATGATAGATTGTACTGTAAATGGTCCAAATTCTTCCTTACAACCATTTGCATCCGTCACGATAACAGAGTATTCTCCTACTTCAAGTCCATCGATATTTTGTGTATCCTCGCCGCTACTCCATAGGAATGTATATCCTGGTGTACCACCTTCGATTTCAATTTCTATGGATCCTGTTGGATTCGTATCATCGATATGCATTACCTCACTGTCTTCTAATTCCAATTGAGTTGGCTCATCAACAATAAAATCAAAGGTCTGCGTACATCCATTAGCATCTACACCTGTTGCCGTATATGTTCCGCTTTCAAGATCAACGATTTCATTTCCTGCATCACCTGTATTCCAAGTGATTTCAATGTCTCCCGTTCCACCTTCTAACTCAAGTGCAATCGAACCATTTTGATTTCCAAAACAATCGATATTTACCACTTGCGAAGTTGCAATCGTAATCGCCGCAGGTTGTGCAATATCAAAGGTTCCATCAATAGATTCTCCGATATCATTGGTCAAAGTGAAATTGTACGTTCCGTTACATAAATCAGATAATGAGAAAGCATTCGATTCGAATCCGTTAGGACCCGTTACTGTGACCGTGTAATTTTCTACATCTTCAACTGGAACTAAATCATAAACACCATCACATTCAGCATTACATGTAGCATCATCCGTAGATAGTTCATATTCCAATGCTGCTCCAGCAGATACTGTTACAGTCGTACAAGTCATATTTTCACCACACTCATTCGTGATCGTCAAACATACCTCATAATCACCATTTTCTGCATACTCATGCACTGGCGCTGCTTCGTTGCTCGTATTCATATCACCGAAATCCCATAAATACATCGTTGGAGATCCTACAGAATTATCTGCAAAAGTGAATACTTTATCATCTTTCGAGTAATCAAATGCCGCCATTGGTGTATTGATGAACTCTTCAACGGTAATCATTTCTGTTGTACTACAACCGTTTTCTGAATTGATGATCAAAACATTATAAACACCTGGTGCATCGATCAACGGTTGATCGGTATCCTCACCACTTACAATGTTTCCATCTTCCGTAGTCCACTCTAATGTATAGGCCACATCTAAGTTCACATCGATACTCAATGTTTGCTCTTCTAATTCACAAGTCAACATGGCAGGATTAGCGATGGATGCTTCTGGAATAGCTTGATCGATCACAACCATTACACTCGATAATGCAGAACAACCATTATCATTATTAAATACTTCTAATAAATACGTACCTGATGCGTTTACAACAGCCATTGGCGTATTTTCTCCTGAAACTATCGTACCATCATCGGTAGTCCAAGTATAGGTATAGTTATCACCAGCACTTGAATTAGAACCATCTAATGTTACTTCTGAAGTTACACAAGTCAATGCTTGCTGAGCTCCAGCATCCGATACTGGCAATTCTGCGGTTTGTTCGATTGTTACCATAGATGTTGCAGTACAACCATTATCATTGTTTGTAACAATTAGCGTGTATGTACCTCCTGCATTCGCTTGAGCAATTAATTCTGTCGCTCCTTCCACGATATTTCCGTTTTCAGTGGTCCACAGGTAACTGATATTATCTCCTGTATCTGAACCCGTACCATCTAAGGTTGCTTGTGTATTTGCACAATCAATCACACCCGCATCATTTGACATAGCAACTGGCGCTGCTACATCTCCTTCAATCGTTACTGTCGAAGTTTCAACACATCCCGTCTGTCCATCTAATACTTCTAAGGTATACGTACCAGGCGCACTAATGACAGGGTATAAAGTAGATTCTCCTTCAACGATCTCTCCGTCTGTTGTTGACCAAGTATAATCTATAAAAGAACCTTCGGTTGATCCTTCACCACTTAATTCCAAGGTATTATTCGCACATGTAATCATACCCGTTCCTGAAGCAACCGCTGTAGGTGAAGGTAAATTTCCAACTTCTAATGGAAATGCGAAAGAACAATTGTTCGCATCCGTAATCACTGCATCATACATTCCCGGAGGAAGATTCAAGAATACTCCCGAACTATTATTGTCAATTCCAATATCATAGTTGAATGGTCCCGTTCCTCCATCTGCCGTCATACTCAATAATCCATTTGAATTACCACAAGATGCTGGAACAGCATTGTATGATCCTGTCAATAATGGTGGCTCTGCCACTGAATATGTTTCTTCAAATGTACATCCGTCTAAATCTGTGATTGTAACGGAATAATCTCCTCCATCTAAGGAATTAATGGATGCCGTAGATTCACCATTACTCCAAGCATAGGAATACGAACCTGCTCCACCCGAACCTGTCAATGAGATCGAACCATTTCCATCACCTGAACAAGACACTTGAGTTACTTGCTCATTAGCCGCAGATACTGGACTGGCCGGTCCTGCTATTTCTATTGGCCCTGTCTCAATACTATGTCCTCTACCTTCTGTAATCGTACAAGAATAAGTACCCTGCGCCAAACCTGATAAATCTTGTGTATTGGCACCATTACTCCACGAGTAAGTGACTGTACCAGCTCCACCTGTTACGGATAAATCAATCGCTCCATTCCCATCACCTGCACAAACTTCATTTACAGCTAAGAATGATTGATCGAGCGCACAGGTCTGGAACAACCAACTCTCCCAAGTAGACTTAGAAGCTTGTCCCACTTCATATAATTTACGATTTGGACAAACCGCTATTAGGGTAGGATAAGCATTAATTTGATATTGACTCGGAACAGCCTCTGTTGGAGGATTGAATAATGGATATGATGTACCTGCTGTCCAGTCTCCTTGTGTACCTCCAGTACAACCTGCGGAATTGGTCATGCACGCATCATTCGTAGCATCGTCCGATTCAATGTAATATACTTCAATCTGATTGGGATTAACAGATCCACCCGGTCCATATTCTTTATACATATCTTCTAGAATATGAGTTTGGTGGTACGACCAACAAGGTGGACACCATGTTGCCGAGAAATCAATTATCGCTGATTTGTCCGAATCTAACACATCGTATAAGGTATGTGAGACCCCGTCTAAATCAGTGAGCGTCCAGTTTGGAGCGGTAGATCCATCTGGAAGTTGGGCTAATAAGCCAGAACTACTTAGTAAAACACATAAAAGTAGTAGGTACATTTGCTTCATAATAGGCTGTTTTATTTAAGAGCCTAAAATAAGTCATTTCACAGACATTGTAAAATGAATGCGGTGCTTTTTTACGACAATAGCAAATAAAATACTGAAATGTACAATACGCGAAATAGAATTCATTTGACCCTAGGTCAAAATGCAGAATTTCTAAGAAAAAAGTTTATCGTTTTCTAAGATTGTTCATTCCCTGCATCATCTTTTCCATTCCCTTAGAATTGGACATCATTTTCATCATTTTTCGCATTTCATCAAATTGTTTGATGAACATATTTATTTCGTGAATATTGTGTCCACAACCCTTTGCAATACGGCGCTTTCGGCTCATATTTAACAATTCTGGAGATTTACGCTCTTGTGGTGTCATGGAGTGTATAATCGATTCCACTTTTACAAAGGCTTTGTCATCGATGTCCAAATTTTTGATTTGTTTACCGACTCCTGGAATCATCCCCATGAGACTTTTCAAATCTCCCATTTTCTTGATTTGGGCTATTTGATTTAAGAAATCGTTGAAGTCGAACTTATTTTTACGAATTTTTTTCTCCAACTTCTTCGCCTCTTTCTCATCAAACTGCTCCTGCGCACGCTCGACGAATGAGACGATATCACCCATACCCAGGATACGCTGTGCCATACGATCCGGATAGAATACATCCAAGGTTTCCATGGTTTCTCCCGTAGACACAAACTTAATTGGCTTTCCAACGGTATATTTTACAGAAAGTGCCGCTCCACCTCTTGTATCACCATCTAATTTGGTCAGTACAACTCCATCATAATTGATGATATCATTGAAGGCTTTCGCTGTATTTACCGCATCTTGTCCTGTCATAGAATCCACGACAAACAGCGTTTCCGTCGGTTGCACCCCATTTTGAATGGCTGAAATCTCCGTCATCATCTCTTCATCGATCGCCAATCGACCCGCCGTATCTATGATCACTACATCACAGCTGTTTTCTTTGGCATATTGAATCGAATTCTGAGCGATTTCTACTGGATTTTTACTGCCTTCTTCGGTATATATTTTTACTCCAACTTGTTCTGCCAACACTTTCAATTGACTGATGGCTGCTGGTCGATAAACATCACAGGCTACCAAAAGTGGCTTTTTACTTTTCTTGTTTTTCAGGTAATTGGCTAGTTTTCCACTGAAAGTCGTCTTACCGCTACCCTGTAGTCCTGCTACTAAAACGATACCAGGATTGGCCTTAATGTTGATACCGGTTACCTGTCCACCCATCAATTCCACCATCTCATCCATGACGATTTTCACCATCAATTCGCCCGGTTTTACCGATGCCAGTAGATTGGATTCTCCGAGTGCTTTATCTTTAACCTTATCAGTAAATTCTTTAGCTATTTTGTAATTTACATCCGCTGCTACCAATGCTCTTCTGATCTCCTTGATCGAAGTGGCAATGTTAAGTTCTGTAATTTTTGCATCTCCAGATAATACCTTAAATGCTCCGTCTAATCTTTCCTGTAAATTTTCAAACATTTTTTTATGCTTTTATCTCTTTTTAAGATTTCGCAAATATAAGCATTTATTAAGTATACCGCTGATTGATTTTCGGTGGAGTACAAATAATATTCGATCAAAGAAAAGAAGTATCTAATTACATTAAAACCATGATCGCAACCTGTCAGCGCTGTGCAGTAGTGACGAAGGAGGAACGAGTGACGTCAGACTAGGACGATAGGACGACGGCCGAGCATCAGCGAGCTACGAAACATAGCGACGGCATGTAGAGCGCAAAGGCTCGTAATGCCGGGACAGCCAAGGGCTAAAAAGACTTATATTCTACTGCGTAAGGCATCTCAAAATCATGCATGAAGGTCTCCATCATCGCTGCCGATCGATTGGTATAAAATTGATAATTTGGCGAGGGAGAGGCTGACTTTAACTGATATTGCGTCAATATGTAATCGACTCGTCTGGCAATCGCTTCCCCTGAATCTATCGTCTCCACATCTGGCGGCAGTAGTTCCTTCAATATATGTTTCAAAAATGGATAATGCGTACAGCCCAAGACCAAGTAATCGATGTTCTTAGCCAACATCGGTGCCAATAAATTCTCCAATAATTTTCTGGTTTCTGGCGCATGGATAAGTCCATCTTCAATCAATTTAACCAACCCCGTTCCCTTCTGAGAAATCGTCAATATATCACTGGCAAATTTGCGTGAAGTCTCTGTAAAAAGCTCACTCACCAAGGTTCCTTCCGTTGCCAAGACACCAATGGATTTGGTTTGCGTATTCAAGGCGGCCGGCTTGACCGCAGGTTCGATACCAACAAATGGGATATCGTAATGCGCTCTCAGGTATTTGATCGCCTTGGTCGTCGCCGTATTACAGGCCACCACGATCATTTTACAATTTTGTTCCAATAAAAACTCCGTGTTTTTGACGGATAACTGGATAATCTCTTCCTTGGATCGGACACCGTAAGGCGCATTGATACTATCCGCTAGATAGATCGTGCTCTCTTGAGGCAAGAGTCTATTGACTTCCTGCCAAACCGAAAGCCCACCAAGGCCCGAATCAAAAAATCCGATCGTGTCCGAAGATTGCATGTTACGCTTACTTTGTCTATACAACGCAAAAAAACAGCTATTAATTCAATATTTTTAATTCTCCTGATACAATTTGGTCGTAATCACAATTTCTGAAGACAGGGTCCTATGGACCGGGCATCGATCCGCAATTTCCATCAATCGGGCTTTCTGCTTGTCATCCAAATCGCCTTTTAATTCGATGACTCGCTCAAATGTATCCAACTTAGCCCCTTCTGACTCACATGTCATACAATCTTCGTAATACTCTTTGGAGTAATTGAGATGTACTTTCACTTCCTGCAGATCCCACTTTTTGCGGCGCGCATACATTTGCAAGGTCATAGTCGTACATGCTCCCAAGCTCGCCGTCAACAGTTGATACGGAGAGGGGCCAAAATCATTTCCTCCAAGATCTTCGGATTCGTCTGCAATCAAGCCATGCGCGCCGGCTTGTATCTCCGTCGTAAATCCTGCATCACCTAATCTTGCCACCACCTGTTTATCGGTCCTTAATTTTTCATCTTTTGGTACTTCAATATATCGAGTTGCCCAACTTGCAATAACGTTTCCAGCATAAAATGCATCGTTCTTATCTGTCAACATATGATTGGCTCCATTCAAAGTAACAAAGGACTTCGGATGCTTCGCGCGATGGTATATCTTAGCAGCATTTTCTATTTCTACCACTCGGTCTTGCGGTGAATGCAATACCAAAATTGATTTATTCATATTGGCCAATACCTGCTCGATCTTTTGCGATCGCAAATCATCCAAAAACTGTTTTTTAATCGTAAATTGACGTCCGGCCAGATTAATGATTGCCTTTCCTTCGCTTTCTATCTCCACCACCTTATCACTCAATAAATGCGTTACATGTTCTGGATCAGAAGGTGCCCCGACCGTGGCAATCGCTCGTATGGAATCCAACTTAGCACCTGCAAAAATACTGGCTGCACCTCCGAGAGAATGTCCAACAATCAAGCTCGGTGCCTCGTAATTTTTTTCTAAATAATCGGCTGCTGCTAAGAGATCATCCACATTGCTTGTAAAATTGGTATCAGCAAAATCTCCTTCACTCTCCCCTAGCCCCGTAAAATCGAATCTCAATACCGCAAAGCCTTCCTGATTTAAAGCGCGGCTAATGTGCTTCGAGGCAATCAAATTTTTATTGCCTGTAAAGACATGCGCAAATATGGCGTACGCCAATGGTTTAGGTCTCATAGGCACTTCCAATTTGGCCGATAATTTATAACCAGTGGCGTTGGTAAAACTTACTTTTTTAGATGGCATAATTCTTTTTTTGCTAACAAATGTATTCTACGATTTCAGTTGAATTGGTCGGACTTTTGAAATCCTTCTAGCTAAATTAATAGTTCTTCCTCTAAGAAAAGGATAAATCACATCAATTGTTTAGCCAGCTGACATTTTATAAAAAGTGATTTTTTGAGCAATTAATCGAGCTTTATCGGGGTTAGTAAGTTGATTAGAATCTAGACTACATGCACAGATTATTACTTTTTCTTGGTTTTTTATCGTTTTCTTTTGGGGCTTACGCCCAAAGCATTGAGCAAGATATCCGAAAGGAAATTGCCAAAATTTTAACGCATGACGTTGATATTGATCCTGAAGAAACGCCAGGATTGCTTTTAGGTATCATCGAAGTCGACACTTTTTTTATTCTTGAATACGGCAATCGTGCCGATGGTTCAGGAGCCTTAGGAGTCCATGATGTTTTTGATTTAGGCGGTCTATCCAAAGTATTTGTAAGTGCTGTAGCCTGTTCGATGATAGAACAGGGCATTTTCTCTTGGGATGATCGCTTAGAGGAGGATTTTCCAGAATGGAAAGAAGAAAAGCTTGGCCAAATAAGTTTTGAAGCACTACTTCAACATCAATCTGGCATAAAAAAAGTGCTGGTCGGTTTGGAGGGAAAGACTTTCGATGGGAAGATTCAAGAAAATGATTTCTTAGCCTGTCTACAACAGAATCCCATTAAATCCGAAAAATCCTTTCAATATTCTCACCATAATTATGCCTTGTTGAGCTTGTGGATAGAAAAAAGAACCGGGCAATCGTTTTCCAGCTTGTTACAGGATTTCATAGTGCAGCAACATCAGGAATCTAATGATTTTCTAAGCATGGGTGATCAAAAATATATCGATGCCTATAGTGGTTTATCGAAGGCGGGAAATTTAGAATCAGCTATTCATTATGGAAGTCACGAATACAGCCAGGGGATGCAAGCTAAGATGATTGATTTGATTGCGTTTACGCAGTCATTTTGGCTAGATGAAAACAACCCAGTTGCTCAACTATGTTTGGACAATCATATAGAAACGGATATCCGAAACAAACTGCTTTTTTCAAGAAGTTTTTATGTTTTGCAAAATAAAAAATACACGGTCTACACCCACTCCGGACGGTCTAATCGACATACCGCTGCTATCCATTTTGTTCCCGAAACCAAAACGGGTATCATTGCCCTTTCAAATTCTGAAATAGGTACAAAAGATTTATCTTTGCTGGTACTCAGAATGATTAATCACAACTGGAAAAGAAAGCCATATGGGCAAGAAAAATAAATCCAATAATAATCGAGATACCTTGGTATTTACCACAAGTGAAAGTGGCAATGCTTTTTTTAATGATTTGCGATTGGAGTTTAACGAAGAAGAATCGACGGATACGCCTAAATCTAACATGGTCGTTCGTGTGCGACGGGATCGAAAAAATCGTGGTGGCAAGGAAGTCAGTCTCGTGGTTGGATTGGAATTGGAAGAAGACGAATTGACGGTCTTGGCAAAAATGCTCAAGTCAAAATGTGGTGTCGGAGGTACTGCTAAGGATGGAGAAATTATCATTCAGGGAAATCATGTTGACAAAATCGTAGACTTACTTAAAAAAGAAGGCTATTCGAACACCAAACGTGCAGGTGGCTAAAGTCTTATAGATATCTTGCTCTAATCATTCTATCCTTATCCTGCATATCTTTTTTGAGTTCGATTTGACTGAATTGTCGCGCTTCTAAATCTTCCTGTACCCTTTTCGCATTGTACTCATTGCATTCAAAGTATAGCATTCCAGATGGCTTTAGAGCTTGCGATGCTAGTATTGCAATTTTCTGATAAAAAATCAGTGGTTCATTATCTTCTACAAATAATGCCGTATGTGGTTCGTATTGAAGTACATTGGCATGCATCAGGCTTTTTTCGTTTTCTGGAATATAAGGTGGGTTGCTAACGATGATATCATAGTTAGCAGGTAATTTCTCACAACTTAACACATCCATTTGTATACATTCTACGGACAGTTCTAAGTTCTTGGCATTGATATGCACGATTTCTAAAGCTTGTTCACTGACGTCCATGGCAAAAACCTTGGCTGCTGGTATATGTTTCGCTAAGGCAAGAGCGATACATCCAGAGCCCGTTCCAATATCAAGGATAACAGGTTCTTTTTGGGTGTTATTTCCCAAAATCCAATGCACCAATTCTTCCGTTTCTGGTCTAGGAATCAAAGTATGGGCATTTACTGCCAATTCAAAATCATAGAAATATGCTTTACCGGCAATATACTGATAGGGTTCGTTTTGGCGCAAGCGCTGTAAAACTTCTTCCACCGTGTATGTATCGAAGGTCTTGTAATGTATCAATTCGCCCAGTATGGTTTGAATGGCACGATCATCATACATAGTAGCCAAGGAAGCTTGAAATTGAGGTAAATAATCGTTGATCGTCATAAAAGTAACCATTGATAGCTTAGCAAAAAGGAAATTAGCAACAACATAGTAAATAGAGCATATTCTTTAACGGGAAGGTAGGCATTGAGCCCGATTTCAAACTTCTTTTTACAATACCATATACTTAGGATTCGATTGAATAGAAAAGCAATCACCGTTGCCATCGCGACACCATAATAAGACCAATATTGAATCAATATAAGACTCAACACGAGATTAACGATTAGTTCCAAGGCAGAAAAATACATCAATGCTCGATTATCTTCCTTTGCGTATAAGATCACATGAGGTAGTAAAATTCTACTCGTAATTATTAATATATAGATATTAAATACAGCAGCAGATTGAATGAAGGCTTCTCCGTATATCCATTGAAACAGAAAAGGTGCTACAAAAAGAAATACGATGGAAACGGGAAAAAGCCATCGACCCAATCGTTGAACACGATAACGAAGTTCTGTTATATCAGTTATATTCTTTGATAAAATAGGAATCATTGAGACTCCCAGCGCATTGAGTAACAATAATGAAAATGGTAGTTCTCTGGCTCCATAACGATAATATAAAAATTGTTCTTCATCGTAATACCAAGAAACAATGTGTCCATCTAAATAGTCCATACCGCTTCCTAATATAAAATGTAGAACCAGTGGAACAGCATATAAAAACCATCGTTTCTGTAGACTCCATTGAATGGCTTGATGGGGTTTTACCAACCAAAACAAATATATTAATCGAGCCACTTGCCACAATAGATAGGCTTGAAAAACCTGTTGTATGGTCCAAGATTGGAGTATCGCCACTGCTATAATCCCGAATTGTATGGCGTATATACAAGCCTGGTACAGGAGAATAGATTTTGCTTGTTTTTTTAATATAAATATCGTCTCTGGTAGAGGATTGATTATTTGTACAAATACATACAAGGCCACCATCCAAAAGATGGATGTAGACCAATATGTTGTATCGATAACATTCGTATTGGACATTATCACCCAAACCATTCCTGCCATGACGATGCCGATCATTATCAATTGATAGAAAATTTGTTGAAGGCTTTGATTTTGGTCCGTTTCTGTCATTTTAGCCAATCTAGAAAGTATGGCATTCGAATAGGCATAGGTCCAGAAGAAACTAAAGGTCAGTGCAAAGAGTAAAAGATATTCAAAAGCACCAACGGCATCCTTTGTCCAATGAAATCGTACTAAAAGAATGCTGATCAATACACTGATCCCATAGCGAAAAAGCGAAGCGAGCTGATTTGCTTTTATGGGGTCTTGAAAGATTGAACGACTCGTATTGAACATAAAGGGTAAAGATAGGCGATTTTGAGGGCTGTCTCCTACTTTTAATGGGATTTTGCGGTATCAATATATTTAGTATCTTCGTACAAATAGCAACAATGAAAGTACAAGAATTTGACTCGCTTTCAGAAGAAATTCAAGCATTGGTTTCATCTTCCATCGAAGCAAGAAAATTGGCCTACGCTCCGTATTCTAAGTTCTATGTAGGTGCATCCATTTTAACAACGAGCGGAACCTTGTTGCATGGCGCCAACCAAGAAAATGCAAGTTATCCCTTGTGCCTCTGTGCTGAACGCGTGGCGCTTTCTTATGCTTCTATGCACTGTCCAGATGCAGAATTTCGAGCCATGGCCATCAGTACTTCAGCTCCTTTAGGGCCCGATGATATCCCTGCTCCTCCTTGTGGTGCTTGTCGGCAAGTTTTGATGGAATATCAACAAAGACAATCCAGTCCTATCAAAATATATCTCGTAGGTCATGATCGCAACGTATGGATTTACGATAGTATCCACCAATTACTACCCCATTCATTTCAGGGCGACTTTCTGAATAAATAAGTTCCAGATTATTCTATAAAACGAACTTTGACGAAGAATTTTTTGTCTTTTGCTCCGAGCGTTTCCGCTACTTTAGGCGATACGATTAGATCGACATTCTTCTTGAATGCTTTAGGAGGAATATTTCCGACCACTTTTGCCAAGACTTTTCGATCTAACATTGGATTGTAAATTTCAATGTAAGAATTGGTTTTAGCCGTCGCATGCAAGGCAAATAGATTTACTTTATCCTTTGATTTAGGATTCCATTGCGCTCTCAGATTATCTGATTTCACTACTGGTTTTCCTTCATAAGCTCCTTGATATATTTCATTTCTATTTTCAAAAGGATCTGAGCTTAATTCCAAACTTTCTTCTGAGCTTACTTCATCGACAGTTTCTATTTCTGAATTGGGAGATTCTACCTTTTCTTCCAATACAGCTTGATCTTCTTGATCCGTAACAGTCGGCTTCGATTCTTTTACAACCGGTTCCTCTTTGTGCTTATGTACCGGATTCTCTTCAATTTTATTATTGGTAATATCTGATACGACTTCATCTCGAGAGCTAATAACTTTGTCAAAAACCAATCCTTCAGAACTCGGTGAATGTTTGGGCCTTGGACTGGCTGTATGTGTTATCTGATAATCCAGATTAGCATCCACTTCAATACCCTTCTTGTCCCAAGCCAATCGTTTCTTATATACAGGATTATATTCATACCAGCCTACTAGAAGCTTTTGACCTACGCTCAATTCCATACTATTCAATTTATTGATTTTCATAACATTATCAATAGATTGGTCGAAGTAAACCTTCGAAATACGGAACAGATTGTCTTTAGCTTTTACTGTGTAAAACACCGGAATATAGCTTTTTGATGGCGATAAATTTCTTTCACTGGAGATCATATCCGTATTAATCGGAATGTTCACGTGTTGATTTAATTTAATCGCATTCAATTGAACTCCAGGATTTGCCTCCGAAATTTTATCAATATTCGTATTGAAAAATTTAGCTAAACCGTAAATGGTTTGATTTTTTTGGAGGGCATGGGTATAAATGATTCCAAGATGATCATCTGCCTTAAGAATTAATTTTTCTGGAATTAATGAACTATTGGCTGATACATACACGGATGGTACTGTAAGAAGCAACATCACGAACAAAAAATGCATAGAACGCTTCATAATAATCGGTTTGAAATACAAATATATTAAATAATACTTTAATGTATAATATTTTGACAACAAATCTACTACAAAAATCAATCCAATTTTTTGAATTGAATTTTCAACGGTTTAATTTGCCTTATGGTCGTACTTTTTTTCGCTTTATAATTGAAGAAACATTGGTGTAATCATGGCAATATTTCCGGGGCCATACTAATGTAACTCTTATCATTCACCATTATTGTGCCTGCAGACATTTGCATCCATCTCATACCAGACCAGGTCGATACCTGATGTATTAGAAGAGATTTTCTACTTTTACATTGATTGAAAAGTTTCTTTTATGATGAATCGTGTTCTTATTGTTATTCCAGCTCGTTATCACTCTACCCGATTGCCTGCTAAATTATTAAAGACCATCGCTGGGATGAGCATATTGGAACATGTTTACAATAATTGCTTATCTGTCGAAATCGCTTCAAAAGTGGTCGTTGCGACGGATCATCCCATCATATTTGAACATTGTGCAGAGCGTAATATCGATGTCATTATGACCAGTGCTCATCATGTCAGTGGAACCGATCGTGTTGCAGAAGCCGCTCGATTGATTCAAGGTTCCTTTGACTATATCGTTAATGTACAGGGCGATGAGCCTATGGTCCAGTCATCTGAAATTCATGCACTGATTCAATTGATGGCGACGTCCATTGCGCCAATAGGAACTTTATATACGGAAGGCCCTGCTCCTGATCAAAATAATCCGAATGTGGTCAAACTTGTTACGAATAAGCAACAGAAGGTCCTCTATTTTTCTAGATCATCTATTCCCTATAATCGAGATGCGAACATCCAGCATCGCATAAAAAAGCACATTGGAATGTATGCCTTTAAATCTGAAACACTGCAAGCCTTGACGACCCTTTCTACTAGTACCTTAGAAAAAATAGAGATGTTGGAACAGTTGCGTTGGTTAGAAAACAACTATGACATCTGTGCGACTGCTGTTGATTATCAAGGCTTCGGAATCGACACACAAGAGGACCTAGATCGAGCTAGAGCCCTCATGGAATCATAATTTTATTATACGTTTATTATAAGGCTTGGATAATATCGTACTGTGTTATAATGGCCAAATCCCCTTTTGCATCTCTCGATAAAACCGCTGGTACATCTTTGCTGATAAAACGATTCAAAGCTTTACAAGCCATGTCTGCCTCTACCGTTGGAAATGGTTCTCCCATAATTTTAGACACCTTCTCATCCGCATTTTTCATAGGACTATCCAATAAGAAATTTAAAACGGATGCCTCGGTAATAGAACCTACCATGGAATCACCAGATTGCACGGGCATTTGAGAAATATCCTTTTCTTTCATGATTTGCAGAGCCTCCTTCACCGTAGTATTCTCATCAATACTTAAATAATGATCAGTAGATTTCATACGGATCAAATCTTTTACACGTAAGTCCTCTTCTAAGAAACCTCGCTCACGCATCCAATCATCATTATACACTTTCCCAACATATCTACTTCCATGATCATGTAAGATTAACACCACTACATCATCTTCCTTCAACTGGTCTTTCAATTGTATCAAGCCAGCCACCGCAGAGCCAGCAGAGTATCCCATCATAATCCCTTCTTCTTTGGCCAATCTTCTCGTATATATGGCGCCGTCTTTATCGGTCACTTTTTCGAACATATCTATGATGTCGAAATTCACATTTTCAGGAAGAATATCTTCGCCAATTCCCTCAGTGATGTAAGGGTATATTTCTTTTTCGTCAAAAATTCCTGTCTCTTTATATTTCTTAAAGACGGAACCGTACGTATCGATTCCCCAAATCTTAATATCTGGGTTCTGTTCCTTTAAATATTTCCCCGTACCACTGATGGTTCCTCCAGTACCTACTCCAACCACAAGATGGGTTATTTTGCCTTGGGTCTGCGCCCAAATTTCTGGTCCGGTAGATTCGTAGTGTGCCACCGCGTTGCTTGGATTATCGTATTGATTGAGCCAACAAGAATTCGGTATTTCTTTACTCAACTTTTCTGCTACGGAATAATAGGATCTTGGATCCGTTGGTTCCACATTGGTCGGACAGACGATCACCTCTGCTCCCATAGCTTTCAGGATATCTATTTTCTCTTTGGATTGCTTATCAGAGGTTGTGAAGATACATTTGTAGCCCATGACACATCCAGCAAGTGCAATTCCCATACCCGTATTTCCTGAAGTACATTCGATAAAGGTTCCACCTGGTTTAATTCGACCTGCATCAATCGCATCCTGCACCATTTTTAATCCCATTCTATCCTTAATAGAATGCCCTGGGTTAAAAGATTCTACCTTAGCCAGCACAGTACAAGGAAGGTCCTTTGTAATTTTATTTAATTTGACTAAAGGGGTATTACCGATTGTTTCGAGTATATTATTTTTTATATCCATGAAGCTATTGTCATTTAAAAAGAAGCACAAAATTAAGAAATTTCTATGCCTTCATCTAGCTTTAAGATTCTTTTTGCAACTCGAAATTTATGTGTGTACTTTTTTCGTTTTTTATCATAAATACCTTGATGATCCAAGCGATCAATCCGTACTTGACCACTGGCATGTATGATCTTGTCATCCGGTAAAATGATTCCGACGTGTATGATTTTTTTGGCTTCGTTTTCAAAAAAAGCAAGATCCCCTACTTGGGTCATTTCTAAGAAATCAATTACGTCCCCTTCTTGAACTTGTTGAGAGGCATCACGTGGTATTCTTATACCCAACAATTTGAAAACCAGCTGGGTATATCCGCTACAATCGATACCAAATACAGATCGTCCACCCCACAGATAAGGGGCATGGATGAATTTTCGTGCTATTCTTTCGACCAATTCTGCCGTAATACTTTCTAGTTTATCTGGACAAATCACGGTACCGTTAAACACACATTTTTCATCATGTACCTTACAGTGTAATCCATCAAAATTTGGAAGTCGGCTTCCCATTAATATTGGAAAGGTCTTGTCCTCCATCGAGAGGCTTTGGACGAGATCTAAGGCATATACAGGAGATTGATCGTACTGATCCACTTCTTCTTGACTGACTTGAACAACTTGTTTTGCATCAATCCAGCCGACGTAATTATCCCAAAGGCAACGAACTTGCATCCAAGAATTGTGTTTTTTGAGAAGTACTTCTACGCATTCACCAAACAATAATTGTGTTACTATTTCCTCGGTGTCAGAAGGACGTTTACGAACAGGGCTACAGGCCACCACGCATACCGCGAATGGTAGACTTGCTCTTTTCATCAACTTTTTCTTCTTTTTCCGTCCAGCCATATATTTGCCTAATCAGTAATACTCTTGTTCTAAACGATACTTCTGGTATTATACTGCATAAATTATACCAAAAAATGCAAGTATCAATGCCTCTTGGACAAACTATAATCTAAGATTATTCGTTCTAGCTTTGTACATTTGCAAAAAATATAGATATGAGGATATTGAGATTCATGATTTTAATGTTGGTCACGCAAGGAGGTTTACTCGCTCAAGATGCTGACTTTTCTCAATATTATGCCACACCACTTAGTTTAAATCCTGCGCTAACCGGTACTTTCAATGGTACTTATCGAGTTGGTGCCATTTACCGAGATGCTTGGAGAGTTGTCAGTCCTGTACCGATTGCCACCTACGCCTTCAATGGAGAATACCGTTTTTTATTGGGTAATGAAAAGAAAAAATCGGATTACGGTGCAGCTGGATTGAAATTCTTCTCGGACAGAACTTCATTGATCGAACAGAACACCAATGCCTTGAGTGTATCTTTTGCCTTTCACAAGGCTCTAAGTCAATATACCAACCAATACCTCAGTCTAGGATTTGAAACGGGTTTGATTCAAAAGAATATCAATTATGAAAATTTATTTTTCGAGGATCAGTTCAACAATGTTAATGGATTTGAAGGTGAAACGATTGAAGATTTACAGGCGAATAATTTTGCTGTAGCGGATTTTGGAATTGGGTTGAATTATTCCAATGAGTTTAGTAAAAAACATTCGATGTTTTTAGGCTTTACAACAAAGCATCTCAGCAATCCGAATGTTTCTTTTTGGAAGAAAAGTGATAATAATGATCCTGACTTGGTTAAAGTTAATCGACTTCCTCTATTATTTGGAGTGCAAGCCAGCACAAAACATCAACTGAACTATCGTATTTCAATTTTTCCACGAATCATCGCACAAGTTCAGGGATCTCATATTCAGAGTCTATTGGGAAGTACAATCCGTTATGATTTATTAAGTAATAACAAAACTGCCTTACATACGGGACTTTTTGTACGAGCGTCCAATTCCGTCAGCGGTTTGGGAATAGCCCATGTCACCTCATTTGCAGGTTTTGAAGTAAGTAATATGTTACTCGGTATCAGTTATGATATCAACATGCGAGATGTGGTCAATCAAGCGCAAGGCTTAGGTGTCTTTGAAATTTCCGTCTCTTATACTGGAGAAGTTATAGAAGACAGTGCTTTTTGTCCTCAATTTTAATCGAATCTTATAATCCTACGGTTTCCGTAATTTCTAAGCCATACCCATTTAATGCGATGCGCTTCTTGGGATTGTTGGTTACCAACTTTATTTTCCGGATCCCTAAGTCTCTCAATATTTGGGCTCCGACCCCAAAATCTCTTTGCACATTCGATTTTAATGGATCATTATTCGGATCATTATCAATTTCTTTTAGTTTATTGATAATAGATTCTCCTTTTTCACCGTGCCTCATGTACAAAAATACGCCTTGACCCTCATCGGCTATTTTAGCCAATGATTTTTCTACAACCTTCCCTCCATCACCAAATAAATGAGAAACAATATCGGCCGTTTCACTGCTAGAATGGACACGGACCAAGACTTCTTCTTGTTGGCTAATATCACCTTTGATCAATACCAAATGCGTATCTCCTGTTGTTACTTGGCTATAAGCAACCGCTTTTAAGGTTCCGTATTTACTATTTAACTCGGTTTCGAATTCTTTCCGGACAATTCGCTCTGTAGTCATTCTATAGGAAACAAGATCCTTAATGGAGATCAATTTCAACTGATGCTTATCGGCAATTACTCTTAGCTGAGGAAGTCGAGCCATCGAGCCATCCTCATTTAGGATTTCGACTAACACACCTGCCGGAAAATAACCGGCCATTTTTGCTAAATCGACTGCTGCTTCTGTATGTCCTGTTCGACGTAGAACGCCTCCTTCTTTGGCTCTCAATGGAAAAATATGACCAGGTCGAGCATAATCTGTGGCTACGGTCTGTGGTTCTGTTAATGCTTTGATTCCCGTTGCTCGATCGTATGCTGAAATTCCTGTAGAACATTCTTTCTTCAAATAATCGATCGATACCGTGAATGCAGTTTCGTGTAAAGCCGTATTTGAACTCACCATAGGATTTAGTTCCAATTTATCCGCTAAGCTCTCTTTGATAGGCGTGCAAATCAATCCGCGTCCGTATTGAGCCATGAAATTGATAATTTCAGGAGTGATGGCTTCTGCTGCACAGATAAAATCGCCTTCATTTTCACGATCTTCATCGTCCACAACAATGATGACTTCTCCTTTTTTAATAGCTTCAATAGCTTCTGGAATGGTGTCCAATTGAATATCTTGATATACTAAATCTACTTTACTCATCTATTTATCCTGTTTGGCAAGTTTGCACAAAGCTGATCGCAACACCGAAACTTGCTTTTCCCATTTGAAATTTTGTTCCACAAAGATACGTGCATTTCTTCCAATCTTTTGTCTATTTTCGGAACTGTTTAAAAGCAATTTAATCTGTTCTTGGAATTCATCTGTGGAGTCTGCAATTACAATTTCTTTATTCGGTAATGCCTTTATGGCTGCGTTGACTTGAGATGTAGTAATACAAGGTCTTCCAAGAGCCATTGCTTCTAAAATTTTATTTTGTTGTCCTGCTCCAGTAAATATTGGAGCCACGACCACTTTTCCCTTTAAATACGCGCTTCGAATATCTTCTACCCAACCAGATACTTCTACCTGATTACTCTGAAGTTTTAAAACACGATCGTGAGGTCTTGCTCCTGCAATCAATACTTTGCAATTTGGCAAATATGGTTTGAGCACCTTGTTTACCAAATATTCTACGGCTTGGACATTTGGTAGATAGCCCATGTTACCTACAAAAACAAGATCATATTCCACAGATTCTTGGATGTTTTCAGCGTTAAAATAGGACAAATCCACTCCATTGCTTTGCACCTGAAGGTCTTTTACTCCAATTGATTCTAAATAATTCAAATCTTGCTCTGAGATGATAAACTTCTCATCAAAGACATGCGACATCAGAGCTTCAGATTTCTTCAACAAATTGGACTCTCTTCTATATATATATGATAGCGGAAATGATTGCTTTTCTGCCTCTCTAAACATATTGAGAGACATTGCGTCCATATAATCGATTAGTTTTGGAATCTTCGTATGCTCTACATATTTGGCCATTCTTATTAATTGAACAAAAATGACATCCGGACTGATTTGTTCTATCAGACGATCGATTTCAAGTTGAATGGATTTGCTATAATAATAGCTTTCTTGAATGGATTGGCCTTGTCCGAAGGATCGCAGAATTGCGCGAACATTCAGCCAATTCTTTTGTTCGATTAAATGCACTGCTGCACAGAGACTTTTTAGTTTGTCCAAATGATTTTTCTCAATGGTGTTTTCAGTCAATGAAATTAATTGAATATTGAAATAAGCGGATAATTCAGAGATTTGATGGTATAATCTCAATTTGTCCCCTTTTTCAATCGGAAAGGGAAATCTTGGACTTAGAATTACTATCGTTGGCTTATGCTGCATTTGAGCATCAAAGCTAGCATTTAAATCAATAATTGGAGCTTCTTAAACGAAAGGAATTATTGAATTCCTATAGATTCTGGCTTATACTTCTTTAATAATCTCATGTAGAGATTTTTGAGGTCATAAGCATTGGTTTGATTGTCATAATGACGTTTAACAAAAGTCTTTGCACGTTCTGATATCTCCTTTAATTTGTTGGGATAGTGGTGACAGAAATCAATACATCGCATAAATTCCTCTGGTGTATCCGCAATCATGACTTCTTTCATATGTTGTGCATCGATACCTTCGAGTCCCAAGGAGGTCGTAATTATGATTCTTCCCAGTGCTAATCCTTCCAATATTTTTACGCGCATACCGCTACCACTAAAAAGCGGAACGAGCATAATCGGATGCGCATCTATAAATTGAATGGCTGAAGATACCTCGCCGTGAATCTTTAGATTTTCACTTTCTAGATTCTTAATCTTGGACGGCGTATTTCTTCCGGCGACATGGAATTCAAGATCTGGAAACTTTGTCTTCACTTGTCCCCAAACATGATCTAAGAACCAATCCAATCCTTCCAAATTGGGCATCCAATCTAAGGAACCAATAAAGCACATGGAAAGATTATCGTATTGTAAATCTTTATTATTGTAATCTGTTACATCAATACCAATGGGTGAAGCAACCGCACCATTTTTATAGCCTAACTTCTTGAATTTTTTGAGGTCTTTATCCGTCACGGCTACTAAATAATCATAGTCATTGAGACGATCCAATTCGAATCGTTTCAATTTTTTAGTTAAATACGATATGTACCATTTCCTGGGTAACAACTTCGTATTCTTGGTTATTCTCTCCCAAATTTCATGTTCCACATTATGTGCTCTCATCGTGATGAGGGCGTCACTGTGCTCTCTTATTACCTCTACATAAGGCGCCAGGTATAAGGTTTCCAATTGAACAATATCAAATTTCTGTGATTTCAGTAATTTGATCAGTTCTTCTTTGAATTCGTTGCAGATAAACCTAGAAACGTGATACGAATCTTTTGAGAATAAATTCTTGAATGCTTCTATGGGCTTAACAGCGTTATCCAATTCTGTAACATGGATATTTTCATAATGATTGAAATCAGATGGTAACTCAGCTATATCGGTATAATGCTTTGTTGTATTCATACAAAGTAGGGTCATTTGACAACCCAATTCATGTAAGGCACGTGATAAATAAGTAACAGCTATGGATTCCCCATCTTTTAATGGATACGGGAATTTTTTACATAGTTGAAGAATCTTCATAAAAGAGACAATCTGATTTTTAGAACCGCAAAATTAAGCTTATTCTAATAAGAACGAAAAAAATAGTGAGTTTGTATGCTTGTAATTTCTTTTAATTACTTTTGGATCGAATCGGATATTGGTTTGAAAATCACCGAATCATCCTCGTTGCTTTGATGAATCCAGAGATGTAACATTGAATTAACTGGAAAAGATTTTTTTTTATTTTTGAAAATCTTAATTAATTCTTAAAAAAAATATAAATCATCAAGGTTTTACAAAATAATTCATTGATTTTCAGAAGATTAAAAATTTTAAAAAATAGGTGTTGAAAAATAAAATTTTAGAAGCCAAGGGTATAAAAAAATCTTTTGGTAGTCTAGAGGTGTTGAAAGGAATTGATATTGAAGTGTCCGAAGCGGAAATTGTGGCTATCATGGGAAAGTCTGGTTCTGGAAAATCTACTTTGCTTCAAATTTTAGGAACTTTAGATAGTTCGGATGCTGGAAAATTGAGTATTGATCAAAAGGATATCGCTCAATTCTCTTCTAAAGATTTAGCAAGATTTAGGAATCAAAAAATCGGTTTTATTTTTCAATTCCATCATCTTCTGAACGAATTTAGCGCCTTAGAAAATGTTTTGATTCCCGCCTTCATAGGAGGTCAAAAATCAAAGATTGTTGAAGATAAAGCCAAGGAGATTTTAGATTATTTAGGTTTGAGCGATCGATTGGATCACAAACCAGGTCAGCTTTCGGGTGGTGAACAACAGCGCGTTGCAGTTGCCCGATCTTTGATTAATGATCCTATACTCATTTTCGCTGATGAACCTTCGGGAAACCTAGATCAAGAAAGCTCTGAAGAGTTGCATCAATTATTTCTCAATATGCGAAAGGATTTTGCCCAAAGTTTTGTAATTGTCACCCATAATCAGGAATTGGGGAATTTAAGTGATCGATTGTTGATCATGCAAGATGGCAGCTTATTAAACTCATAATACCATGAACTCAGATAGCACAAATAACCAAAAGAACGGAAGTGAAAAAACCTATGGATTGAGCTATATCAAGGAGTTTTTTCTTGATATCGTCGATCTTAAAAAAGGTGTAGATAAACAAGGTACCATTGATGAAATCAAGGCAAAAAAGTCCATGTCCGGCGCAAATTCCTGGATGTTGATGTGTTCAATTATCATAGCTTCCATCGGATTGGATCGAAATTCGGATGCCGTGATCATTGGGGCCATGTTAATTTCTCCGTTGATGTCCCCCATATTGGGAATAGGATTGGGTATTGGAATTAATGATAAGGAGGTTGTTAAGAAGAGCGTTATACATTTTTCGGCCGCCATCATTATCGCCCTTATTACTAGTTTCATCTATTTCTACTTTTCTCCTTTTGGACAGGTAACACCTTCTATCGAGGCAAGAACTGAACCTCTTACGCTGGATGTCATGGTGGCTATTTTTGGAGGACTCGCCGGCATTATATCCATTGCAAGAAAAGATATTTCTACGACCTTACCTGGTGTAGCTATTGCAACGGCATTAATGCCTCCATTATGTGTCACAGGTTTTGGATTGGCTAAAGGTAATTGGAATTTTGCTCTCAGTTCTTTTTATTTATTCATACTTAACACCAGTTTTATTTCTCTTTCGACCTATTTGATCGTACGATACTTGAGATTTCCTTATCGTCGGTATGTCAATCCAAAGGAACGTCTAAGAAATAGAATTGTCGTTTTGATATTTTCTTTATTGATTGTAATTCCGTCTTTCTTCATATTAGACAATGTCTTGGATAGTTTAAATACCAAGAACGCCATACGGACTTTTATCGACAGCGAATTTGGAAAAGATCAGATTTTATTGGATAGCTATGACAAAATTGAAACCGATAGTGTCTCGACACTTGTTTTGAAGGTATATGGAAATCGAATCAATCAAGATAATATTCC
The DNA here is from genome assembly GCA_020628475.1 of Saprospiraceae bacterium. Lineage (GTDB taxonomy): Bacteria > Bacteroidota > Bacteroidia > Chitinophagales > Saprospiraceae > JAHDFB01. The sequence goes on along the minus strand of JAHDFB010000007.1, from coordinate 7,308 downwards.
CATATATGAGCAAAGTCTACGCGATTTAGGTCTTAAAAATTGGAAGATCGTCATTATTAAATCTAGCGAGGTAAATCTTGAAAAGGTTGAAGACTTAGAAAGTAAACTAAACAATATTGAACTGATTGCTCGGCGGGAAAAAGAAATTCGTGAGGCTGAAGCGCAGTTGAAAGAACATGTAACAGATTCTACGCAGGTCGTAGATATTACGAAAGAATTTAAAATTGTTTTCGATCAAGAACATGAACTATCGTATGCCACCATGTATCGCTCTGTTCTTGATGAGAATATGTTGGAGACTTCTACATTCATATTAGACACTCCTAAAAAAATCAGTCCTTCGACACGTGATAAAATGAAAGCATTTTTAAAGGCACGAATGAAATTAGATTCTATTCGTTTTATTGTAATTGAGCAGCCTTAATTCCACTTTTCGGAATTGACGATTGCCTTAGGATAGTTTTTCCCCAATTGAACACCTTTGTTTTTCAGTACTTCTTGAGAAATTCTGTCTGGAAGATGTACTTCACCTTCGCTCAATTTTTTCAATTGAGGTAGCCAGGCTTTTACATAACTGCCTTGGGGATCATAGCGTTTCGCTTGCGAATAAATGTTAAAGTATCGATCCGTACGAGGATCACTGCCTACTCCTGCGATATAGTTCCAGTTGCCATAATTACTGCAAGGATCGTAGTCTATCAATAGGCTTTCAAAATACTCTGCGCCCATTAACCAGTTGATTTGCAAATCATTGACCAGAAAACTGGCAACATTTTGTCGTCCTCTGTTCGACATAAAACCAGTTTGATTCAATTCTTTCATATTGGCATCGATAAACGGAATTCCTGTATTTCCGCTTGCCCATTTTTCAAATTTGATTCGATCTTCTGTGAGGGTTTTATTGCTAACTCCCAAGGTTCCATTTTTTTGAAAGATGGCGTTGCCATGCTTTTTACCCATCAATCTGAAAAAATCCCGCCAAAGTAGTTCGAAGGTCAGCCAATATGTAGAATCATTGGCCGTACGTTCTTCTTCGTATTTTTTTATTTCATGATATACGGTTTTTGGTGAAAGGCAACCTTGTGATAGATATACGGAAAACTTGGAGCTATAATCCATGCCTAGGAGTCCATTTCTCGTTTTTTTATAGCTAGCCACATGATCTGTCTCCCATAAATAATAGCGTAAACGCGAAAGGGCTTCCGTCTCTCCTCCCCTAAACTTTTGGGCGTAAGCCCCTATATCATCATGACCAAAGTCACTCAAAGTAGGAATCGCACCGTAATCCAAATCACTCACTTTTTCTCCTAAACTGATTAATTCTGAAGGTAAAGGCTCTCTTACTTTGATAAATTTCTCAACCTCCTTTCTAAAATGCGTAAATACATCCGGTGTATGCGTAATGGGAAAGGGTAAATCTGCTGTGTAGTACAACATTTTACCTCTTGTATATCTCAATTCTTTACCCGTAAGCCAAAGATTTTTTTCTAAGGCATTCTGTACATCGACTTCTTCCTGGGTACGTTCACGATTGCAATAAATCCATGATGCATTGAATTGATTGGCAATTTCGGCCAATATCTCTTCTGGTTTGCCAATACGCACCAGCACATCATTGTTCTTTTTTTGTAAAAGTCTTCGAAGATTTTGTATAGATTCGATAATGAAATTTGTTCGAAAAACATCCGTTTTCTTAAAACCGAAAGATGTTTCCCCTTTAAAAACGCGCTCATCGAATACATAAACGGGAATGATTCTATTGGCATTTCGGCTAGCTTCCCAAATGGCCTCATTATCATGCAACCTTAGATCTTGACGGAACCAAACAATTGCAGTATCACTTTTCATATGAGCCAGTTTTAGCGTATACTAATTTAGACAATGTTTAAACAAAGCATTGTTTCATTAAGTTTTAATATTGATACAAAATTGAAGAATTAAAAAGACATATTTTTGTGTTTTTTATAGATTCAACCAATTCATTGTTAGAAATACGATTATGAGATTCATGCCATTATACATTCTTGTAGCTATTGTTTTGTTCACCGCTTGCACATCGGAAGACACACTTCCCGTATTAGGCGTTCCGACCATTGTCGATGGCAAAGAAATTCCACATAAAATACGAGATTTTAGTTTCACGAATCATAATGGTGAAACTATTACCAACGAAAGCTATAAGGACAAAATTTATGTCGCTGATTTCTTTTTCACCACCTGCCCTACGATTTGTCCAACAGTAATGTCCCAAATGGTCCGAATTTATGACAAGTACGAAAACAACCCAGATGTCATGCTTCTGTCGCACACCTTAGATCCGAAACGAGATACCATCGCCGCTCTAAAAGCTTATGCGGATAATCTGGAAATTGATGCTCCTAAGTGGAATTTGGTGACCGGTGATAAAAAAGTGATTCGAGGCTTTGCTCAGGATTACATGAATATCGTCGTCGAAGATAACGAAGCCCCTGGTGGTATAAATCACTCAGGAAAAATTGTCTTGATCGATAAAGACCGACGAATTCGAGCTTTTGCAGAGGGAACGGATCCAAATGAAGTTGATGAATTGCTGGAAGATATAGACAAGTTATTACAAGAATATGCACAATAATCGTTCTCGTGATTGGTCCCAAATTTTCCTCCAACAAGGAATGCGATTCGCCATATTAATCGGTGTATTTGCGACTTTATTTTTCTATACACAATGTTCTAAAGGCTTTTCTCAGGGGCGACAATTATACCTGAATCATTGTGCGAATTGTCATGGAGCCGATGGACAAGGATTAAGAAGTCTCTATCCGCCGATTGCTCAATCCGATTACCTAGAAAACAACTACGAAGAGCTGGCTTGCATCATTCGTTTCGGCATCGACAAAACTCTGACTGTCAATGGCAAAAGCTATTCAACGCCTATGGTGGGCTTGGACGAATTGAGTGAAATTGAGATTTGTAATATCGTTAATTTCATCTCGACCGAATGGCATCCAAAAAACTCATATATAAGTTTAAAAGACATAAATATGATAATCGGTAAATGTAAATAGCCCGAATATTCATTGATATTTTCTAGTTTTCTTTATTATTGTACTAATTAGATGATGCGTGCATCGTGCTGATCCTTTTTGCAGTCATGTATGTATCTTGCAACGATACTAGCCAAACTAGAATTTATAGAATTTATGAGATATTTATACTGTCTAATTTTATTATTTTCCCTCCAAATGGCATGGGCCCAACCAACTAATGACGACTGTGCAGGCGTTATTGATTTAGGTGTTGCCCCTGTATGTCCAGAGGATGTTTACACCAATGAAAATGCAACTCCAACTGACGTAGGGAATGATAATGAACCTGGATGTTTCATCAATAATCCGCCAGAAAATGATGTATGGTTTCAATTTATTACGGACGCCGTGATTGTTGACTATACCGTTACTTTAACGGCAACAGATGAAGGTGACAATGGCCCTATTGACAATGTCCAATATTCGATCTACAGGGGATTTTGTGCTGAAGACAATCTATTCTTAAATGATTGTGTAACCGGTGCTGTAGGTGAAGTCGTTGTGTCTTTAGACTTGATTAATTTAACGCCGAATGAACTTTACTATATACGTGTAGATAATTACGGCGACAACAATGCGGAAGGTGATTTTAAATTATGTATAGAAGAAAAATCACCGGACGTCAATATCGATGAAGAATTTTCCGATGATTGTACTGGAACCTTGTATGATAGTGGTGGACCTGATGGCAACTACGGTGACAATGAAGAATTTACATTTACTATTTGTCCAAAGGAATTTCACCAATGTTTAGTATTCAATATGGAATACTTCAATATTGAGGGTGGTTTTGATGGAGATAATATCCAATTCTTCAATGGACCAGATGCAAATTCTCCTTTTATTACTGAAATCAATGGAGGTGGATTTGATGATGGTGGTGGAGGTGTTTGTTACACTGTACAGGCAGATTCTTGTTTGACCATCGTATTTACTTCTAACAGTGGTGTGAACTTCGAAGGATTTAAAGGGAATTGGGAGTGTTTATTAACACCTTGTGAAGATCCAGAGCCTTTTACACTGACAGACGGAGCAACCAAAGAGCAGATTGAAGAAGCAATCTCCACTGCGCTTGCTAATGTAACCGTTGATACCATTATTTGTGAAGGTGAGGCTTATGCGATTGTTGAAAATGCTGAAGATTCTGGCTTAGGTATAGAAAAGGGACTTCTATTAACTTGTGGTTCGGCAGTGAATGCCATTGGACCGAATGATAATACTGGTGCTTCTACTGGATTATTTACTCCTGGTGATGAAGATCTTGACATTTTATCCGACTTATATGACGGTGGACAATTATCCAATGATGCATGTATTGTGGAAGTCGATGTTCAAGTATTTACTGAAGAATTGACCTTTGAATACATATTTGGATCCGAGGAGTATCCTGAATTCCTGGGTACTTTTAATGATATTTTTGCCTTATTGATTGAAGGTCCTGGCATCGTTCCTATTCCTGAATTAGGTACGAAGGATAACATGGCGATCATTCCTGGTTCTGATTTGCCAGTTTCGGTGAATACCGTGAATCACTTAACGAATTGGGAACACTACAGAAATAATCAAGATGGACAGACTGTACAATATGATGGTCTTACTTCTGGATTTTTAGGAAATAAGAAGACATTAACGGCATCTGCTACGGTTCAACCCTGTTCCACTTACCACCTTAAATTTGCCATTGCGGATCGTGCAGATACGGCATTAGATAGTGGTGTTTTTATCTCTGAAATTAAATCGGGAACTCCTGAAATTACAGCTAAGTTTAGTTCAGGATTGGATTATTTTGTTGAAAAATGTGTAGGTACATCCGGAGATACCATCAATCTATTACTGAGTGAAGCAATTGATGAAGAGCAGGTTTATACGGTTGTAATTAGTGGTACCGCCACTAATCCTGATGATTATGAACTGGACATGCCAGATACCATTATCTTCGAACCTGGACAAGTTGAATTTAATTTCCCTATCGTTATTTTTGATGATGACATTACAGAAGGTGATGAAACTTTAATTATTTCTTTATTCAGAAATTTTGGATGTGGCGATATTGAAGTTGTAAAAACAGAAATCTTCATCCGAGAAAATATTCAAGTTGAAATCGAAGCTGGATTAGATTCTTTAATCGCGTGTGCTGGTTCTGGTGTTCAAGTAGAGGCAACTGGAGCTAATAATTACACATGGACTCCATTTGATGTGGTCAGTGATCCGTTTATCTCGAATCCTATTGTTGAAAGTGGTTATACTGGATGGATTTATGTTGAAGGAAAAATTGATCCATTTACTTCTCCAGAATGTATCGGATTCGATTCTATATATATCAATAGTATTGATCCTACAGTAGAAATTATAACAGATGACAGTTTAAATATGTGTTTCGGGGATACGATTACCCTGACAGCATTCACCAATGCACCAGACGGAAATATTACTTGGGACTATGATTTCGGAACGGTGGAATCACCAAATGACATTGTCACAGATGTTATTCCACCATTTGGATTTATTGGCTTCCCACAAACGATCACGGTTACGGTCGAATTGGGTGGTTGTGTTGCTACCGATCAAATTGAGATCAATGTTGATCCTTTCACCATTATTACACCGTTGTTTGAAGATACCGTGGTCTGTCAGAATGCAACGCTAGAATTAAATGAATTTGGCTTTTCATTTGATGGTACCACATTCCAATGGAATCCGGATACCTATTTAGATGATCCAACTACGCCATTTACGACGACTACACCAGATGGTGATATTGACTATGAATTAATTGCTACGAGTCCAAGCGGATTCTGTGCAGACACATTTAATTATTCTATCGAAGTATTGCCGAATGAAATTACGATTACAAATGGTGATTCCGTACGTATTTGTTTAGGAGATTCGATCAATCTATCTGCTATTTTCCAACCTCAAGGTGCAGATGTCACTTGGTCTCCAGATGAATTTATTACCGTTAATACTGGTGGAGAAACGATTGCATTCCCGAATGTAACTACAGATTTTACCGTCATGGTTAATAATGGGGTTTGTAGTGCAGAAGATGAAATTCGCGTGTATGTGGATTCATTACCAGATATGCCAATCGAGGCTATTCCTGTGCGGGATCCATATTGTAAAGGAGAGGTTGTGACCTTCGTCTCTCCAGCCTATAAATCTTATCAATACCCATTGATTGAACATGATTGGGTTCCTGGAACTGGTGTTCAAAATGAGACTTCCGATTACAACCTAGTCATTGGAGCGGAAGAAACTACTATGTATATCAGAACTACCACTAATGGAGCATGTTCTGCCATGGATACTATTTCCATTAACGTGGTGGACCCAAGCTTAGAAATTTCACTGGCAGATACTTCAATTTGTGCGGGTGATGGTGTTCAACTAGGAATCATAGCTAATGGAGAATTGGAAGAAATAGAATGGGATTCTGATTCAGGAACTTTCTCTTGTGACGATTGTCCAGATCCATTCTTGGATAATATCAACAGTTCTACCACAGTTACAGTAAGTGGTGAAATTGAAGGTTGCCCTATTTCGGCTAACATGCAAATTGGTGTTATTGAATACGGCGGTGATATTAGTGTTGTTCCAGATACAACTTGTAATTTCTATGGTGATGAATTAACATTAACCGCTAATATTTTCCCTGAACCACCAGGGGGTATCTTTACTATTGTTTGGGCAGTAGATAACCAAGTGATAGAAGGCGAAGTGACCAATCCTATTGTTGTGAATTTGCCGGGAGATGATGGCTCTGCCAAAGGAGAGCGATTTATCAATTATTCTTGGACGATTACTGATCAACGAGGATGTATGGGATCTGGAGGAGCAGATATCTGTGTAAAAAATCGATTTGACATTCCTTCTGCTTTTTCACCTGGTAATGCGGATGGATTAAATGATGTCTTCAGATTAATCGATTTCGGTAAAGGCTTAGAAGGGCTTACTGAAGTAGAAATTGAAGATTTCTCTGTCTTCAATCGATGGGGCCAGAAGGTATTTGAATGCGATAATTTTGAATGTGCGACAGAAACGGGATGGAACGGAGATTTCAATAATGTTCGTCAACCAAGTGGTACTTATGTATATAATGTCCGAATCAAATATTTAGATGGTAGAACGCAATCTTTCAAAGGAGATTTATTGTTGATTCGATAATTTAAATCAAAAAATATTCATTATAAAGAGGCTGTCTCATAAGTAGGCAGCCTCTTTTTTTTATTTGGCACATATTTCG
>JAHDFB010000060.1 GCA_020628475.1 Saprospiraceae bacterium | reverse complement strand
ACATCTTCAAGATTTCTAAAACGGAGTTGTTTCGTATCTCCGAAGATAGAATAGATACCGATAATGGATCCTTTACCTTCAGGAATGGCTTCTCCAGCCCAAGATGCATAATCGCTACATCGAAGCGTAAGGCGGTTCCCATCACAATCTTCAATCGTTCTATTTTGAGTAGTTTGAGGATCTGAAGCGTTCGCATAAGACTGACCTAATTCTCCATCAACAAATTGTAATTCGTCGATTTTAACCAAGGTATTCAGAGCCGCATTACCCAAGGTATTAATCGTCACCGTGGTTGGATCTATAGTCTGATTCCTTGCTCCCGGTACGATTACTGCTGCATCATCTTCTCCTACTAAGGAAAAAGGAATAGTTTTCAATTCATCATTCCCAGTGTTGGCATTTGGACCTACTACATATCCGATTTGAGGAAGTCCATTATAATCACTGATGTATAAATCTTTAGCTCGGATAAACACCTTTCTTCCTACTGGAAGGGTTGTATAAAAGTTATTTGCTTCCAAGCGTACGGCAATACCTGCTGTCTCATCTTGAATGATTAATTCTTTGTAAAAATTACCGGATTCATCATCAGCTACAACAATTGCATCGAAGACTAAGTCTTCTGTAATCTGCGTAAACTGACCCAAAACGAGCTTTGACTTTATGTCTGCAACAGTTGCATTGGTGTCGAGGGTAATTGCATCTTTTACAGGTGGTTCATCGATGACATTGTCAACACAAGAATTCATCCCAAATAAGAATAAAACCGACAAGAAAAATAATGAAGTATATTTCATAATATATAATTGTAAAAAGTATCTATTTTAAAATCTGTAGCTTAAGCTAATAAAGTAATTTAATCCCCAAGCATAAAAATTTCGGTTAGGGAATCTTCCTAAATCGTTTACGGTATTACTATTATCTTCTGTACCCAAACGAATTTGCTCAAAGCCTCCGGATATAATGTTTGTATTATTTAATAAATTGTTGATTCCGACGTTAAGATAAACAAATTGATCGCCTATTTTCCATGATTTTCCTCCGAATACATCTAAGGTGAATCCAGGATTCAATCTTGTTTGGCGAAGAACATCATAATAAAAGTCACTTCCTCTTTCCAATCCATCAACTGCATCAACGGTTCTTCGGAGTGGATTATAATCCAGGTACATATGATCGAAATAATTGGCATTAATATTAATATACCAATATTTTGGAGAGTTATAGCTTAAACCCAAGGTATAGGCACTCTGGGCACCAGGTAATCGGAAGTTTTTGACATAGATGGTTTCATCTTCTAAAAGAACTTGTCCAGTATTATCTTGGATAATATCTACCTGTGGTCTTACATCGATATAATTTTGACCGATTCCCGCAATGAATTTAGCACTTAATGTGCTCGTCAGTTTGTACTCCGCTGCTAATTCGGTACCAACATGCGTTCTTCCCTCTCCCGTTGTAATGAAGTTTACGAAGGCACTGGAAGAACCATCAATAAAGAAGCTTCTTACCTCGGCTAAATTTCTGAACTGTGTAAAATAACCTAAGGCTTTGGCCTTGAGTTTAGGAGATCGTATGACGTAGGCAATTTCACCTGAATATGCCGTTTCCTTTTGCGGATTATCAATAATTTGATTTCTAAACCTTGGTGATACAAATGTATTTCTAAAATCAGGTGCTCTTTGCAAGTACATCACATTGGCGTAGATGTAATTTCTCCCATTAATTTTATAGTTCAATCCTGCCTTTAGTGTCGGAGAAATAAAGCTAAGCGTTTCTGATTTTCCGAATGAAGTTTCTGGAAAGGCGCCATTTTTGAATAGACCATTTCGGTTGAAAGAATTGTAATTTACCGCTGCTCCGAAGTGAAAATCAACTCTTGGTAGTACAGCATTGTAACTTGCCCAAGAGGTGATATCGGTAATGTTTCCGTAATAGCTGTAGCCGTAAACATCTCCTTCACGAATCACTCGATTAGGATTGTTTAAATCTGCTTGATTGGCATTATTATCTCCTGGAAATTCTCGTTCGACGAATTGATTAACGTCATACCAGAATTCTCCGCCAAGAAGATTCAACATATTTTGGAAAAAATGTGTTTGTTCATATTGCGCTGTAATTCCTCCATTGATGGTATTTGAAGGATTGAGTTCGTATCTTAGAATAGCATTATACATATACCTTCTTAGATCTTCTCTATTTTCTTGTAATGCGTATAAAGAACGTAATCCACTGACTACTTCACCATTTCCGTTTACATTGTCCAAGGTGCTGAAATTATTTCTGTTGGTTTCGAACATTCGATCCCAATTCAATTGACGCTTTGCCTTATCAGAAGCTAATAATTCGAAGATAGCCGCTTGCGCTTCTGGACTATCCGAATAAAAACTTGGTAAGTATCGATAATAATCTGGTCTAGGATCAGAAGCATTATACCAATCGAGTCTTGATCTCCCAGATCTTCCAAGTATGACCCCGGCCGTGTGATTCAAACTTAGTTTGTCCGTCAAGCCAATTTCATGTTTTAGACTGATTACAGGCTCGTGCGTATTCCAGTTTCGAGCACTTTTCTTTTCCCCATTGAGGTATCCCCAATTGGAATTGTAATATCGATCATTGGCAATGTCATACATTTCGTCTAATGATCCAGAAGAAGATCCACGTTTTTGAGGAGCTCCGAATACGGTTAAACTGATATAATGATTGTCAGCGATTTTCTTTTCAGCGGAAGCGAAATATGACCACGCATCGTAGAAAGTTCCCTCGGCGTAGCCTTCATCTGCCCATCGGCGACTCCCCGCAAAACTAAATGCCCATCCATTCTGCATTTCACCTGTTGAATGTGTGTACATCAATCGATTTCTATAGGTACGGTTTGATACCGCATAAGAGAATCGACGTTGTTTTCTTTGATTTCTAGCACTTACTAAGGTATTTGAACCACCATTTAAGTTTCCAATGGCAAAATCGGCATGATCCATACCAAAGTTGGCCACGTTATTACGCATCACATCATTCAGCCCACCCCAGAAGTTGAATGGAACTCGACTGTTGTGCAAGGTTTGCATAGGTAAGCCATTGATAAAGGTGCTACTGTATTCATTATCATAGCCTCTTACTTGAAATCTAGCTGCTCTAAAGTTGAAGGCAGCCGCCTGTAAAAAGTTGTCTCTCGATGCTCTTAGAATAGATGAAACCGAGGCCCCATTGTCGTCATCTTGAATCTCGTCATCATCTAATACGACAATATTCGAAGCAGATGCTTTTGGCTTCAACCGAACAGTGTAGATTTTCATGCCTTGTAGGTCATTGAGCGCGAAGCTCTCCGATTGAAATCCTGTTTTACTAATTTCGAAAAAGGCTGATTTAGAATAGTCTAGTGGAACTTCTGCGATTCCAGAGGAGTTAGTTAGATAGACACTATTATTGTAAGCAACAGTAACTCCATTAATTCCTTGATTTGTATCTGCGTTTAAAACTTTTACGCTAAGGCTCTGGATTGATGCCTTATTATCTTGACTTATAACGGTAGAAATAGAACTTGCTACCAGAAATAAGAAGAAACTAAAAATGAATTTTTTCAATGTCTCAAATTTTGCACAAAAATAGTGGTTAAATTAAGTTAACCAAGAAAGTAATACAGCTTTTTTGCAGAAAAAGATAAGAATTTAAAAATCTCAATTACTTTTGCTTATAAATATACATTTTTATCATAGTTCATGCTATGATATACCTTTTTTAACCACAGAATTTACCATAATTTAATACTTATTTAATGGCTAAAAGACACTTTTCAATTTTCGTATGTATTTTAATCAGCTGTTCGTTATTTGCTCAAAAAAATAGTTACGAAGCATTTAGTATTGGCTTTTATAATTTGGAAAACCTTTTTGATACTAAAAACGATGAAGATGTTCGAGATGGAGAGTTCACGCCAGACGGGAAAAATGCTTGGACCGATGAAAAATACGCCATTAAACAGAAAAACATGGCTTCCGTTATTTCTAAATTAGGAGCCGATCTAACACCTGATGGTTTGGCATGTTTGGGTGTAGCAGAAATTGAAAACATCGGGGTTTTAGAAGATCTTGTGCAACAAGAATCTTTAAAGGACAGAAATTATCAAATTGTACATTACGATTCTCCCGATAAACGTGGGATTGACGTCGCCCTACTCTATAATCCGAGTTATTTTACACCAACTTATTCCAAGCCTTTTCCTTTGATGATTGAAATTGAAGGAAAACGTAAGTATACTAGAGATGTTTTATTAGTCAAAGGCAATTTACAAGGAGAGGAAATCAATATTCTGGTGAATCATTGGCCTTCCAGAAGTGGCGGAGAGAAAAGGTCCAGCCCTCTTAGAAAGGCAGCGGCTCAATTGAATGTAGATATTTGTGATTCACTGTATCAAGCAAATCCGGAAGCCAAGATTTTTATTATGGGGGATTTGAATGATGACCCTAGTTCCCCTAGTATTAAAAAAGTTCTAAAGGCCAAGAAGAAGAAAGAAACGGTAAAAGATAAAGGCTTTTATAATCCAATGTACGCCATGTATCAGAAAGGTCAAGGAAGTAATGCTTGGCGCGATTCATGGAGCTTATTTGACCAAATTATTGTGTCTGAACCTTTGTTGGATAAGAATCAAGAAGGTGTTTTTTTTCACAAAGCGCTGATTTTTAAAGAACCGTCTATGCTTCAACCATCTGGACAATATAAGGGCTATCCATATAGGACCTATGGCAATGGACAATTTATGGGCGGTTATTCGGATCACTTTCCGGTGGTGGCTTATTTATTAAGAAGGATATAAATAGCTATTTTGGAATTAAGGCCCGGAGGTGCACTGGTATTAAGTAATGAATTTAAAGTGGTATTGCGTGATATGGAGATGGCGCAAGAACCGATGTTCATTACTGGGCGGGCCGGTACTGGGAAGTCCACGCTCTTAAAACTTTTTAGAAAATTAACCAGGAAGAAATTAGCCGTGGTTGCTCCCACAGGTATCGCAGCATTGAATGTGCGCGGGCAAACCATTCATTCTTTTTTCGGATTTCCACCTAAACTACTGCACCCTTCCGATATTCATGTCCGAAGAAATAGGCGATTATATGAGAATCTTGAAATCCTCGTAATCGATGAAATTTCGATGGTGCGCGCTGATATGTTGGACAACATCGATTATTTTTTGCGTATTAATCGTAATATTGATGCTCCTTTCGGAGGTGTAAAAGTCATTTTTTTTGGCGATTTATTTCAGTTGCCACCAGTTGTAGCTACACAAGCCGAGAAGGAATATATCCGCTTACACTATGAGACACCTTATTTTTTCTCATCAAAGGTATTTACACAAGATTTTCAATTGGTCATCAATGAACTCCATCATGTATTCAGACAAACGGATCGACGTTTTATCAATTTATTGGATAATATTCGGATGCGCAGTTTTGATTATGACGATCTAGAAGATATGAATTCTAGATTTATAGAAGAATTCTATGAAGATGATTATTATGTGCATCTATGTGCACGTAATGATCAGGTTCATCGAATCAATAAAGATAGACTGGCTGAAGTTGATGCGGAAGAATATCATTTTTTGGCTTCGGTTACAGGAGATTTTTCCGAAAGATTATTTCCAACGGATTTAGGATTGAAATTAAGGGTGGGCGCTCAAGTAATGTTTATTAAAAATGATCCTGAAAAGCGTTTTGTAAATGGAACGATAGGTAAGGTGGTGGAACTAGATACGGACCTAGTGAAAGTGTCCATCATGAACGAAGACGAAACTATTTCGATCATTGATGTAGATAAATATACCTGGGAAATATTAAAATACAAGCCAGATCCATCCAATCTAAATCTGTTAAAAACAGATGTAATCGGATCTTTTACTCAATATCCGCTGAAATTAGCCTGGGCCGTCACCATTCATAAGAGTCAGGGAAAGACTTTTGATCGAGTCATTATAGATCTAGGAAAAGGAGCCTTTGAAAGCGGTCAAGCATATGTCGCATTAAGCAGATGTCGTACCATGGAGGGAATCGTTTTGAAAAAACCATTGAAACCCACAGACATATTCATCGATCCACGTATAACTGAGTTCTACCTCAATGCAAGGTAGAATACTTATGACTGATTTATTTATTGAGTTTGCTGATAAAATATAAATAAAACGACCAATAACAATAGTGTTGCAATGATTGCATATTTAAAAAACTTTGCCTCTGTTTCTTTGGCTTTTTTCTCCGCTAATTGTCTTTTTCTTGATTTTGCCATTGTTGAATTTTCTTAATTAAAATTAGTAAAAAAGCTTCTTTATCAAAAGAAAAATCTTTAAATAATTTGATTGAATATATTTAATCTTGGGAGGGGAATTTAATTTTTAATAATCGTTTCTGTAAAGTTATGTCCTTTCGAATCTTGAATTTCTAAAATATAAACTCCTGGTAGTAAGTTGCCTGTGTGTAATGTGTATGACCGATTTAAGTCCGTGCTATTTTCTGTAAGTTGTACCTGTCCAGCAATATTTTTAAGTTGAATTTGTTGGATATTATGTGCGCTTTTAATCAGTTCTATTTGAATAATATCTTTGAATGGATTCGGATAACATTGTAGATGCGTCAAATCTTCTTGGTCAACATATACAGCAACTACATCGCTGTATTGACTTTTTCCATCATTCTCCATCGTTTTTAATCTGTAGTAGTAATTTTTATTTGTCAATAAGAGGTCCGTATCCTCGAAATAATAATTATTCTCAACGGTTGAATTATTATAAGCGGGCATCGCACCGATTTCTTCAAAATTTCTTCCGTCAAAGGATCGTTCGATAATGTAATGATTAATACCTGTCTCAGCTTCCACGATCCACTGTAGTAAGTTGGATTCTTCATTGCGCATGGCTTCAAAAGAAACTAATGTTACAGGAACACTACTTTGAGCATAATCCGTTAAAGCAAATCCGCCTAATTCAGTGGTATAAAATGAGAAGGCGAATAGGTCCTCATGTATTTCACTGATTAAAATGTTGCTCTTGTCAATGAGATCAAATAAACTTGTGTTTTGGTCCGATATTGAGCCAGATGTTCGGACAATATGTAAATCATGTATATTTTCCCAAGAACTGAGTTCCTCCGCTGAGAAATAAAGGTTGATGCTTCCTTCAAAATCCGCTTCACTTTCGAGATAAAACTGTTTTTCGGATACAGATGCATCGTTCAACCACCAACTGAGCTGTTTGCCTGTTCCTGCTTGATCAATCTTTGCTAAAAAGCAATCACTGGTTTCAGGGGTATTATGTTCAACGGTAAGAATAATCTTATTATCGGCATTATAAAAATTATTAGAACCAGGATAGGCTGTATTACTTCTTTTTTCGGCAACTTCTTGACTGGAAAAAACTCGAGCCGTTTGTTTAAAACGAATATTGGGACGTTGCATTTTCAAGCTAGGAATTGCATTTAACAAACATCCATTACTCCCATCGATATATTTGTATTGGCTTCTGAAGGCATTGACTTGAGTAGCTGCCACTTTATCATCAGCACTGAAATTATCGTTATTGTAGCAGAAGTCGATGATAATATTTGAATTTCCATCCCATATAAAGGGGCTACTGAAAGTGATCTCATTCCAGCCCAATTGCGTTTCGAAGTTTCCAGTATACAGATTGGCACCATTATTAGCTTCGAATCTTGGATTTTGTAGGTTAAAAGCCTCTAGATCTATATGATCCATGGCAACCGTAAACTGGTTAAATGGGATCGTCGAATTTTTTTCTAATACATGTAGAGATAAGGACTCAATGGGACCCGGTAAAATACCTGCATCAAGCAGTTCCTCTGCCGTAAATAAATATTGACTTTTTTCATCTTCGTAGTATGATTTAAAAGGTGTATTGCCCTCTTGATTATTGGAATACCCGATTTGAAGTTGCATGGTTTCAGGAAGATTGAAGGGAGAAATATCATTATCTTCCAAACCGATATATATATCTGTGGCTAGTCCTAAATCCAATGTGGAGGATTCAAGTGAGGCCTTGATATATTTAGTGTTTTCCTCAATGGCATCATCAAAAAGATGAATTTCGAACGCGTCTTTCATATTCGTGATATCTAAGTAAATACTATCTTCAGCTACAAAATAATCGGTGTTTTCTAAAGCATTTGATTCATCGATGATAAGTCGTACAAAACCTCCTTCATCAGGTACAGAGGAAAGGAAAACAGGTACTTCAACAATACTGTAATCTTTTGGACAAGAGGAATCCGTCGTAAGTTGAGATAATTCATGCTTTTGTAAGGAGTCTAATTCAACGTTAACCACAGCTTCCGCAAAGAAATTAGTGGTAAATAGCCCTCTTCCATGAGTCGCAGCCAGCATCATATGATCACTTTCTCTTATTTTAATCATGTCGGTACGAACATTGGCCAATCCTCCGTTGGAAGGTTGCCAAATAGTACTTTCTCCGCTGATTTTATTGGTGGACCAAATACCTAGTTCTGTGGCAATCAAGGCCTGTTCCGCATTGTGTGGATTGAATACCACCCAACGAACGGGCATATCAGGTAAATCTCCTTCAATATTGTTCCAAGAATTACCACCGTCAGTACTTTCGTAAATACTAGTGACACCATAATTGCTGAAACTAACAAGTATATGAGCTTCATTGGATTTTTCCACGGCTATGGAAGAAAGGTATCCTGGACCATTGAATAATATCGAACCCGTTTTAGTAGTTCCTTCATGGGCATTTTCTATTTTAATTAATTTACCATTGCCGGTTCCCACATAAATTTGATGATCGATATTGGGGGAAACGTAAACCGCTGAGATCAACTCATTGCTCAAGGCTGGAACTTGAACGATATCGGTAGAGTCACCTAATTCGGCAGGATCATTCCATCGGAAATATGCCCCTTCATTATAGGCGCTGTACATGATATTTGCTTGATCATCAAAATCATTAGGATTGATAAATCGTCCGGTATTCCCAAAACTACGATAGGTAAAATCATTGCCCATATTGGTAGAAATTCGAAAATTATTGTAGACATAGGTGGTAATGATGGTATTCCCATCGGTTTGATCGAAGTGCGTAAATCCACCGTCACCTCCCGTTAATTCGACCGTAGCATTCATCCCGTGTTGACTAAATAATTGAGTGCCATTATCTTGTGCACCTGCACTGATATAACTGGAACCTGCATTGGGATGAAAATCAGCACTGTAAAATTGAGTTACATTATAACCCTGATTAATATTTTCGAAACTTATAGCGGCTGAAGTAGCATTTTCACTTTTGTAAATGCCACCGTCGTTTCCAATAAATAGTAATGCACTATTTCCTGGAGCAAATTTAATTTCATGTTGATCGGCGTGAATTTCGGATAATCCAAGCGCTCCGTACCATTGAGTTACTTGTTCAAAGGAAAGCCCGGCATTGGTTGATCTAAATATATCGATGCCTCCAATGAAAACCGTTGATTCATTGTTCGGATCTACAGCAATGGTCATATTGTACCATCCTTGTTGTCTTAGAAAATTCTGATTACCATACATGATAGGATTATCCATCTCAATCCAGTTGTCTCCACCATTTGTACTGCGATATATACCAAGGCAATCATCCGTACTCAAACTATTGATCATTGCATAAATGTAGCTATCGTTACTTGGCGCACAGGCCAATTCAATACGACCTAAATCACTGGATGGTAGACCATTCGTTAACTTCATCCAAGAGTCACCTTGATCTGGAGACATATAGATACCATCGGATTGATACAAACCAATTGCCGCATACAAATAACCGTTGGCCGCAATTTCAATATCTGTTATCGTATTATTGGTAGCCCATAGAGAAGCGCCTAATATTTTTTGAAAACTACTTCCGCCATCCGTGGATCGATAAAGACCATCTGCATATGTCCCTACGAATAGGTCACCATTAGCATCGATCGCTAAACGTTGAATAAATTGGAAAACGGCTCCTTCCGTACTCGTCAAACGAGTCCATGTCAATCCATGATCAATCGATTTATAAATACCATTTCCTTGAACGGCATCAATGTTGAAATAGCCCTCACCAGTTGAAAAATAAAGTATATCGTGATTGCTTGGATCTTGCACAATCGAAGAAACTGCTAAGTTCTCTAGGAAATCATCGACTTTGCTCCAGTTTGCTTGACTGTCTGTTGCATTGGTCGTTTTCCAAAGTCCGCCAGCCACACTACCAGCAAAAATTGTATTACCGCTAGGGTCATCTGCATCAATTAGTAGGGTGCGTGTTCTACCTCCTACATTATTTGGACCTCGTTCTTCCCAGTTAATTCCGAGAATAGCTCCTTGAGAATTGCTGTTTTCAATGGCATCAGCACGTTTTTGATCGGCAATTTTACGTGCTTCTTCCAATTTGTATCGAGGAACCATTTTCATGGCAGGATCCATGGTCATCTCATATTCTTGAGCAATAGCCATGTCCATGCGATCTCGCTTATCCAATTTTTCAGGACTCTTTGGGATTCTTTTGTCAATAGGAATCTTGACTTGTGCATCTAAAGAATGTGACAAAAGAAGCATAGCCAATAACATGGTATAAAAAGGAAGTTTACTCAACATATTAAATATATTTACTATATGTAAAGTATTGATTGCAAAATTCATGCCGAATTATTAAGCGTTTTTTACAAGTAGTTTTTATAAATAATTAAGTTTGCAGTTCTAAATATGCAAGGATGAAATTGAATTTGGATATTAAGGTGCCGAGCAAACAAGCATGGTTAGATGCTGTAATGGCAGATTTTGATAGTTTCTTAAAGGATCACGCTGATTGTGAAAGAAAGGCTTCATCGATGGCGATGAGTCTCGTGGCGAAATATCCCAATCGTGTGGAGATCATTCCAGAGCTAATCGCTACAGGTGTTGAAGAATTAGAACATTTCAGAGATGTGTACGCGATCATGGAAAAGCGGGGGCTACAATTGAACCATTCCATCGGAGGAGATCCGTATGTACAGGCTTTGGTCAAAAAATGTCATAGTGGCGTTACCGAACGCTTTTTGGATCGCTTATTGATCGCATCCGTGGTAGAAACAAGGGGAGCTGAACGATTCAGAATGGTCGCAGATGCCTTGGAAGATCCGGAGTTGAAGCGATTTTACAAATTGTTGTGGGCTAGTGAAGCCAAACACGGGCATATATTTGTTAAAATGGCCCTTCATTATTTCGAGGAAGATCATGTCTATGATCGCTTAAGGTATTGGATCGATGTGGAAAGCGACGTCTTAGAAGGCTTAGAGATTCGCTCCGCATTACATTGATACCCTTTAAAATAGACTTTATTCCTCCAATTTATAGATATCGGACACATGGTCAAGTAAAATATGTCCATTGTAATAGTTATCTGCGGATTCATCGAAGCTTACCTCGAAAATTAGAAATTCATAAGTGTTTTTTGCACGAAACTGAACTAAATGTTCTTGCCAATCTTCCGTTTTATTCTCATCGGATGTATATATCAATTGTTGGCGATCAAAACTAGAATTAGCTAACCA
The DNA here is from genome assembly GCA_020628475.1 of Saprospiraceae bacterium. Taxonomy (GTDB): domain Bacteria; phylum Bacteroidota; class Bacteroidia; order Chitinophagales; family Saprospiraceae; genus JAHDFB01. The sequence continues at coordinate 7,757 of JAHDFB010000060.1, read as the reverse complement.
TATTTTTAAGACAACATTATTTTTAAAAGTTTTAGTTCCACCATGCTAATATAATGAGAGCCAAATCGAGGTAAGGTATTCACGCCAAATAGTCTCCAACCACGATGTAATTCAGGAGGGTTTTTAACTGTAAATTGATTGCTCCCATCTACCCAATCGTCCGGAATGTTTACATGTAATTTTCTCACGTCGGTCTCATCTGCGATTATTTTATTCATTTCTTTTGCAGATTCGCTTATATACCTTTTTTTTCCAGGAGTATTTGGTGAAATAACGGAAGCATTAGGTATTTTTTTAGCTGCCTCCATTTGCGACGCTTTCATTTGTTCTTCCCTTCTAGCATTCCGTTCTTCTAATTTCTTTAATCTTTTATCCTCTGGCAGAACAATTTCAAGGGTATATTCATGTTTGCCAATCATTATTTTAGTAGTATCTGATGCGCTACTCTCCGCTTCTTTAGGTTCTTCCAAAGTTTGCTGTTGTTGCCGCCTAATTTCTTGATTCCTACGTTGTCTTTGTCGATAAGCTCTGGCTAAACTATCATTGCGCATTTTTACAGAATCGACAGGAGGCCTTTGAACTAGACCATTTTTATAATTTATATTTCCATCATTGTAAATGTACTTTTCTGGTAAAGCATTTGCTTCAAAAGATCCATTTTCAATTTCCTGAAACAAGGTATACGTTTTGTTCGCTAATTCAGCATCCAAAAGCGGATGTGTCTGCGCATAACTGAAAGAAAGATGCAGTGAAAGTAGTAGAATGATTAGATGTTGGAAGACGGTTCTTTTCATAGTAGAATTCGTGCTTAATTATGAAGTCCTTACATGTATTAATAATAATTAAGGAGCAGTTTCTTGTTGAATTTTTCGGAGCAAATATAAAGATTCTACCATATTTTCTGACGGAGGAAACCATCGCATTTTCTCTGCAGTCAAACGGACATCATCGACGGCTAGATCAGGATAGCTCTCTCTGAGATAATGCAGACACTTCATCAATTGAAATGCGTCAAAATACTGATAAAATCGTTTGAGAAAGGCTTTTTTAGAAGATATATGACGACGAATTTCAATCAGCTTTTCGCGGTACTGAATCGTCTCTAGAAATTGTTTCAAAACTTCGTCCTCCACCTCAGCCAGTTCTTCTGCATCATATTGCTGCTCGATTTTTTCATTCCATCTTTTTAGAATTTCGAAGGACTTCGGATTATAACTGGTCGCAGAATAGTTATTCTCCTGATATTTCCCAACAGCACGACCGGTTCCGAAGGGGACTCGATCCGATATCCGACCAGAAGGATAAACCGTTGCACTGTTTAATCGACCGCAAACCTGATCCTTGATGAATTTTTGTAAAAAATAAAAGTCCTCTCCTGCTTTACGCTTGTTCATCCCCCCTTTGGCGAGGTAACTTGCACTTCGACAAGCCATGCTGCTACCTACCGTGTGGTAGGCAAAAGGAAATCCACAGATTCCTTGCATTTCAATAAAATATCGTAAGTGCCATTCGTATTCTATGATAGCCTTAGATTGGGCCCAATCATCTATTGGATGTTCATAATGAATGGATGCCGCCTCAAAGGGATGGTTTTCAAAGAAGTGAACAATTTCCTTCAAATAATTTCGGGAGACAATGCAATCAGCGTCTAAAGCTACTATGATACCGTTTATTTCTTGGCTTTGAAATCGATGTGCCGCATCGTCCATCAGTGTTTTACGTGCTAAACCAACACCGGCTTGCTTGTCCGGAAAAGCCTTCATATCTAAATGGATCAAATCCTCTAGTCCATGTGCTTCAATAAATTGCTTCGTCTCGTCAAAACAGCGGTTATTAAATGCTTTGATCGATGTATCTGCTGATTCGCTATGATTGATCAATATATCAATGCGCCATTCAATACCTTGTACGTCGCAATCCAATACAGATTTTAAGGTACTTATGATATCCGGTTCTTTAAAAGCAGGAATTGTAATATTGATATAGGAAGAATCGGTCAAAGCTTGTACATTCGTTTTCGGGCATAAAAATGCTATGATTCTTTTACATTTGCAACATGCTAATAGAATCTCAATATTTCCCATGTATTGCCTTTTGGGCGAAAGCCCGAGAAAAAAAAAGACTGACCATAGAAGCGCATGAGAACTATCAAAAAAGAAGCTACAGAAATAAATGCTCTATTCTATCTGTCAATAAACCACTGACACTCTCGATACCACTCGTCAAAGGAAAACATGGAGGTATGCCAATTCAAGAAGTACGCATTGCTTCCGATAATGCCTGGAGAAATCAACATAAACAATCCATACAATCCGCTTATGGCAATGCCGCATATTTTGAGTTCTATTGGGATGACATCTCGGCTTTGATCGATCAAGAAACGAATCATTTATTCGAATACAATAGGTCCATCCTTCATTATTTTTCGAAGATGTTTCAAATTGATCTTGATGAAACCAAGTCTTATGAAAAACAAACAGAGGAGGCAGATTGGCGACAACGCATTATTCCCAAATCGACTTTTTCAGAATGGCCGAGCTATGATCAGGTCTTTTCTGATCGACATCCCTTTGTTCAAAACCTTTCCATACTTGATGCGCTCTTTTGTCTGGGGCCAGCATGTAGCATCTATTTAAACCAGGTTTCAAAGATTTTGGAAGAATTATAGAATCCCGTTTATTTCAATTATATTCGTTATTCACAATAAAATACTTGGGATCATGCGATATATACTCTTTATACTGACTGGAATACTCATTTCGACTTCCTGCGATTCTCCTGCGTCAACGGCGGAATCAACATCCGATTGTCAAACATATCTGGATAATGCAGCCAGGGATGATCAGTTTATGGGAGGCATTAAGATGATCGATGTCGAAACCCCGAAAGGTACGTTCAAGGTATGGACAAAAAGAATGGGTAATCATCCAACTAAAAAGGTATTATTACTGCATGGTGGACCTGGTATGACGCATGAGATATACGAATCTTTTGATGGATATTTTCCGCAAGAAAACATCGAGTATTACTATTACGATCAATTAGGATCTTATTATAGCGATCAACCGGATGATCTATCTTTATGGGATCTTCCACGCTTTGTTGAAGAGGTCGAGCAGGTACGAAAGGCACTTGGACTGAATAAGGATAACTTTTATTTATTTGGTCAATCTTGGGGAGGCATTCTTGCGATGGAATATGCTCTTAAATATCAAGAAAATTTGAAAGGGTTGATCATTGCCAATATGGTACCTTCCATTCCTGATTATATGAAGTATTCCGATGAAGTTTTAGCTCCGAAACTTCCAGCTGATGTGTTGGCTGAAATTATGACCTATGAAGATGCGGAGGATTACAGTAATGAACGATATTTAGAATTGGTGGTCAATCATTACTATACGAGGCATGTGATTCGCATGGAACCAGATAATTGGCCAGATCCGATCAATAGAGGATTTAAGCATTTAAATCCCGATGTATATGTGACAATGCAAGGACCGAGTGAGTTCGGCGTCAAGGGTGATGCTACCTTGAAAGAATGGGATGTGAAAGATCAACTTAAAAATATTACTGTTCCTACCCTATCGATCGGAGCGACGCATGATACGATGGATCCGAAACAGATGGAATGGGTCGCCAATGAAGTACAAAATGGACGTTTCTTACTTTGCCCAGAAGGCAGTCACTTGAGCCAATTCGATGATCAGGCGCACTTCTTTCCTGGTTTGATACAATTTATCCATGATGTAGATGCCGGTAAGATGTAAGAAATAAAGGATCGTATATCATTTCAATGTACGATACATCTGAATCTTATCGAAGTATTGATCTTCGTGTTTGAAGAATTTTGGAATGCGCCCAGCTATTTTAAATTGTAGTTTTTCGTAAAGTTTTAAGGCGATCGTATTGGATGCATAGACATCGAGCCAAATCAATTCTAAAGAGCTGTGATGCGCGCACCAGTCAATGGAAGACTGCATAAGTATTTGTCCAATGCCTTGATTCTGCCAAGATGTATTAATACCCATTCCGAGCATGGCAGTATGTGCCAATCGTTCTCGAGTATTGACGGTAATATCAATGTTACCGATCATGTTTTCTTGATAAAATGCCGCTAGAAGGATCGAATCCGTCGAAGTATTGTACTGATCAATCATTGCAGCTTCCTGTTCCACGGAGTTTTGATATTCATGCGGATTCAAAGGAATGGTATTGGAGGTCGCCAAATAGGATAACTTCAGGTCAATCAAAGCTTGGGCTTCGTTGTTTCGAAGTGTACGAATCGTAATGCGTCGATCATGCTTGGACCGAAGCTCTTGAGCTGGAAAAATCATACTTGTAGATTACAAGGAAAATGGAGTTATCGATGTTGGTCAATCAAAATGGCATTGCCATCTGGATCCATAAAAACCATACTGCCTGGTCCCTCAGGGTTTGCCAATTGTTCACTGACCATCGTGATTCCAGAGGCAGTCAGTTTAGAGTGAATCGCACGGACATCATCAAATTCTTCTAAATTTTGAGCACTTGAATTCCAACCAGGATTAAAGGTTAGGATATTATTTTCAAACATACCTTCAAAAAGACCAATCAGGCTGTCTTCATTCTTCATGATCAAATAGTTCTTTTCCATAGCACCTCCGAAAACAGAAAATCCCAATTTTTCGTAAAATGATTTAGAAACTTCAAGATTCTTTACGGCAAGACTAATTGAAAATGCACCTAATTTCATCTTTTTCTGTTTTAATGAGCCGGAGCTCCGTTTAAAATCTTTTGAATCATGGCCTTAAAATTTTCCTTTTTATTAAGATGAGGAAGCGGTTCACCCGGTTGTTCAACACCAAGGAAAGTACACAAAGGTTCCCAACCATCACGAACATCAAATACGAGTAATTGATCCTTTGGAACGACTGATTTCACTTCTTCTAAATGTCTTTCCCAAACACCCTGAACAAAGTCCTTATCTTCAAAACGGCCTTCAAATTGAATGTTGAATAGGAAATTCTTGACAAATTTGATGCATTTAAAAAGCTTCCGTAATCGTGCATCAAATGGCATTCTACTAAGTAATTTCATTTTGGCCAACGGCGTTTGAGGGCCGGATACCCAAATGGTTTTACTCATACTTTCATACCAAGATTCAAAGGTTCTGACGGTCAGAATAACTTTAGCATCTGGATATCGTTTTAAGTGTTCCTTGTACCACGGATAACAAGGAAAATCGACACTGGCCTGATACCCTTCATAGATTTCATCCCATTTCATATCACCAGTATCTTGTAAGGATTGCCAGTAATGTAAATTTTCTGGGGCGTTCATGAGATCCTTGAAATGGTAGGTTTTTTCATAGCCCAACATTTCCAATGATCGTTTCAGTGTGTTTGTTCCTGTTCGCGGGAATCCCGCTCCAATAATTTTGATAGACATCTTGTGGTTTCGTTCGTTTCGTTGATTTACTGATAAAACTCTCATCAAAAGATTGACCAGTTTTTATTCTGCCTATAAATGTCTTAAGTTTTTCTGGACTTTACCATTTTTCGAACACATATTTTATAAGGATGTAGTGCAATCGAAGTTGTTTTTGGGACACATGGTTGAATGATTGCGGGGATTGCAACGCAGTGATGTTTTCAATGAATGCAAGCTGTTCTTTCGATCAACCCTAGTCGGAATTTTCAACTATAATTTGGGCGTCCGGGCGCAGTATTCCGCCTTCACCTAGTCAGGTTCATCCACTCGTCTACCTCGGTAGACTCGGGACCCATAGACATCCATACCAAATGTATGTATGTCTATGTGGGCTTCATGTTGCTGACGCTGAAATCCCGAGCTTCCTTCATATGGAAAACAACTTTTATTTAGATCTAAAAATATGCGCATCCGAGGCATATTTTTGACGGATTTTCTGAAGTGTTTGTTTAAAATTAGGGTCGTTGCAGTCGATGTAAATTCCAACCTTCGTTAGATTGTTTTCCTCGATAAAAAATATACTATAAGACGCTTCTTCAAGCGCTTTTTTCAATTTAATGGCATTTTTCGATTTTGAAAAAGAACCAATCAGTATGATACATTCCTGCATGGATGCTTGATTACCTGAAGAAGATTCTAATTCCTTGGGAATATCTGTGGTTTCGGATCCTAAGGGAAGAGAATCGACCATGAAGTCATTCTCTTCCACACTATTGGATATGGTATCTAGCATGATAGTACTATCCGCTAGATTGAAATAGCGAATTTTAGCTTCTTGAATATTCGTAGCCATTACGGTATCTGTTTTGCCTTTCTTTTCAATAAATATATATTGTTTCGAAGGATGATAACCAGCGTTAGAATTGGTTAATGCTTGCTCATTAGTGGAAACCGGATTTACTAAAGGGGAAAAGTTGGAATCTGGCACATAATAATACGAAGAAGCCGCTATGTTAATAGGATTTAATGTATTTTCTACATGATGTAAGGAATTCTGTTGACCAAAAAAATCTTCCGATGATGCTCCCATTATGAAATACATCAATATTCCAGCGGCTAACACGACGATCACTGCAATGCTGATATCGATTTTTTCTTTTTGATCTATTGGATTCATAAAATAAAGGACTAATACATCTTAAAGACCATTAAGAATAACGGTCTCTAAGACATAATATAAATAGAGGGGCATTATCTATTTTCTCATCTTTTTAAAGAAAGCTTTCATTTCTTCACCAGCAGCCTCGCGACCACCAAGTCCGAATGATAAGGCAAATGCCACAGCCACAGATCCCAATGTCAATCCAAATGCTAGATTGACAATGCTCTCTGCTATTCCCATAGTGTGTAGTCCAAAGGCAAGAAAAATTCCGATGACCGTAAATCGTACGATAGGGATTAAATACCCATTACCTTCTGATTTCTGCATCGTTTTCGTAGCCACATTGGAAATGAAAACCCCTGCTAATAGAACAATAAGTCCTAAGAACACGCGTCCCGAAATATTAAATATATTTGTTAAAATAGCTTCTATTTGATTCAATTCTAATTTGTCACAAGCGGCAATGATTCCTGTAAACATAATGAAGAAAAGTGCAAAGTTCCCGATGATTTTTGAGATGGAATGATCACCAATTATTTCGCCCATACCCATTTTTTGAACTAACTCATCCAAACCAAGATTTTTCAACAACTCTGTTAGAATACTTACAACGAATTTCCCAATGATATAGAAAACGGCTAGTAAAATTACCGCTGCAATAATTTTTGGAACCGAAGCAAACATGGCACTGAGCATTTGGGAAGCTGGTTCGGAGATTACTTTCATATCCAACCAATCTAATGCCATGATCAATAACGGAATAAAAATTACAAGGAATATAACCTGCTTGATAATCTTCGTAAGATTGATCGAGCCTGTATTCAGTCCAATACGAGCTCCAAACGACTCTAAACCTTCAGAAATAAAGCTGGTTGCTTCTGAAACAATTGTTGCTATAATGTAACCTGCAAATGCAATAATTCCTGCTCCTACAATTTTAGGGATATAGTTTACGAAGCCACCAAGCATGGACTCTAAAGAATCCGTTACTCCTTCTATTCCGAGGAGATTGAGTGCCATAATAAGCGCATATAAAATAACGATATAGTATACCAGTTTGGCAATGAAACGATCGATTCTAATTTCAGTGGACATTTTGTTCGCGATACGCTCATCAAGCTTGGTCAAGCAACTTAATAAACAACTATGATATACGAAAAATCCTAAAATGATGATTAATAACAAT
>JAHDFB010000059.1 GCA_020628475.1 Saprospiraceae bacterium | reverse complement strand
CCTTATCATGGTTGGTACCGTCAGGAGATTCGCTTATTTAAAAATCATAGAGGTATTTATTCTTTTCGAGATGCTCAATCTTTTCGCAAAAGCAATACAGCCGGAAATAATCAGAAATTGAATGTGGCAAAAACCAACATTCACGTGCATCACTATGGATGGGTCAGGCCTCCGTCAATCATGCAAAGTAAGAAGAAGGAACAAGATGTGGTGCATTATAAGACCAAATCCGAAGATCAAACAAAATCAAGCATCTACGATTATGGAGCTTTAGGAAAGATTCCAAGGTATGAAGGATCTCACCCTGCTGTATTCCAAGCATGGATGGACAAACACGATTGGAAAGATCAACTAAACTATGGCGATAAGGCCGATCTTAATCGTGACTTGTTCAAGCATGAACGTAAGAAATACCGCATTATTTCTTGGATTGAAAACAAGATTTTTGGTGGTCGAACAATCATGGGCTATAGCAATTGGCATATCGTTCGATAACGATAATCGTTTATGTATCATTTATGATCTACTACATTTACTTATCTACAATAAATTTCTGAACGATTTCTTGATCGCATTGCTGAAGGACTAACAAATAAATACCTGATTTTAATTGATTTACTTGCAGGGCTTGTTCTTGCGAAGGCAATACACCTTCTTGCATTTTTTGCCCGATAACGTTATAAATCTGATAGGGTATGGCTTCGGATTCAATGGTGGAATTTTCAAGATGAATATATAACCAATCCACCGTTGGGACTGGGCCAGCACGCAGGATGTAATTACAATTAAAGGAAGGTATTGTGACCGTTGTACAATCCACCTCTCCGAAATTGGTGCATTGTTCATTCTCTAAATTATAACTACATTGTAAATATTCTTGAACGGCCAAAATTTCTTGAGGGTTCAATTTTCGATTGTAGACAATAACTTCATATATATAACCTTGATAAAATTCACTATTTACAAACTGATCTCTTTGTCCCAAGGTGACCTTTCTATCTACTTCATCAAAATTCCAAGGAGATCCAGCTGTTTCTAAAGGATTTGTTGAAACGATACCATTAAATATATAGCGGACATCCTGTGTTGTGCGTCCAAAAACTCCACAACTTACCGATATTTGATGTGGCAAGCGGTCTTCTACACAGGCAATAGAAGATCTAGTGAAATTTCCAGAAGAACTATGATGATATACCCCCTTTTCGAAAAACAACATCTCATTTAACCAAAATTTTTCAGATATAGATATGGTTGTTCCTTCATGTAATCCTGATGTCACCGTAAATATGGTTGATTCCGTCGGTGAGAACGCTGAACTGGTATTTTCCATTTGAAGATATTCATTTCCTTCGAAATGCACCGCAGGAAAATTGCTCAATAAATCATTATCCCAAACCGGTGCATCATTCTCGGTTGAATAAAGGTTATGTTCATATCCGGATAAGTCTTTCCAGAGCAAACAGGGTTGCCCTAATTTTAATGAATTTGCTAATTCAGAGGATTTGAGCCAAAGCACTAATTCGGAATCACCGTTGGTTGTTCCAATATTCCCAGGCGTTGTTTGAGAGAATATAGATAAGGTTGGTAGGATGATTACTAGGAAGGTATTTATTATCCTTTTCATATGCTGTGTGTTTTTATAAAATTATAAAGATTTTTTTATAATTCAAAAATTAGCATATGGCTTGGCGTTCACTAGATGTTAAAAGAGCTAATCAACAGGAGTGGTCTAAAATTATAAGCATGTCTAAATGGGCTAAGTGTATTTTTTATGGTAAAAGGGAAATTTCTGCTCTAAAAGTTTTATTTTTAATACATGTCTCACCATTCATTAAGAAATTCATTTTCCTTCAAAAACATCCCAATACGAGCCATTCTTCTTGGATTGTTTCTCAGTTATGTTGGCATTTTTGTGATCACTCGTATATATGCTCATTTTACTACTATTTATCCAACTGTGGATGCCTTACCTTATTGGGAAGGCACAAGGAGCCTATATATTTTTAGTTTTCTTCTTCTTTTTGGTCCTTTGTCCTATCTATTTAACTGCTGGCTTTGTTCTACTTGGATTCGTCCAAACATAAATCGATTGATTATGTATATGGGCATGGTGTTTTTGGTCGCCATAGTTTTTGAAATTTCATTAAATCGACTTTTCATTTATTTCATGGGACGTCCTTCTTGGATATATCAAATTTGGCCGGTATATCAGGGCTCTACATCTGGAATTATGACCATTATATGGCCATGGTATGGCTTTCACCTCTATTTCTTTCATCAAGCTCTTAAATTAAGAAAAAGTAGACTTTATAGCAGTGGTTGGGCCATTGCTGCCTTTACGGTAATCGATGCCATGAGTTTGGAAACGATTGTGAATCTTTTTTCACTCGTATTCTTTAAGCAATATCTTTTCTTCTATTTACGTCCAGATTTACATCATTTTACAAGCTTAGAAATATTCATACCGTATTTTATTACCGGTATAATACTTGTTTTTGCCATACATATATTTGATCGAGATAGAATACCAAAACGTTCTTTAGGAATTGCCGCTTATCTTCTTGGTATTTTCATTGTTTTGGTGTTGGGGTAGACTTTTTTTGTCAATCGAAGGTATACATATTCACATTTATTTTAATATGTTGGTTTATTCATACGACTCTGTTCGCCAATGAATATCAAGGCTGAGACTTCTTTTAAAAATATCTTGAAAAAAGTGGAACGCAATCCTAGCTTGATTACACTAATAAGTGGATCAAAGTATACATCATGATACGTACTAAAAAAGTTTATGCTGGCGGATATTATTTGTTTCAAGGAGAAGCATCCGCCAATTCTTGTTTTATTGAAAACTTGAAAGAAGCGCGCTTGTTTTTTCGACTTTTTGATAGATATCTCAAGAATTTTGTCAAGGTACACGAATATTTACTAACCGCTGAAGGTTGGATGGTTCAGGTAACTATTCGAAGTAAGAAAAAGGTATTGTGCGCTTATGCGAAGAAAAAGAAGGTGTCATTTAAAGAAGAAGAACCTATGGAGGTTTGGAGAATTATTTCTGAGCGGATGCGTCTTTTTCTATCACACTACGTACGAAGGACGAATCGGATGGAAGGTAGAAGTGGTAGAAAGGTCAAAGAAAGTTATCATCGATATTTTTTCGAAACAACTAAAGAGGCTAAGGGGTATATGGATAAGATGCGTAATCAAAAAATAAAATTGATGCAACGCAAGAAAAAGTATAGGAAAGTTAAGACGCATTATACGATACCTAAAAAAGAGGCTAGGGGGTCGATATTTTTATGTTTGAAGGGTTGTAAAGGGAAGAAATCGATGCGTACAGTAAGAGAGAAAACGGGACTTAGTTGCCTATATTTACTGGATCTAGATAAGATAGTACTACCAAATTTAATAAGTACAACAAAAAATGTCCATTTGACCAGTAAAAGCCCCCCAAATTCCACTTAAACCACCAATCCACGCTCAAAATCAGTCCTCCCAAACAACCACACTCCTGAATTATAAGCCCTACACTATAATTCCACCAAGCTCCTCATGCCCAATTCATAATTCTCCAATCCACCCATCAAACGCTCCATACCCACCTCAAAATCCATAAAAAGAAAATCCATCAATGCGCTTCCATCGCTTCCTTTTCCAAATCGATGATCAAAGCTTCCATAATTTCACCCAATCGCTCTGTAGGTACGCGTTTCAACAAAATCTTCTTATCCTTATCTAATATAAACACGCGCGGCGTAGCCACCACATTGTACACATCTCTAAATTTTGATCGATGATATTGATCCCCAACATTCAAAAAAGGCAATTCATTATCCTTGATATAATCCCAGCAACCCTGATATTGATCTCGATGTTTCGTACAGATCGCCAAAACTTCAACACCCTTCGGTTTAAAATCTTCATAAAACTTGATCAAACTTGGCATGGCTTTTTTACAGTGCCCACAAGTCGGAGCCCAAAAAATCATAACTGTATATTTAGAATCAATATCGTACAACTTTTGCGGCGTTCCGTCCTCTTTGAAAAAAGTAATCGGCGGAGCTTGTTCTCCAATTAAAATAGGCCTCAATTTATCCGCATTCTCGATAAATTTCTTGAGATTATCTTCAGAAACCCAAGGCGTCTCTCCGCGCGCATAATATTGATCAATCAGATGAACATAGACCGCATCAAAACCAATAATCTGTGATTTAGCATATTTATTTAAGAAATGAGAAAGATAAAAGCGGAAAGTCGGAGGGCTCGGTTTCATCGCATTCAATAAATACTCAATCGATTCAATCAACGAATCAGGCTGTTGAGGGGTTAATTTCTCCTCGTAATAAGTGACACGATCATGTAAAAAGGGTGTTCTTAAAATAGAAGAATCCGCCAAATCAATAAATTTGAAATAGTGCTTCTTGTAAAATAAATACTTCTTAATGCTAATTTCCTCTTCTGTACCATCATACTCGGGAATAGGCTCCGATAAATTACTTCTCAGAAGTTTAGCCGTCATATATTGAGGAAAACCATCGATAATAGATTGCTGTTTATCTTCAACCGCTTTATCCAATTTTTCAAATTTCTTCAGGATCGCGGTTTCATCTTTATCGGCTGCCTTTAATTGTTCAAGTTCCGCATTCAAGGCTTCTTTTTCAGCACCTCGAGCACGAATAAAATGCAGATATTCATAAAACAACTCATTATCCTTATCGCCTTTCGGTTTGAGATCATTGGTCAGATAATCACCTTTTAAATTAAATTTCTGATCCTCAGAGATCATAAACTGAAAATATTCATTTCGAGGTTGATAAAGAGCAATGTACATACCATGCGGAATAGGTTCTTCACTTCTCAAATAAAAAAGTCCTTTCTTTTCGGCCAATAAAGTGTCATAAACCAAGGTACGATCTCCATAATAATAACCGATCAATAAGGTATCATTATCGTAATTGTCCAATTCAAATTTAATCTCCGAAGCTGAGTTTTGAGAAAAAGCAGAAACGCTATAAATCATCAACATCAAGACAGATAAAAATCGTATCATAAGCGGTACAAAGTATTTTAATTACTAACGCAAAAGTAACTATTCAATACTTCAATAAATTCAAAATAGAAATTGTTTTAATATTTTTTTAACCCGATTAATACATTGGAATGTTGTAATGCCAATAAAATATGAAGTTTTTGAACGGAATCATAGTCAGCACTATGTTAAAGTGAAAAAACGTAGTAAAATGGCATATTTTGAAGGGATTTCAATTCAGAATGGATTTTCTAAATCGTAAATCGGGTTTAACCAGAAGTCCAGACTGTATGGCTTTTAAACAGTCGGATAAGTGTAATTATCCAAGAATTCAGAGTAAAAATTCCGACAAATTTTTCTGCGAGAACAGACCTTAGCCATCAAAAAGTAATCCACCACAAACAGGCAGAGAGGAATAATAAAACTCATGAAAAATATGCCAGTAAAAGCTATTACCACAACGAATAATCTCATCTTTGATAAGAAATTCCTTCGACCAACGAACATATTGACAAACAATGCTATCAAAATTCCTCAAACAAGTACGTTCTACCTACGTAGAATCCCTCTCAGGATTATCTCGAGAAGTGTGGATTATATCGGCGTTGATGTTGATCACACGTGCCGGATTAATGGTCGTTCCATTTCTGTCCATTTACCTTACGGAAGAACTTGAATTCACCATTATTCAAGCAGGAAATGCCGCCATGTTTTTTGGAATCGGATCAATCTGCTCTGCCTTACTTGGAGGATTTTTAACCGACCTATTTGGTTACAAACGAGTCATGCAAAGCAGTTTATTACTCGGAGGCCTCGCATTTTGGACGCTTCTGACAGCCAATAGCTATATTGGATTTTGTATACTCATCTTTGTAACATCATTATTGGCAGATTTACTCCGACCAGCTGTTATGAGTTCCGTATCTACCTACAGTAAACCAGAAAATCAAACACGAGCAATAAGTCTCGTTAGAATGGCCATCAATTTTGGAATAGCCATTGGACCAGCATTAGGAGGATTTTTAGTAGTCATATTCGGTTATAATGCCTTATTTATTGTCAACGGAGGTACAGCGATCGTCGCATTTATCGTGTTTACCTTGATTATGCCGACGATGAAAGAACAGCCACCAGAAGAAAATGAGAACAACGATCATCAAGAAGTAATTCAAGCGAAAACGGCATACCAAGACCGTTATTATCTGTACTTATTGTTCATAATACTGCTACTGTCTATTGCCTTTTTACAAATAATCTTTGCAGTACCATTATTCTTCAAGCAAGTTTATATGCTCTCAGAATCACAAGTGGGAATATTCTTCACCATCAATGGATTGATGATATTTTTCTTGGAAATGCCTATTGTAAATTACTTTGAAAAACGACGGTGGTTTTATAAGCCTATTGTCTATGGAGGCATCCTGATGGCGATTGCATTTCTAGGATTATTGATTCCACATGAAAGCATGAAGCTATTTTGGATCATTCCATTTTGCATCTACACCATATTCGTCAGTATCGGAGAAATACTGAATCTGCCATTCTTCAATAGTTTGAGTTTGGCTCGATCCACCAAAAACAACAGCGGTTCATACATGGGACTCTTTGCACTTGTTTTCTCCATATCATTTTCGATTATGCCAAAAATTGGAAGCTATATCATTGAACATTTTGGATTTGATGTGTTATGGATAGTATGTGCAGCCCTATGTCTGGTGTCGACGGTGCTGTTTCATCTATCAAAAAACAGATTTTTGATCACCGAAAAATACAACTAATATGAACAGCAATAGTGTATTCAGTCCCAAAGTCATAGGAAATATCCTAATCTATTTTGTGGCATTAGGGCTAACAGGTAGCAGCTTTGTTAAACTATTAGGGGAGCCAACGACCATCGAGACGCTCAATCTCATCAACATGACCAATCCGATCGCTTTAGGCATATTAGAATTCACCTGTGCTGCTTTATTGGCCTTCCCAGCGACAAGAAAAATAGGCGTCTTGATGTGCACCGCTTATTTGGGAGGTGTGATCGTTGCTGAAAATGCCTTGAATGGCAAGCCTTACGGAGGGATCGGCCTTTGTTCCTTATTGTGGATCGGCCAATTTTTACGGGATAAATCATTTTTTGGACTAGAAAGTCTATTTAAAAGTAAATAGGGCGAGTCGCCTATCGGCGTCGGAGTCTTCCAGGCGCACTATTCGTTTGGTATCCCGACATAATCTGTCGGGACACTCGACCTGCGGTCGACCTTTCAGGTTCCTCTCGCATACATAGATCATGCCTCATCCTATATTCTCAATATATAACACAATCAATGAGAGAGAATCATTCCATATTAGACCAGCTGATTTTAAAATCTCGAAGAGTAAATCGAGGGAGAAAGTTAAAAATCGAAGGAACATCATCCTCAGGTTCTAACACAACCAACAATTGATTCGTATTATGCGTGATCGTAATCGCCCCTAAGTAATACATACTTTTAAGCTCGTACCTGTCTTTTTCCCATGCAGTACTAGAAAATAGTTTCTCCATATAACTATATAAATAATCTTCTAAGGATGGCCATTTTTGTTCAAATTCCATAAATGCCTTCAACTGTTCATCGGAAGGATGCTCTTGCCCTTTTACTTCAATATCCAATTCAATGTTACGATTCAACATCGACAACTTTACATCGCCAAACCAATTCGGTCCACCATCATTAGATAAATAGAGGGTCCCATATGGTTCAATTTCATAAGAAGGACGACTCTTGTTTCCTTTAAACCAACCTAACATATTTTTTATTAATTCTACCCACCATCCGTGTACTCATTCAAAGTTTCAATGGTATTGATTTTAAATGCATAATTTTTCGAAATTTCCACTCTTAAACTACCAATTACCATTACTCGCTCACTAGGAAAAATTGTGTTAATGTCGGTTATCATAATTTGATTTTTGGTGTCTTGAGTAAATATTCGACGAATATTATTTCTTAGAAATTCAATGTCAATTTTCTCTTTGATTTTTTTCTTGTTTTCATATCGATGACTCAATAATGGAAAAGCAATGAATTGATTAATGATTTTTTCATACGCCTCTTTTTTGATCAAGTGTTGTAATTCGAGTACAAATTCTTGAGCCTTCAAAAATTGTTCATCATTGATATCCTCTTTTACTATAGTGGGATATTCTTGTTTTTCAATGTGATTTAAAATATCCATTACGTGAGAATGATTTAGAGACCCTTCTTCAAAGTAAAGAATATTATTCTTCTCGATGAAATCCAGTGTTTTATAACTTGGATTTTGTATTTCTTGTAAATGTAAATTTTCAATAAACCGTATGTTGGTTCTTTTAGCCTTAAACATCCCAGACCTATGTTTACCTCTTACACTTAATCTATTTTCACATAAAACATATTCTCTATTTCTAGGTTCTTTGTAAATACATACTTCTTCAAGTGGCAAAAAATGAGGTGAATCATAACGTAACAATTTATAATTAGTGCTATAATTTAGTTCCTTTATTCGTCCCTTTACAATATACTTGGGCTTGTTCCTTTTCATTTCTGGTATTTAATATAGATTGATTTTCTCATTATGTAAGATTCTAACCGAGGCGCTCCTGAAAACTTGCTGAACAATTCATAATCATTGTACTTATGTTCTTCATGTAATACTAAGAAGGTTCCTCAATAAGAACGTTTCCTAATCCTGTCTCTGCGAACGAAAAGAATTTAGCTTAAATTTGAATAAAATATGCTGAGCATTGTCATAAGCAACTAAAAATGACAAAAAGAAACATTCAAATAAATTGGATAAATCATGGGATAGAATTCATCGTGGTGATTGTAGGGATTCTGATAGCTTTTCAATTAAACAAATGCTCATCGGAAAATCAGCAAGAAAAAACGATTTCCAATCATTTAGAACAAATCCTTGAGGAAGCATCCTTTAATAAGCAATCTTTAGAAGCTTCCATTGAAATGGGGGAAAGGAATATGAGCAAGTTGGATTCTATATTCTTTCTACTAAATCGTGAAGAGAACTATGACAAAATAAATAAATTATCAATCGAATTGCTAAATATTGGAGGTACCTACTTCAGAAAAAATGCCTATCAAAACCTCACAGAATCTGGTGATATTCGCTTTATTAAAGCATTTGATGTGAAGCAAGACATCATCAGCTTATATGAATACTATGCTTGGGTCGAATCTTTCGATGAGATATCCAGAACACTATTTATGCAAGATTTTTATCCGTATGTTAAAAATAATTTTGATTTAATTACGGCCCAAACCCAGGATAAATCAATCTACCAATCGAAGTTATTTAAGAACATATTAGCCTCTTATAAACGTACGAGTGAGAATAGAATCGCTAAGTATCGAGATTGTATCACGGAAATCAATGAATATATATCCAAGCATTAAAAAAGGGCGACCAAAGCCGCCCTTCCTTAAATACTCGAATTAATCTACTAAAAGCATCCTTTTCCGAATGACCTCGTTTCCGATTTGAAACTCGTAATAGAAAACACCTGATGATGATGAAAGGTCTTTCTTGTTCAATACGATAGATTGTTCTCCGACATCATACCAAGAAATTGATTCGTAGAGTAAACTTCCTTGTATATTAAATACACTACATCGAACTTCTTGTGCTGTTGGGTTATAAAAGCGAACCTTGGTTATTGATTTGAAGGGATTTGGTTCGTTTTGATGCACCACTATCTTCGAATCTAGATCATTTTCTTCCAAAGTTGAGCCTATTCTTAATTCAAGCTGAGCTTCTTCTATCTCTTGCTCTATATACACCTCTGCCGATAGCTTCTCTTGTCTAATCTCTAAGGCTTGAGCTAGGGACTGTCTTTGCTCACTTCGAAGATGTATATAGTATAATATATCTGAGTCATGGACTTGCATCGCTTCGAATTGATCAATGGATATACGAATGTGATTTTTCTGAATCAAATAATTCCGTGCATCAATAGAGATTTGTCCAGAACTTACGTCTACAAATGAAATCGCTTCTCCTTCCAGCGCAAACTGCATTCCCCAGAAATGGTTCAGACTGCTTAATCGAACCGGAATTCGGTAGATTTGACCTGCTTCCATCTTCAAGTCAGGCAACTGTAGATCAATCGTTTTATCTGTTCGGATTGCAGCCGCTTCTTGTAAATTAGCCTCTACAGAACCATTAATATCTCCGACCTTTACTCCATAGAAATCTTGTTCCTTCGAACTTTCTAAAGCGATATATTCAACCGACTCTTCATAATTACAGGGCTGTTGACCACTGACAAATTCATAATCACTCAATACGAATTTCCAACTCGTATTCTCCGGAAATTCATCCGATGGATACTTCCCTAGAATCAATCGTCGTATCTGTATTAAATCTTGTCCATTGATCTGACAATCTTGATTGACATCAGCTGCAATCAATTGATACGGACTTGTCAATACTTCCAATCCTAGAATATGCTTCTGAATCTTCACAATGTCCAAAGTACTAACACCATTAAGGTGATCATCGTTTCGATATGGACTCAATCTATAATCAATCATAGAATATAGGCTCTCAAAACTATAGGCACCATCTTCCATCGTTGTCTGTTCCTTTGGAAATTCCACATAATTTGCATCCAATTCCATATCCACCAATGCGATATTCTCTGCATTTTCAGTTTTTACTTTTCCCGATAGTTTTAAAGTCCCAGTATCTATATCCTCACAGGCATCCAAATTATCTTCCAATCGTAAACTTGCCGTACAATAATCATAGTTGCCAGCAGCATCGGTCACATACATCCGTATTTCCAATATCGCGCTCACGCCATTTGGAATATAACTACAGTCAAATTGAAATCCCCAGGCTCCGTTTGCCTCCTGAGTCACATTGGAATGACTAAAACTTTGGGCGTAAGCCTCCTCAAAGGACATATCAATCACATCAGACTCTGGAATCATACTGAATACTAAATCATCCGCACAATTGTCAAAACTCCCTGCATTAAAATCATTGGCCCACAAGGATACCGTTCCGGTCGCTCCCATAAATGAGGTACTCAATCCATCATAACAATATGGGGTTGGGGCCTTCTCTTCTTCCGTAATCGAGATCAATTGACTGCAACTCGTTTCATTTCCACAACCATCACTAACCAGCCAGAATATTCGATGCGTTCCAATGGGAAACTCCGTCAATCCTGCCGCAGTAGGGGATACCTCATTCCCCTCAGCCCATGATGTACTTGGATAATCAATCTCATTATCCATATCTAAATCCAATCGCCATAGATAACCGAAGTAACCGGCATCCGTACAATTATCTGTTCCTGTAATGGACACCGATCCCGAGTACCCTGTACAACTGTTCGCAACAAATTCTTGAGTTGCACAATCCAATTCAGGTCCTGAATTATCAAATGCATCTACTTCAATGTACATTTCAAAATATCCATTCTCACTCTGATAAGGATCAATCTCATTCGTTACAGGATCTACATAATTTTCATCGAATAAACACTGATCGATCACCTCATAATGCACCACATATTTTTTACAAGCGCCTCCTTCAAATAAGAAACTATCCACTTCTACGCTTTGGCCAGCCTCCGTACATAAGCCATCGATATCGATAGCTATCGTCGGAATGATCACGCCATCATTACAATCTACGCTCAGTGCAGGTAGATCGTCATTATTATTGTTTTGATTGTCATTGACGGCACACCAATTGTATATGCTATTATTGATATCTGTAAAGCTTATTCGATCACAGGTCAATTGACTTTGTGCATCCGATTGTACCGTGATGATCTGCTGACAACTATTCGTTCCTGCACTATTACTGGCCGTGAAATTTCTAAAAATTACGCCTGCACCACAATCTTCATTACTGACTGCCGTTTGAGAAACCGATACCGAACAGGTAGCAGCAGCTTCAGCTGATCCAAATAATTCATCCAATAAATCGGTATCCGATAGATCAATCCCGGCTAAATCATTACAACTAATCGTAACGGGGCCTGGACATATAATCTGTGGTGCCAATTTATCTTGGACATAGACTTCCACCATAGCTAGATTACAATTTCCTGCCTCATCGCATACTTGGAATTGAACAAGAATCGGTTCTTCTTGTACATCCTCACAGCAGAAAAAGACCACCTCATTGAATTGAGCATTATCGTTGCCCGCAGGTGGAAATTCATCATAAGAACAAAGTGGTCCATCATCCATACGCTTGACATGAAAACTGATATCACCACAGAAATCGTGAGAACCATCATCCAAATCTTCTGCATATAATTTTGCAACACCGTCTGCAGACAAACTAACGGCATGACTCGTCTCGGCAATCACTGTTGGTGGCACCTGATCAACCGTCGTTATCTCAAAGGAACTGGTCGAGAAGTTACCACAGGCATCTGTCGCTTTCACAGTAATCGTCGTGATCCCTGGCAACAAATTACTCACTTCATTTCCATTGATCGATCCATAACTCACCGACCACTCCAAACTAACCGTACCACAATCTTCACTAAATTCTACGACTGGTAAGGTATAACTTCCATAGCAACTCCATGCATCCGTCGATATCGTCACATCAGCTATGTTCGCTATACTAGGTGCTTCGTTATCTTCTACTTTTATCCGTTGAATATGCACGATGGGATTAACTCCAATCTCTATAGGTACACATTCATTACTAACCGTCCAGTGTCGTAATATTTCATAAGCATTTGGGCAACTTACATCCTGTAATACTTCGTCCCAATAGCCCATATTTATATCACAATAGCTGGCACCATAAATCGAAGCTCCATCGATACTTGGATAGCCGGTATTTTCAGGTTCTGTTAATGCTGGATTTTGAGCCACTGCAGAACAGGATAAGGCCTTACTTAAATTATAATCGATCGGAAAAGTCAATTGATCACTGTTAAATGGCTGAATTTCTATGATCTGTTCGCAGCTGATCTGCTCATCATTTCCATAATTCAATATCCAGGTACGCTCGATATATGCTCTTGGATCAGAACAACTTCCCGCATCCACATAATGGTCCGAGTAACTAATCTCAGGATCGGCCACACAGCTAAGTAACTCCAAACTTCCCGTAATCAAACGACCTTCTTCTGGATGTCCTGAAGGATAAACCGCTGTTGCATCCGTCGAGCAATTGATCTGTACCGTGTCTGGACAAGCTATTTCTGGTATCAATTTATATTCGATCGTTACATAACCCCAACAAGAATTGCCGCTGTTGTTACAATCTTCTATACTTACTTCAAATGTTTCATTGATATCATCCAAGTCAAAATAATTATCGACTATGTTTCCGTCCAAATCACGAACAACAATGCAGTAATTATCATAACAAGCATAATTGTCACCTTCCAACAATATATCGGGTGTTAAAATAGCTTCACAGTCTTCATTCAAGGAAATATTTAAATTATTATTACAAACCAACTGGGTCCCAATCTGTTCGTAGCCTTCTACGACAACCGTAAAACTGCATACCGAACTATTTCCATAGATATCCACCACCTCAAGATCAATCACATGTTCTCCAATCTCTAAGGCAGAAACATCGATCGGTAAGCCATTCGAACTATAACTAAAGCTATCTATCTCGCAATTATCCGTAAAATTAGTCTGTTGAATGATTCCTGCCGTACAATCACCTCCATCTAATTGGATCGTAATATCTGCACAATCATTTAAAATCGTTGGAGCTTCTTCATCTACGACAATGACTTCGAAACTACAGCTTGACGCATTTCCTTGTGCATCTTCCAAGAAATATTCAATGATTGTTGTTCCAACCTCAAAAAAGCTTTGCTCCACACTACCTCCCAAGGATATCGATCCCGTAGAATCAACTAAAATTTCTATTACTTCAGTGCTGATTCCAGTTGTCGTATTTTCAAATTGATAGCGTACCATCATTGTACTGCCTTCTGTCGAACAGGCATCTCCGATCGTTGGATGTGTCCAACTAAAATTCGCGCCACAAATGCCGCTGTCATTAACCAATATAGTATCTAATTGACTATACGGCTGTTGTTCGGTGACTTCCAATGTCCATTGTACGATCGTTCCGCTCTGAATACCAGCGCTCTCTAAAGACAATGTCCAAGTACCAGCTGCATTTTCTCCGGTAAAGTTCGTCAAGGATTCCAACGGTTGATAAGTCATTCCTCCTCCATATGGATTACAACTCGCTTGATTAATCGATACGCTTGCTTGGTCATCTAAACTCAAATTAATATCCGAAGTCACTGGACAATCCATGGTAAATAAATGAATTTGTTGACCACTTGGACTCTGTAAATAAGCATCCAACACTTCAAGACTATCCAACTCAATCACCAAATCTCGTATATTCAAATCCGATATAATGGCCGGATCTAGGGTCAAGCTTGATGCTATACATTGAACAGCGCCAATAGCCTCATTTTCCTGGGTGAATTCGCTCAATATCATCTGGGCACAGATCGGTGCTTCTATATCTTCTACAGTTACTATAAAACTACAGCTTGATTCACTGGCGGCAGTTGATTGTAAACTTGTAAGTGCCCCATTACTTTGTACTATTGGTAATTCAGGATTATAAACGCCCATCGAACCACTATTACATTCCGTCACGACTTCCCAAGACGAGGGATCCACTCGGTTTATTGGACTGATTCGGATGATCTGTTCCCCTATTAAAATTCCTTGATTGATCTCTACCGAATCTATGATTCGATCAACGATTCCAATCGTATATAATACCTCTGAACCAGTTACTTCTGTACTATCAAAACTGAACACAAATACCGATCCTACCGATAATACGGTTCCATTCGGTACTATATATACTTGTTCGTTTCCTTGATCATTTTCTGATCGTATCTCTAAACAAGATATATCCATATCCGCAGGTCCAAAATTACTAAGCTCTATCTGTGGATTTAATCCATCTTGAATGATTTCACTGATCAATATCATTGGTTGATCAACCGCCGTGTAAATGACTTCGTTTTCTCCTAGTGGAAAAGCCTGACCGCTAGCGTCGCCGATTCCTTCTTCTATCAACATTCCGGACGCATCATAAATTTCATGGTACAGGAACACATGATCAATACAATTATCCATTAAATTTTCCGGTGACAAATCAGATACTGTGGCCAGACAGGAGCCCAAATCTGTACTAACTGTGATATCCGTCGGACAGCTTATTTGGGGAGTCGTATGAAAATCATTGACAAATATCTTCAAGGCACACTGACTGCTATTGCCACAGCTATCTGTTGCCGTAAATTCTAACGTTGTAAGCCCCACTGGAAATAAATCACCCGAGTTATAACCTGTCGAATCCGTTTGTTCAACTGTAACACTACTACAAGCGGCTTGGGCTGTAGGAATCGTATAATTAACAAAGGCCGAACACCAACTTTCTGGGGCATCTACCACGATGGGAACCAATGGACATTGATCAAAGACCGGGCCGATACTGTCCGATTCGATGATGATCAATGATTCTGAAATTGCCGTAGCTCCACAGGCATCCATCACCGTAAATGTAACCGCCATACTATCTCCAGCACACCAATTTGGCAAACTTCCATCCCAATCCGTACTAACAGTATAGCTTTGACAGCTTTCTAACACTTCGTATTGTTCCAACCAATATAGTATTTGGCCATAGTGTTCTTCCGAACAGTTCATGACTAAATTTGAAGGTGCATTTATCAGCGGGAGGAGCGTATCGATTACGGTAAAACTCGATGTTACCAGACTATCAAAAGCTTGATTCCCTTGTTCATCGATGGCATTGAATGAATACACCAATTGTACGTATCCCTGATTATTTAAACAGGGTTCTTCTATACTTTCTAGTACCACCGATTCGCTAAACGTACTGCAATTATCACTTACAGAAAAGCCTGACAACCAAGCGTTCAAAGAAGCAGAATAGTCATTAGGGCAATCATAAATGATCGTATCCGTGGGAATAATGACCACGGGCGCTATTGTATCTTCTGTAGCAAAAACTGCTTCACAACTCGCGGTATTTCCAAAATTATCGGTAACTAAAAACTCATACAAATCTATCGACACATATTCAGGACTACTTGTACTACTCAATAAACTGGTACTAAGTGTATAACTTGTTAGTACTGTATCACAAATCCCCTCTACTTCGGCAGAGGAAATCCATTGTTGGAGACTATCCATGATTCCCATATCATCACATTGTAAGATTAAACTATCAGGACAGATTACTCGTAAGCCTCCTTCTAAACATAATTCAAAACTTACACTACTATTGTCACAGATACCCTCGATATTTTGAGCACTGATATCATAAGAATACATAAAACAACCGATCAGTGAATCGGTGGCAATGATTTCATTATTGGCATTTGGAAGCGGACCTCCATCCAAGGCTGTCCACGATCCTCCCTGAATATAATCAATCAAGACAACATCCAAATCAAATGTATCGCCTGTACAGATTGTTTCTGTAGTATCGAGCAATAAGGAGCCAGACAAGATATTCGCACCAATCTCACTCATGATTTGCTGTCCACAAAAATCTGTAACAAAGATATCGAGCGATAAGTCACTCTGACAGACTTGTTCGACCACTATACTCGTATCAGAAGTTGTTATAGCTGGTGTAAATAAGGTATTCGTTCCTCCTTCGAATACCTCGAAGGTATAAGGAGCAACACCACCCGAAATAGGAGCAGTAACCACGACGTTATAAGGTTGTGATCCATCTGCACAAGATTGAATGCCATTATTACATGGTAAGCCTAATACCGAGATACCATCTGGGGCTTCATAACAAGCATCCGATAAATCAATATCACAGGTAACAGCAGAAACCGCAACATCAACAAGATATAATCCTAAATCCTCGGGACAAAGTTCATTATCGATTGAAAAGCTTCTTTGCCCATTCGGTTCTAACCTAATGACTAATTGTTCGAATGCTCCCGGCACATTCAATGGTACAGGGTTACCTAAGGAATTAAGGCTACCAAAAATCAATCTTTGAGAATACATTGGTATTGAGTCTGGAAAATTGGAAGTCCATGCATAATCAAAAGTCGTCACATCACAATCTATATCAATATTGGTGACCTCCAAATCAAAATTATAATCAACTAAATCCAGTGTTAAAATAGAATCACTACATATTTCTCGTTGAATTTGATATTGTCCTTCTGGTACACTTATCAATCCGTAAAACGAAACGTTACTAACCGGAATAGAATAGGGTAATGGATGAGGAAAAGTAGGTGGAGCTGAAATCACTTCTAGCGGTTCTGAAGATCGTATTGCAATAGATGCTCCAGGCCCACAATTAGCAATATAAGCCCATGGGAACTCTTCAACATATGGTACCGGATCAAAGCACAAAATAGTATCCTGCACATTAGTACAAGTATTATCTGTGATAATATCATAACGCTGAGTATCCGGTTGTACTAATATTGGTTCAAAATCAGTTATTAATCCTTGAAATATTAATGAATCTGGATTTCCTAAAAAACCACAAGTATATATTGAAGTCACCACATTGGAAGGACATACTCCAGATCTGGAACCATAAAAGTATCTTCTATAAATTTGATCATTTTCATTACATAAAAAAATAGATCCTACATTTTCAGGTACACATCGAATCAAGGTAGAGCCTAAATCATATACGATACCGCACTCACTTTCAAGACGGACCTGAACATTCCCACCACAATTCAACACTGGAATTGGATCTGGTAGAGCAGGTGCCAGTAATGTTTGTACCGTATCAATGCTGTTATCACTATTAACCCGTACGACATGTAAAGGAAAAATAGATGCTAATCGTGGATCAGACAAAGGAATTGTACCGATTTGTGATCGTATTATTAATTGTGGTAGACAGAGTAGCCCCCCATCACAATTAGTAATATAGCCTAATTCAACGTTGGTTACATTGGTTATCTCAAGTTCTCCAGTACGTATCACATCGCATGAGTCTTTTACTTGGTAAGAGTATTCTCCGTTGGCCAAATTATTATATAAGGTAGTACTAGTAAAAGGTACAACTGCCTCAGCAGGGCCAATCGGCGTATTGTAATCGCTAACATCTCCAGTAAAAATTCGATATAAATATGGATCATTACCGTTAACCACATCATAAATATCGATGGCACCATTGTTCATGCCAGGACAAGAAAAAATGGCTCTTCCGAAAGGCTCAGGCTCTTGGTAATTACCGAATATCGTGACCATAGAATCAACTTCCACAGTACTTCCTGATATGGCCTGTACAGTATAGGTTCCAGGTAAAAGCGAAGAAAAAATGCCGGCCGGATCATCTGATACAGGACAGAATCCGCCTGTACAAATAGGTCCAGCGATTATTTCATATTCAACATTGGAAGAACATCCGTTGCATGAAACTTCAATGATACCATTACTTTCACAAGTAGAGTTCGTTACATTAAAGCTCAATGTCTGAGCATGGGAATAAAAAACGGATAAATAAAGACATAGTGCTAAAAGGCTCCTTTGC
The DNA here is from genome assembly GCA_020628475.1 of Saprospiraceae bacterium. Lineage (GTDB taxonomy): Bacteria > Bacteroidota > Bacteroidia > Chitinophagales > Saprospiraceae > JAHDFB01. The sequence goes on along the minus strand of JAHDFB010000059.1, from coordinate 1,163 downwards.
AGAAGCCGATTGTTCATTGGAATTAATTTCATAGGGTTCTAGATTGGTTTTAGTTGAGCTTAAATAAAATATTGTATTGAAAACTATGTTTCCAATTGGTTTGGGGTGGTCTAATCTCATTGATCAGACATCATTCTCGTTTGACAAATATCAAATTATATAACTGATTGAATTACAGCTTAATCTAACTAGTTTTTAGTTCTTTTATAAGTGTATAGATTTTTCAAAAAAGTGATAGGATTACATTAAAAAATGCGTTGATAACCAGCATTATTAAAACGCTTAGCAATACATGAATTAAGGCTTAATATTCTAATCATTTACGTCCATCGGTCATTTCTTGACGCTTTTGTACGAAATTCATACAGTTATCAATCTTGCTATACCAGAAGATCGTAATCCTACTAGTTTTGACTCTTAAAGAGGAATCCCAAAGGCTTTTTTTCAAGTTTATTAATATTATAATTATCTTAGATTGGCGAACCCAATACTCCTTTTAACCTCATCTCATTTGAAGCAATAAATATGATTCGAAGCGTTTTTCTTTTTACATGTTTAGTAATCAGTGTATTCCATGTAGCTTACGCACAAACACAAATTCCAAGCATAGATTCTCTACAACAACTTTACAACAATAATCCAGATAGTACATCCTACTCCTTTAATTTGGCGCAGTATTATAGAGCATATGCTGGAAACTTAGATTCCCTGGAGAAATATTCTCAAATAACGATTGATCTCAGTGAAAAAAATAAAGATTTAGAAAGAAGAGCTTTAAGTGCTTATTTCTTGGGATTTGTTCGATTTCAGAAGTATGCCGACTTCGAAGGGGCCATTCAATATTTCTTAGAATCAAAGGCTATCTATCAGGAATTAGGAGATTTAGAAAATGTACATACTAAAGACTCTGCCTTAGCTTCTATGTACATGCTGATGGAAAATTATGAAGAAGCAGGAAAATATTTTAAGAATTCTATAGAGGTGTCTAGGAAATTGAAAGACTATAATACATTAGCTGTATCTTATTCCAATCTCGGACATATTCATGCCGTACTGGAACAATACGACAAAATGGAAGAAACTTATTTGGAAGGATTATCCTATATTGAACTTGATACAAGTGTTAAAAAACAAAAAGTTGAACTTGATCTTCTTCTCAATCT
>JAHDFB010000006.1 GCA_020628475.1 Saprospiraceae bacterium | reverse complement strand
ATAGATCACAAACCGGTATATTTTGCCTGGTCAGATGGAAAAAATCCATATGCTTTTCAACTCACTCCAGGAAAGCATTTAATAAAAATACGAACGAAACATCACGAGATTGTATTTCCAGACCTACTCATCAAGCCCCATGTAAAAAATGTTATAAGTATGGATCTTAGCAAGGGAGATCGTCGATTCAACATTTACAACAGAGAACCTAGTCTATCCTATAACGAAAAACGCCTCCTTTATCCATACATTACAGCATTTGACGGACAAATAAACAATGGAGGGAAAGCTTTTATTGCCAATCAAGACACTTCAGAATTTCATGTGTTTACCAATTACCAAAGGCACTATCTGATGGGGCCGATTCAATCGAAATATATGGACTATCATGACGGGGAGCGTTTTTCTATACATTTTGGCCGAGAGCCAAACTATAGCTATTTTTTCGCACCTGAATTGGTGAAAATGACCTCCTTAAATTTGAGCTATGGTACCCCAGGTGTATTTCCTACCGTGCTGCATTATTCATTCGAAAAAGATTTACGAGCACATGTATATACCAAGTCTCAATTACGAACGGATATTCTTAACAGAAAAAGACAATTTGTTTCGAATCATATGATCAGGAATTTGTCTCGAACCTTAAAAAAAGGAGACAATACCTTGAGTGTCGGTTACCTCCAAAAAGAACACATTGAAAAAACCATCTTGTTTAATCATGAAGTAGTCGGAGAAATTCGTGTGTATAATCGACTTCGCACCCATTTCGAACAGATAATCTCCGGAAATTATGGACTAATATTTATCAATGAAGACGGCCAAGCCATTCTGTATGACTCTTTAAACGTTCGTCAAGGAGGCCATAGTTATTACCCATTACATCAAATGGAAGAAAGTAGATTGGATACTTTCGGCCATAAAATTGAAAATATCATCTTCGATATTTATGAGGAAGAATGGAAAGAAAAGCAGAAATCAGATAGCTTCAGGGTTCAACTCTTACGAGAAATTCATGAGCGACTTCAAATGAATTCTACCTCCTTTATCTTCGGTGGAACGATTCTGGATAGTGATGGCGTTCCAGTAATAGGAGCATCCATTATGTCGGAATATTCTAAGAAAGGTGTCGTAACAGATCTTGATGGAAAATTCCAAATAGAAATCCCTATATACGGAGATAAAATCAAGGTGCAATATGTAGGTTTAAGGACCCTGCAAAAAGAGGTATCTATTCTTGATTATGATGTAGAATGGGTGCTGTATGAAGCATCCCATTTCTTAGAGGAAGTAGTAATTGTAGAATTGGGAAGTCCTAGAGCGAGGTTTAATCAATCAACTTCTACTCATGCCGTTCGAAGTATTCAAGCCTTGGCGGGTAAGTCTGCAGGAGTTCAGGTGCAAAATTCCGATATCCGAATTCGTGGATCGCGATCCGAGGCTACTATTTACTATGTAGATGGGATCCGAGTTTCCAACAAAAATGAGCTTCCTGATATGGAACAAGTACAATCGGTGCAACATATCACGGGTACAGAAGCCAACGATAGTTATGGCGCTCATGAAGTTTATTTGATCACCACCCAACAACCCCTTGAAAATCGAGGATCCAGTCTGAGAACACATTTCTCTGATGTAGCTTTTTGGAAAGCCAATATCGTTACAGATGATCAAGGGAAAGCATCTTTCCAAGTAGTGTTTCCGGATGATATCACCAAATGGAACATGCATTTCTACACTGTTACGGATACAGAACGTTCTGGTCAGGCTAAGCGGTTTATTCGGTCCTACAAACCTTTAAGTGCCGTGTTGAAAACTCCGAAATTTTTGATTCAAGAGGATCAATCTCATCTAATCACTAAAATTCAAAACTATACACAAGACAGTATTCATGTTATCAGCAGCAATTCTGTCCAAGATCAGACGATCCAATCGAAAGAACAATGGATAAAATCTGTACATCTTGATTCATTTACTGTCACAGCGAATAGCTTGGATACATTACAAACCACCTTTAGCATCGAAACAAACGAACAGTATAAAGATGGCGAACGGCATCAAATTCCTGTATTGCCTCAAGGTATGCTAAAAACAGACGGGGCTTTCCAAATATTACAGCCTGGCGAACGAGTAGATGTATCAACATTGGATATGCAATCCGAGCTTCAATTGCATGTAGAAGCCAGTCAAATTCAAATGATACGTCATCAACTTGGACACCTTCGAGACTACGAACACATGTGCAATGAGCAATTAGCTTCGAAGTTACTTGGTTTACTGATAGAAAAGAAATACTGTCTATTATTCGATGAAACGTTTGAATATGAGAAAGATGTACCAAAAATTATAAAAATACTAATCAAGCGATATCATAGAAAAAAGTATTGGGGTTGGTGGTCTGAGTCTATTTATCTTCCTTGGATTAGTCGACATGTTATGATGGCGCTACAAGAGGCGCAAAAAATGGGATATGAAGTAAAATTACCTTGGTCAAATCATTTGGAAAAATTAGCCCTCCTATTTAATCAATCCACACATGCCTCCAGGAGTTTGGATATTGTGGACATGATGCAGTTCATTGATTCAGACTTCAACCCTAAATCATATATGTCACGAATCGATACCTTCCGGCATCAAACATTCCGAGATAGTCTGCGAATAGCTCTTTGGAAAGTAGAACAGCAAGAAAGCATCGACCTTGATTTCATGATCATGCACATGGATTCGAGTATGTTGGGAGAATATAGTATTCGATACAAGGGCATAAAGCATTACTATGATATTTCTAATAACAACATCATATACACCATTTTATCCTACAAAATATTGAAGGCTCTCGATGCCGAACGATTTAAGAAAGAATTGGATGGTATGCGATTATTTTTATTGGGATGCAGAATCAATGGTTACTATCGAAACACCTACGAGGCCATTCTTATTATAGAATTGCTCAGTGACATGAATATTTCCCATTCTATCACGCATCAGGATGAGTCCATGCTACTAATAACTGGCGATGTACAAGACAGTATTGACCAATTTCCTTTTAGTCGAACGCTGGATTCTGGAAAGGCTATTACGCTAGAAAATCGATCAATCAATCCGATGTTTTTCACATATTACAGTCAATATTGGGAAGAAAATGTACAAGCTTCCAATAAAGACTTTGAAATCACGACTCGAATAAAAGATCAAACTTCTGATACCATTCGTTTGGATCGCCGAGAACAAGTTGATCTATTAGTGAACGTAAAATGTTCTAAATCGGCAGAATACACCATGCTCGAAATACCGATCCCGGCTGGTTGTACTTATCGCTCGAAAAAAAGGACTAATCCCTACGAGGTGCATCGAGAATATTATGATCATAAAGTGCTAATCTTTTGCAGGGCATTACCCATCGGAACCTATCAATTCCAAGTGGATTTAAAAACCAATTTTGCCGGTCAATACAGCTTGAATCCTGCCAAAATCGAGCTAATGTACTTCCCAACCTTTTACGGAAATACCGCTCTAAAAAAAGTAAGGATTGAGTGATGAAAACCCTTTTATTAAAATATTTTTGTTCAACGTATAAAATATACACAAACTTTCTTGAATCAATGAATCTTGTAGAATACATCGAAAAATTCAATTTGGATATCAAGGATAACCATGAAGTCGGACCTCATATTTGGCAAGATGAATCGCTTGATGAATTTGAACAATTAACGCTTGCTTTCAAACTATATGAACTAAATCCCGGCTATTCAGCCTGTATGTATATCGATCAAGAATTTAATTATTTATCAAAATCAGGAAAATTTAAAGTCTTAGACTTTTACAGAAATAAATTATTAACAGGAACAATAGATGATGTATCCATCATTGGCAACGCTTTAGACGTAGATATTTTCGAATGTACAGATTCGAATCAAATGGCTTGGAATTATCTTGTAAATGATTATTCAAATACTGAATTACTTAAAATATTGATAATGAATGCATCAGCCATACCTTTTACGTTAAAAGACAAGGCTTACATGAAGTTGCTCAAAAATCATTCAAATCATTCTTTAATTTTCAAAAGTATTACCGACGGGATTTTTGGTTATTCTGGTCAAAGTAATTTTCTGAGAATACGAGTAATCTTGGATTTCCTTAAAATAGATAAATCGACAGATAATTTTAAAAAGGTCTATCAAATCGTGCATCGTTTTAATTCAAAACAAGCATATCTTAAAAGTAAGGATTGATTGATTATTTTGGGAGGTATGAGAGCAATGCCCGCGAGAAGGATGGTAATTGCCCTGCGAAGCGCAGCGAGCAAAGGGTCCTGACCAAGGGGAAGGATGGTAATTGCCCTGCGAAGCGCAGCGAGCAAAGGGTCCTGACCAAGGGGAAGGATGAGCTCGCGAAACAATGGACAGCCTGATCCGTATATCTGCCATTTCATGCAGATATACGGACTCGCCCAAATGAGCCTACTTCAATCCTAATTTCTGTCTTAAGTCGGGCAGATAACTATTACTGATGGGTATATATTCTTTGTCGATCACCACACGATTCTTCTCGATATAATCAATCTTATCCAATGCGATAATATAGGATTTGTGGATGCGCATAAATTTATCAGTGGGTAAGACCTGTTCAAAATGTTTTAAATTCTGGAGTGTAAGTATCTTTTCGCTTTGTTTGTATATAGCCACATAATCACCGTATCCCTTAAAATACCGGACATCTTCGAAATTGATTTTCTGATGACGGTATTCGGTTTTAACGAATATATAATCAGTAGACGAGGACGTGGCCGGTTCTCTTGGTGAAAGTTCCTCTACATGTTGTTGCACTACTCGATTCACTGACTTAATAAATCGCTCCAAGGTAATGGGTTTCACTAAATAATCGACCGCATTTAATTCAAATCCATCAATCGCATAATCGGGATACGCCGTTGTAAAAATCACCTTGGTCTTATCGCCAATAATCTTAGCCAGCTGAATACCCGTCAACTCGGGCATCTGAATATCCAAGAAAATCAAATCTACTTTCTCCTCCTGTAAATAGGATAAAGCCTTCAATGGATTGTTGAAGATCGCACGCACTTCCAAATAATCCATTTTATCGATGTAGGCCTCGATCAATTTGGCTGCAAGTGGCTCATCATCTATTATCAAACACTTGATCATTGTTGAAAGGGAATTTTAATGTTGATCTTGAAATCTTCCTTTGATTCTGTGATACTAATATCGTGTTTATCCCCAAATATTAGTGCCAATCTTTTGCGTACATTTTGAAGACCGATGCCCCCTTTCTCATCTTTCTGCTTTTCTTTTATTCGATTATACATCTCAATAAAAATCCAATCATTTTGCAATTGAACATCCATTCGAATCGGTTGCCTTTCATGATGTACATCACCATGTTTGAAGGCATTTTCGATCAGTGGCACCAACAAAAATTGCGGTACCTTTCCACTTAGCACTTTAGGATCAATGTGGATTTCTATATTCGGTTCTTCTTCAAAACGCATTTTCTGCAGCTCGATAAAGTTTTGGAGATAATTGATTTCTTCCTGCAGGCTGACTCGTTCCTTGTTTTCATACAATGTGTATTTCAATATCTCGGAAAGTTTATCAATAGCCGGTAAGGATTTTTCGGATTTCAAATAAACCAATGAATATATATTATTCATGGCATTCATGAGAAAATGTGGGTTGATCTGTGCACGGAGCAAGGATAATTGCATTTGTTGATTTTCGGTGATCAACTCTATTTCTCGACGCTCTTTAAAACGTGAATAGGATATGTAAAAGTAAACAGCCCCTAAGACACCATACATTAAATAGTAATAGGCATTATCTCGGAAGAAATAGGAGACACTTACATCTCGGCGATAATTGGTAAATCCGAATAGGAAGTCATATAATTTCTGCTCCAAGAAGAATCGATAGGTAATGGGAATAATAAATGCCAATAAGGCCACACTGATTAATAGTATCCAATTCTTTTTCTCTAGATACTTAAAAAAGGCCAAATAGGCGATTAAACTGATCAAGAAAAAACTGGAAATCGTACTGAAAATTAATAAAAAGTGTTGCATCCCCAAGTCCTTAAAAAACTTAATAGGTGTCCCAAAAAGCAACAGCTGTCGTAACGGATCAATCAAGAAATAGAATCCTAAGAAAGCCAGAAATAAACCTTTAATATTTAATTTCATTCTATAAAATTACTCTTATAAAGACGGAATAGCATATCTACTCCGAGAAGACATGAAAATCATCGGTAAAAGCCTTAGAATCATCGGTGAATGAAAGGCAACAATCTTCTGCCGTATTTTACAGACAAATTTATCCGCTCCACCGAGTTTGCTCTTTGCAAGCTTGATTCACCATGTAAACTTGTAGAAAAAAATTATGCGAACCTTCATTCAAATGCTCGTTTTTATACTCCTCGCGTCCTATCAAATTGGAGCTCAAGATCAACAAAAAGAAATTGTATTGGTAGGAACGATGCATTGGGTACCCAATATTATCAAACATGCTTATAAACCTATGTATAAAAAGGCGCTGCGTTATAATCCCCAAAATATTTATGTCGAATATGTTCCAAAGGAAGACAGCGCGAGTGTACATTTCTATTATGATGAGTTTGCTCATGAGGTAGATTCTTTACGTGAGATCATGCAGATCAATCTTGATTCAGTTCGAATGATTGAATCCAAAGCCCTTCACACCATGAGTTCAGCAGATTTTGCTTATCTAAAAAAATACCATATGCTAGAAAAGGATTTACTCCATTTTAAATATTACAGGCATCTGGAACGTCATGGTATCGAAGGTCCTAAGAAACCTACACAAAATGAGAATGGTGACGTGAGTTTTAAATTAGCGGCTACTTTAGGCATGAAATCATTAACACCGATGGATTATCAAATCAGCAATCGAGCATATTATAAATATTGGAACGCTTGCGATTCCATTTATGAAGCCCAAGGAAAGACTCCTGAAATCGAAAAAATGTTCAAAAAAATAAATCGTCAAGGAGTTATTGGTACGATCCTGAAAGGGAATGCCAAACATACCAATACACCATCGGTCTATGCATCTTATCATAAAATAAACTCTTTACATTATTTCGAGGAACCTGAACAAGTCTGCATTGAAGGTGGGAAGGCCTGGGAGGTCAGAAATGATAAAATGATCGAATATATCGGAGAAGGTGTTCGTCGTGATCCTTATGTACGAAACCTCGTCGTAGTAGGCGCTGGGCATTTATATTCACTAAAAAAAGGCTTAGAAGAACGCTATCCTGATCTTAAAATAACCACATTATATCAATAAAAATCCTGAATTATGAAAAATATACGAAACCTAACATGGCTATTCTTAAGTTTCTCTTTGATCCTTGTACCACAGCTTCGCGGGCAAGATTCGTTGAACACCGATCTGATTAAACCTTTTGCACGATTCTTTGAAATCAAAGACGGTCGATTAGATGGAGCGGGAGCTTCCTTTATAGAAGAGGCCAGTGAAAATAGCCAATATACGTTGATCGGTGAATATCATGGGTCCAAGAAAATCTCAGAATTTACAGAAGCGCTTATTCCTCAGTTAGATGAGCATAATTATCGTTATTTCGCTCTTGAAGTCGGGCCCATATCCGCCAAAAAACTAACTCAATGGTCTCAGAGTACGAATGATGTCCAACAAGCACTTTTCGACTTTAATCATCGATACAATTATATGGATGGAGATTTCACAGCTATCCCTTTCTTTAGTTATAAGGAAGATGCTGCATTCCTTCAACAAAGCGCTTTGAGAAACTGGGCACTTATTGGCTTGGATCAAGAATTTTACTTTGGTTTTGAAATGCTATTAGATGTACTATTTGAACAGCTAAACTCGAAAGAGCAGCAACAATATCAAAGCGCTTACCAAACGGCTAAAGATAGTTTGAATGCTATCACGAGGGATGATATTGCGGAAAAAAGGCGACTACCGACTGAAGTAAATCACTGTAGCGCCATTCAAGATTTTCTGGATCAAATGAATTTAATTTCAGGCAATGAAGCCACCGTAGATGCTTTCAGAACGAGTATTGCTCTCTATAAAATGAATAATGATCGTCAATGGAGAGCGAATAATGAACAACGCGCTTTGTACATGAAGCAAAATATGCGGCAATCCATGGAGCAATTAGGATTTGATTTGAAGCAGGATAAAATGCTGATTAAAATGGGCGGTTATCACAACTCAAGAGGGCAAAGTCCTATGGAAGTTTTTGATGTAGGAAATATGATGAGTGAATTGGCTGAATTTCATGGAAACAGTAGTCTACATATCACCTTTACTCCAAGATTTTATATGGAAGAAGGTAGGGTTAAAGATCAACTTCAGGAAGAACCGGATGGACGCTATAATATCTTTGCTGCATTGGGTAAGAAAGATCAATGGGTCGTCATTGATTTAAGGGAAATTCAACATGGATTGTACTACTATCCAATTAAATATCGAGTAACCAAAGAGGTAGAAGATCTCATCAAACGGTATGATCTTTTGATCATCCCTCCGATTGAAGCGGATCCTACTCCGAATTATTAATCGAACAGCTATTATTTTTTAACGCGTGGTCTTTTAAAGACGGGAACTGTTGAACAAGGTTCTCCATACATAATAGACTGCGCGTATGGTTGTAAATAGGCCGTCAATTCCATATAGGCAGAAGGAGGAACAGGCAGATTACTACATCCCTTAATGATGATCCGTTCTCCTTCATATTCAGTATAATCCCGTTGTTTCAAGATCTGGGAATACCAGGCTTGTACAAAACCTTCTTCCGTTCCGAAGTAGAGTTCTTGGACCACTGGCTTCGCATAAGCAGCCACTAACATATATGCCCATTGAGGAATAATCGCATCCGTTGAACAGAAAACACAAAGATTAACGTCTTGGTAAGCCGACCAATCCAATGCTTTCAATGCTTGTCGAAAATCTTTTTCTTTCAATATCAATCCATGAAATAGATAATCCTTTAAATCAAAAGTCTTTATTTCTCCTTGTGGAAAGTCCTTTTCCAGATTTAAGGTGATCAATCCACTATTTGCTACTCTATTGATAATTTCGGCCATACTTATTCTTCTTCAGTTATGTTGATAACGGTACTATAACTCTCGATAGGAGGAGGAACGCCAATCGACTCTTCTACCTCTTCCGACTCTAGGTCTTTGAGTTTTGGTAACTCTTTAATACTTTTTAGACCGAAATAGTTCATAAATTTATCGCTGGTTCCATAAAGCAATGGTCTTCCCGGGCCTTCAGCTCTTCCTTTTATTTCAACCAGTTCTTTCTCCAATAATTTTTGAACCGTATAATCACAGTTTACCCCGCGAATATTTTCCATATCCGTCTTGGATACCGGTTGCTTGTACGCAATAATAGAAAGGGTTTCTAAAGCTGCTCTTGAAAGTTTTTTGTTGGATTGAAGTTTCAGGAGTGTTCCAATCAAGTGATGATATGCTCCTTTACTCATAAATTGATATCCCTCATTGATGGCTACCACTTCCATGCTGTATTGATCATCGTCGTATTTATCCATCAGCTCTTGCAATGACGCTTCTATCTGCTTGGCAGATATCGAAGCAGCAAAAGCCTCCTTTAGCGTGTTTCTGATATCGGCTATCGTAACAGCCTGTTCAGAAGCAAAAATGAGAGATTCTATATATACAGTTAATTTTTCCAACAGCAATGGTTCAATCTACAGGATCAATATACGGAAAAGGCGGCTATTCTGTTATTTATTAAAATAAGCAATGATTTGCTCCGCTAATTCAATACCAATTTTTTCTTGGGCCTCTGCTGTTGAAGCTCCAATATGCGGTGATAAAGATGCATTGTTCAAAGCTAAAATATCCTCTCTGGGCTGAGGTTCTCCAACAAACACATCGAGTCCTGCCGCTTTTATTTTACCGCTCTCCATATTACTTTTTAATGCGTCTTCATCAATGGATCCTCCTCTTGCTGTATTAATTAATACAACACCATCTTTCATTTTGGCCATTTCTTCTGCTCCAAGAATAGCTTTCTTAGTAGAAGGAACATGTAAACTTATATAATCTGCTTTAGACAACATGTCATCCATTTCCACGACCTGTACGGGAATATGAAGATTGGCTGACTTCGGTCCAACAGGAATATTGGCTTCTTTTTCTACCAGGTCGACTGGTAAAATATGCATTCCCATGCCTAAACCAATGGATGCTAATTCCTTTCCAATTCTACCGAACCCAATAATTCCTAAAGTTTTACCTTCAAGTTCGACGCCTTTTGAATATGATTTTTTTAAGGCTTTAAATGCTGTATTTCCCTGATTTGGCATTTCGCGATTGGCTCGATGTACACCTCTCGAAACGTTCATGATATGCGTAATGGCTAATTCCGCAACAGATCTAGAGGAAGCTGCCGGTGTATTGTATACTTCAATACCATTTTCACGAGCATAAGACACATCAATATTATCTAGCCCTACTCCACCTCTGGCAATCACTTTAAGATCTGGACAAAGATCGATCAAGTCCTGTCGAACTTTTGTAGCACTTCGTACACAAATGGCATTAAATGTTGGTAATTTATCCTTCAACTCTTCTTGAGGAATCTTAGTATTGACGACTTCTAAACCGGCCTCTTTCATCATCCTTTCTCCTGTCGGATGAATGCCATCATTAATTAATACTTTAGCCATGATTTGATATTTATGATTTGTGAAATAAAAGAATGAATTTATTGGGCTGCAAAGGTAATTGTATTTTTATTTGTAGCTTGTATTCTGATACAAATTTGATTTATATAATGATTAGTCGATAAACGAAGTACATTGGAACTACAATAGATTGTTAGTCGTTAGATATACAGTACAAAATCAAACCAACATTAAACCTTTAAAAAGAAAAGATTATGGCAAAGAAATATAAAATGACAGGATGCGCAAGATTCCTTATTTTCTTCGTTATTTTCGCTCCGCTCGTCTATTTTGGCGTAAGTTATTTTCGAGGAGAAAACCCAATAGAACCTATAAAAAACGCTATTCCTGAATCTTGGGGTAAAGAATCTGGAAATAGTTCGGTGAGTGAAGACGCCATTATGAACGGAAAAATTGATGTTTTGGAGCAACGAATCAATGCATTGGAAGAAGAAAACCATGATTTAAAAGAAATCATTAAAGCTCGAGATGAAGAGATCAAACGGCTCAGAAATTAATATTAAATAATTTTTATTAATAATAGTTTTTACTTGCACATTTCAATGAAGAAAAACTATCTTTGCCGTCGCTTGAAAAAATTCACATAGAATTGAAAGCAGGTATGGTCGCGTGGCCGAGCGGTTAGGCAGAGGTCTGCAAAACCTTGTACAGCGGTTCAAATCCGCTCGCGACCTCCAAAAGCTCCATATATGGGAGTTAAAAGAAAATCCCGCATTAATATTGTCATTAATGTGGGATTTTTCGTTTCAGTAATAGATATTTTACAGTTATTTCAATGGTCTATCCTCCAATGACAGAAGTATAATTAAAACTGAAAGAGTCGTTATAATCTTGGACGAACAAATAATCGGTATCTGGTGATGAACAATTATTTAACCAATTATATCCGGAAGGATGATATATGTGCTGTTCACTATCCGAATCTAGGTTCCAAATGATGGTACCATTGTCCGAATCGATTTTAATCCTTTTGCTTAAAATGGTTGCATTCACTGGTACAACAACCGCCAATTGATCCGAATTTCCTGCCGGCAAATTAGTACTAGGAGAGGATATCACGCTGTAGCCAAGACCTCCTTTACCGGAAATATATGAAACAATTAATGACACTTTATACGTGCCACTCGAACAAGCATTACTAGGACTTTCATGCGTAATCACTTGTGTTACAACTTGCTGGCTATTTCCATTGATCGAGAAGAACATGGCGCAAAAAGTTAGAACCAGCATACAATAATTTCTTTTTTTCATCTTCATTATATTTTATTTAAAAATTAGAAAGTCAAATTAACTGGAATTATCTCTAGGTACTTATTCAGAATTCAGAGGTGGTACCTTGAATTCATAACTGGCTAACTTTTTTAAGTTATGAGAAAGCGACTCCCCTATTTTGATCAAAGTCTCCATTACAACATTTTTAATGCTGTATGTCAAAAAATCAAAAATTAACTACTGGTATTTCATACCTTTAAGAAGTTTTTAAATTCCTAAAATGCAATTCATGTTATTACCCAGATTTCTAATCGTCGCAATACTCATCTCTTTTTCAACGATTTCAACTTCTTTCGCACAATCTTTGGATCATGTACAAGGAGAAATTTTAATTCATCTTGATGAGCGAGTAGATGCGAATGATTGGTCAAAAGAATTCAGTGCAACGAGTCCTTATAAAATTGGACTGAAAAAAAGAATTAGCCCGATCCTTGATTTATATGTGATTGGATTTGACTTTACGAAAATTAATGAAGAAAGATTGTTATTATCACTCTTAAGAGACAAGGCGGTTTACATGGCTCAATATAACCATTTCGTTTCCCTAAGATCGACCATTCCAGATGACCCTCAATTTGGTCAGCAATGGCAATATATCAACGACGGTCAAGATGGAGGAACGGTTGGTGCCGATATCGATATGGATCTAGCTTGGGATTTTACTACCGGTGGTGTTACCGCCAATGGTGATACCATTGTAGCTTGTGTTATTGATGATGGAGTAGATGGAACTCATCCAGATATGATCCCAAATCTATTCATCAATCATGCAGAAATTCCGGGAAATAATATCGATGATGATAACAATGGTTTTGTAGATGATTACCGCGGTTGGGACACAGGGTCTGATAGCGATGCCGTGTATGACGGCGGTGGACACGGAACTCCTGTTGCCGGAATTGTCGGCGCAAAAGGGAATAATGGCATCGGTGTAGCCGGTGTGAATTGGGATGTAAAAGTCATGATTGTACAAGGAGGAACTGGTGTAGAAAGTGAGGTAATAGAGGCGTATTCTTATCCACTGTCTTTTAGAAAAAAATACAATGAGACCAATGGTGCAGAAGGTGCTTTTGTCGTATCGACTAATGCTTCTTGGGGAATTGATTTTGGACAACCAAGTGATGCGCCACTTTGGTGTGCTTTTTACGATACATTGGGACAACATGGTATCTTGAACTGTGGAGCTACGATCAATGGAAACCAAAACGTCGATGAAATAGGTGATTTACCAACGGCTTGTGCCTCTGACTATATGATCAGTGTAACCAATATGAACCGCAATGATGTCAAAGTTACGGGTGCTGGATATGGTCTTGAAACGATTGATTTAGGTGCTTTCGGTGCTGAAACATGGACGGCAGCCTTCGGAGGAAATTATGGCGGATTCGGTGGAACTTCAGGAGCGACTCCTCATGTAACAGGAACCATTGCTTTGATGTATTCTGCTCCTTGTACGAATATTGCTGATCTGGCTTTATCCGATCCAGAGGAAGCTGCAAAAATAATGCGAACAGCCTTATTCAATGGCGTTGATCCGAACGAAAGTCTAGAAGGAATCACTGTTACTGGCGGAAGATTGAATGTACACAAAGCCCTTGAACAATTAATCACAAATAACTGCGGTGACTGCCCGCCACCATTAGCTGGTGCTGTTCAAGATCTTTCAGAATCATCTGCTAGTTTAAATTGGTCATTGAATGATAGTATAAATACAACTGATTTACGTTGGAGAATGACTGGTTCTACCGATTGGAATTTTGTTGAAAATGCCTCTTCCCCATATGTTTTAGATGGTCTAGAAGCTTGTACAGAATATGAATATCAACTTAAAGCGTATTGTAACTTAGATACTACGGATTATGGATTGATTCAGACTTTCTTAACTGCAGGTTGTTGTGAAAATCCAGAAAATCTGGAAACGTCTAATGTAACGGCAGATCAAGCAACGATTTCTTGGGATCTTGCCGAATATGCTATTTCGTATAATGTCCGATACAAACAAACAAGTTCAACAGACTGGATAGAATTAAATACGGAAAACACCTTCTTTATGATGGATGATTTGGAAAACTGCAGTGAATACGAGTTCCAGGTCCAATCCGTTTGTAATCTTGCATCACCAGATTATACACCAAGTGTTTTGTTCTTCACTAAGGGTTGTGCCGATGCTTGTACGCAACTCCCGTATTGTGATGTACAAGGATTTGATTCCGATGAAGAATGGATTGCCTTAATGCAATTAGGTAATTTCGAAAATGAATCTAATTCAGATGGTGGATATGGTTATTATCTTGATTTGTCGGGACCAGCCTTTATAAAAGGTGGAACGTATGATATCAGTTTAACGCCGGGATATAGCGGTCAAGAATATGATGAATACTTCATCGTATGGATTGATTATAACGAAGACGGTGTATTTGCTGATGACGAAATTGCTTTCGATTCTGACGGTTCATTCAACAGTACTATTACGGGAGAAATCACCCTTCCAAATAATGTAGATATAGGAAATACAAGAATGCGTGTCGCTATGCGATTTGAAAATGAGCCTCCCGTATGTCCAGAAGAGAATTTCAATGATTTTGGAGAAGTGGAAGATTATTGTATCAGCTTTGGCTGTCCAACCGTTCAAAGCATTCAAGTGGATACGACCGATTTAAATTCGGCTAATATTACCATAGTAGGAGATGCGAATGCAGATTCACAAGGATATCGATACAGAAAATTGGGAGATACTGAATGGACCGAAGAAACCAGCATTAATTTGAACATTTTAATCAGTGATTTAGAAAAATGTACCGAGTATGAAATCCAAGCAAGAACAAATTGTACGGATGAACAAAGTGAATACAGTGACATCATTACCTTCAAAACTGCTTGTGACCTAAATGTTGAAGGAGAAAATGAAAATCAACAGCTAACGGTTCAACCAAATCCATTCAACGAAAATATCCAATTAAAAATCAATAGTATTCAGGGATTAAAGCAATGTGACATCATCGTTTATAATAATATCGGTGAAGCTGTTTATACGATGAACAATGTTGATTTTAGTGCAGGAGAAAATGCTGTTCAAGTCCAATTAGAAGATCTTGTTTCAGGATTGTACATTGTTCAAATCAGAAATGAACATGTCAACTTATCTAAAAAAGTAATCAAAGCAGAATAAAATATTCTGAAAGAATATTCATACATCGTCTTTGCTAATCAAGGACGATGTATGAACATTTCTTGTTTCATTGGGTGAATAAATTTCCAGTGAAATGGCATCACAACATACCATTCGGGTCGATCTGAAAGTTATACCTTAAAATTCAAGTTAAAATTCCGAGGTTTCGTATAGTTTTACGAACCAATTCGTTCAACTTTCAGATTATACACATATATGCGCTGTTGTTTTTTACTTCTTTTAATACTTCATGTTTGTTCGACTTTGGGAGCACAACCGGATTTGAATGATCTCGAATTGGTAGATTCTATACGAGTCAATTACATCCGAACCGTAGAATTCAGAAATACAAATAATGAACTTGGCCTGCCCATCATGAATTTACGCGGTGAACGCTTAGTTTGTGAATTTGACGATAGTTACGGTGATTACATCGACTATTACTATACGATCAAACATTGTGATAGAAATTGGAATTTCACAGATAATGCAGAGGTATCTGAATACCTGGAAGGTCCTGAAGAACTCCAGATTGAACAATTTCAATCTTCCGTCAATACGCAGCTCAACTATACGCACTTTAGTTTTAGTTTTCCCAATCAGGATATTCAGTTCATTTGGAGCGGTAATTACATCTTGATTATTTATGATGAGGAAGGTACTATTGTCGTAACACGCCGATTTTATGTAGTGGATGATCAAGTTCCATTGATGGCCAAACAAGAAATTCCTCAAGGAACGGGAACCTACGACACGCATCAGGCCTTTCAAGTTCAAGCAGATCTAGAGATATTGGATCCACTCAATCCAATGAATGAGATTTTTGTTACTAGCTTTCAAAATAGATTCAATGAAAATAATTCGCCATTCATCAGTCCATTAAGAGTCGATCGTGGCAAAGCGGTTTTTGATATTCGAGATCAAATCAGTTTTCCAGGCATCAAAGAATTCCGATTTTTTGATTCCAGAAATGTACTTTTAGCAGGAGAAAATGTACAAGCGATCGATGTATCCAACGAACATATGTTCTTGCTCCTAGAATTGGACAAAAAAAGAGATATCAAACCATACATTTTTAGAAAGGAGAGTAATGGAGCTTTCGTCTTAAGAAATGCAGACCGAGATACGGGAGAAAAAGATATCACCTCAGAGTATCCACATATTATATTCACTTTGAAATCGCCTTTCCCCGAAAATGGTGAAGTATATGTAGTCGGTGCATTCAATGATTTTAAAATTCATGAAGACTTCCGCATGGAATATTTGGACCAACAAGGTGCATATAGCTTGGAAGTTCCTATGAAACAAGGATTCTATAATTATTTGTACGCTCTAAAACGCGAAGGAGAACCATTGGATATCTATGCTTTGGAAGGAAATAGTTACGAAACAGAAAATGAGTATCATATTTTCGCTTATTACAAACCGATTGCCCTAAAGTATGATCAATTGGTAGGCTATACTTTTTACCATATGAATAGTAGATAATACCATCTTATCTACATTCCGTAATACTTGATAGAATATACTTGGATAATTTTTAGCTTATTAGCATCTTAGTACCACTGTAAAATAGTACAAGATGAGAACATTATTATTACTATCCATTTTTTGTATATTTTCTTATGAGGGTCAAGCCCAAAATGCAAAAACTCTTCAACAATGCGTACGCATCGCATGGGAAAACAACATTCAAGTGAAACAAGCTACTCTGGGTATTGCCAGAGGTGATGTAAATTTAAAACAATCCAGAGCCAGCAGAATTCCAAGTCTAAATGCAGGAAGTAGTTTAAATCTTTCTGGAAGATCCGTAGACCCTACCAGCAATACCTTTGTTGCTAATTCTTTTTATACCAACAATTATAATCTGAGCAGTAATGTTTTATTATATAATGGTGGTATCATTCGAAAAAATATAGAGCGGGCTAAATTATCGAAGGAATCTGCCCTTCTTCAAACGGATGATATTAAACAAACCATTGCATTGCAAGTTGCCAATGCATACCTCAATGTACTTTTTGCGGAAGAAAATTTAAGCATTGCACAGAATAGAAAAGGCATTACTCAGCAGCAATTGGTTCAACTGAACAAATTAATCGCGGCAGGCTTGAGGCCAAAAAATGCACGATACGATCTAGAAGCTACTTTAGCGAACAACGAACAAGCCGTGATCAGTGCAGAAGGATCGCTTGATATTGCTCGATTAAGCCTCAATCAAATCATGCGTATTCCGGTAGAAGAGCGATTTGACCTAATCATTCCTAAAATATTGGTTTCCAATTTAGACGATCCATTCTCCATGAATTCAGAGGATATATTTAATCAAGCCGCTCCTAAACAACCTTCTTTAAAGAATAGTGCACTCAATGTTCGCATTGCTGAATTGGACCAACGTATAGCAAAAGCGGCCTACCTCCCAACACTTGGAATCGGTGGTAGTGTCGGAACCAACTATGCTTCCACCGCAAGAACTGTCAATGGTGGAGAAACGGTTTTTGTTCCTACCACAATAGAAATCGGAGGCATGCAAACCGAAGTTGGACTTCCAAGTTTCCAACCTAATTTTGAAAATATCCCTTTTGGTCAACAGTTAGGGGAAAATATTACTTACGGCTATGGACTGAGTTTATCGGTTCCCATCTTTACGAATTACCGAAACAAATCCAATGAGCTATTAGCCGATATTGGGAAGGAAAATGCCATTTTAACGGATCAGCAAAATCGCGATCAATTCAAACAGCAATTGGAACAAGCCATCATTGACGCTCGAAATGCAAAAAAGCAATATGAAGCGGCTGAAAAAAGTGTGACGGCTTTCGAGAAGGCTTTGGAAAATGCGCAAAATGGTTTTAATCAAGGAACAACCGATAATTTCCAGTTGACGATTGCGTCGAATCAATATGACAATGCTAAAACACAAAGCCTGATTTCTAAATATGATTACATATTTAAAATGAAGGTGATCGATTTTTACCGAGGTAAAGGATTGGAATTTTAAACGATTATTAAACGAGTATGAAACGCAGAAAAAATAAATCAAGAAAATGGATATGGCTAGGACTTTTAGCCCTTATCGTATTCTTCATCATCGGAGGTGTAGTAAAATCCAATATCAAAGAAAATCCCAAAGTTACGGTCGATACTTCTTCGATTCAATCCATCAATGAGTTGGTCACTGGAAGTGGTAAAATTTTTCCAGAAAAAGAGATCAAAATTTCCTCAGATGTGTCTGGTGAAATCGTCGAACTCTATGTTGTAGAGGGCGATAGTGTGCAAGCAGGACAGATCTTAGCCAAAATTGATCCTGAATCCTATATTTCAGCTGTCGAAAGAGGCAAGGCTTCCTTAAATAATGCCAAAGCGCAACGCTCGATATCAAAGTCTCAAGTAGCGGGAAGTAAGGCACAAAAAGAGCAAATTTTAGCTCAACTAAGTAACGCCGAACTCATACATGAACGAAATGTAAAGCTATTGGCTGAAGGTGTTATATCACAGGCTGAATTTGATAATTCAAAATCAAATCTGGATGCCTTATATGCCAATATGCGATCTGCTGACTCCAACATCGAATCTTCTGAAGAACAAGCAAAAGCAGCGGACTTTACCATTAAATCAGCAGAAGCTTCTTTGCGTGAATTACAAACGAGTCTGAGTCGTACAACTATAAAAGCGCCTGTAAGCGGTGTTATTTCACTTCTTAATGTGGAGCAAGGAGAGCGTGTCGTTGGAACTATTCAAATGGCAGGAACCGAAATGATGCGAATTGCAAACCTAAATGCCATGGAGGTTCAAGTTGAAATTAGTGAGAATAATATCTTAAAGGTCAATGAAGGCGATAGCGTCAATATTGAAGTAGATGCCTACTTGGACAAAATATTCAAAGGACATGTAACGGAAATTGCCAACACAGCTTCCAACGCAACTTCAAGTGCTTCACAAGCTGCCCTACTAAGTTCTACTCAAGTAACCAATTTTATCGTAAAAATCAGAATTGATCCAGCTTCGTATCAAGACATCCTTCAAAATAATAATTATGCATTTCGACCAGGTATGTCTGCTTCTGTTGATATTTTCACTAACAGAAAAGAAGACATTCTTACCGTTCCCATTCAAGCAGTAACCGGTCGTGAAGAAGAAGTGGATGGAAAAGAACAATTGAATGAAATCGTATTTGTGGTTGAAGCGGATACAGTGCGACAAGTTACAGTAAAAACGGGCATTCAGGATGACACTAATATTCATATCAAAAGTGGCTTGGAAGAAGGACAAAAAATTGTTACTGGGCCTTACAGTATTTTAGCTAAAGAACTTGAAAATGGGGCTAAAATCGATATTATCGATAAAGAAGAAAGTAAAGAGGAGTAAACACATTTATTCAGTAATAGATGCTTCTATTACATCCTATTTATGCTTAGTCCTAGCTTTCAGAGTTCGATAGATATGGCTAATAGAAGGTTTTCTGGATTGAATACCTTACGATTGCTTCTAAAGCAATTATGAATTTATACGTGACAAATCGTACAAAATCGATTGTAGACCTTTCAAAAATTGTAAATTCGCGTAAAAAATTAATGAATCAGGAAGTGGAAGGTGCACTGATTATTTTTGTGCGAAAAGCTACATTAGGTAAGGTCAAGACCCGAATTGCCAAAACCCATGGTGACGAGACGGCTCTCAGCATATATACACAACTCTTAGATCATACACGCATCGTTGCTGAACAAGTACCTTGCGAACGGTATCTTTTTTATTCTGAAGACATCGATCACAATGATTCCTGGAGTCCAGACGCATTCTCCAAGTTCTTACAACAGGGCAATGACCTCGGAGCAAAAATGCAGGATGCATTCGAAACCGTTTTAAGAAAGACCTCACCTGTCATTATTATAGGTAGTGACTGTGCCTCGCTCACAGAAGAAGATATCCGAAGAGCCTTTCATGAATTGGAGGATAATGACGTGGTTATCGGTCCAGCTAATGATGGTGGATATTATTTGCTCGGCATGAATGATCTTCAATTGTTTCTGTTCCAAGATATGCCTTGGAGCCAAGAAAATCTGATAGAAGAAACCATCTTTAAAATTCAAGATAGAGGATTGCGATACGCTTTACTTAGCACAAAGTCAGATATCGATTATTACGAAGACTGGGAAGATCAAAAACATCTGATTCAATCCTGATTTCAATTGGATGCTTTTCCCATGAGTAAATTATACCAACAGATCATGAATTGAATAAGCGCTCCTATAGTTTCCAAGAAGTTCATTCTTGCGTCAGTGACTGTAGCGAACAAGCCCTTGGGCGCCGTTCCCGAACGACGAAGGAGTGATGGGATGAAATCGCGAAAGCCACGCCCGGACGCCCAAATTTTCTTTACTAAATAAAACGCATCCCTCGGACTACTTCCGAAGTCGGATTAACTCTCGCTTAGCACGAGAACGAAAACCAACCGTTCCATGCGGTGCATAATCCTCAATAATCGGGATGAGCTCTTCCTTTAATTCTGGATATTTCATCGCCAAATTTGAGCAAATCACCATGGAAAACATGCGAATAGCTGTCGCCTGATTGGTATCCATCAAATATTTCATGCAACGATCAAAGATAGGTCCCTCAATCTCCTCGGGAATATCCATAAAATGCCAAGTTCGTAAAGTATTACGTACTATAGCATCGTGTTTCGGTAGCTCCAAATTAGATAGCATCGGGGACATATAAGGCTCTAATAATTCAGGATATTTCTCTCCCAAAAACCCAACTGGCCATGCCGCTCGTTGGCAGTGTCGAAGATTGTCTGAAAAAAACAATTGCATCAACTCGTCAATCCGAGTTGGAGTCTTTTTAATCGCTTCTAGAATGGCATCGGTATTCTGACGACTATGACCACTTTCTACTATTTCTAAAAAGGAAGATGCCATTATTTTTTGACGAAACTATCTCTTAATTTCAACAAGAAAGGTGAAGCAAAAATGAAGTTCTCCAAAGTCTCATTGTCCGTGGTTAAAACCTCTGATTTATCTCCAGTCCAAACTACATTCCCCTCGTGCAACAATGCAATATTTTCACCGATTTCCATCACGGAATTCATATCGTGTGTGTTGATGACCGTGGTAATATTGTTCTCTTTCGTAATGGATGAAATCAATTTATCGATCACCAATGAAGTCTTCGGATCTAAACCAGAATTCGGCTCATCACAAAACAAATATTTCGGTTCGAGTACGATCGATCGTGCAATCCCCACCCGTTTTTGCATACCTCCACTGATTTCACTTGGAAATTTCTTGTTTACACCAGATAGCTCAACACGTTCGAGACAATAATCCACCCGCATCTGCTTCTCTTTGGTAGATTTATTGCTAAACATATCCATGGGAAAACGAATATTTTCTTCGACCGTCATAGAATCAAACAGTGCTGATCCTTGAAAGAGCATCCCTACTTCCATCCGAATGGCACGTAATTCTTTCTTAGACAGTGCTGTAAATTCCCGTTCTCCATACCAGACTTTACCGGCAGTCGGAGCCATCAAACCTACCAATATTTTAAGCAAAACTGTTTTTCCAGCCCCTGAACGACCAATGATAAGATTAGTCTTACCGTCATAGAAAGTCAGGTTTAAGCCTTTTAATACTTGTTTATCGTCAAATGACTTTTTCACATGTTCTGTTCTGATCATCTGGTCAAATTTAGGTGAGTACCATAGCGATCAAATAATCACTAACTAGTATTAAAATATTACTGATAACCACGGCTTGTGTACTGGACTTACCCAGTTCTACACTACCCGTTTTTACATAGTATCCTTGATAGCAAGAAACCATGCATAGCACGATTCCAAAAACAAATGCCTTGACCAACATCATGACAACATGATGGCTATCAAAAAATGCTCGTAATCCGCGGACAAATTCATCCCCAGTAAACATACCCGTAGGCACACTACCTAAATAGGCACCAATCATACTGAAAAAACTGGCCATACATACCAAAACAGGAATCATCAACATACAAGCCAAAAGACGTGGAAGCACTAAGAAACTGGACGTATTGACACCCATGATTTCCATGGCAGCTACATGTTCTTTTTGTTGCATACCTCCTATCTCTGCGGCGATATTCGATCCTACTTTTCCCGCCAATACCAAACATGTGATGGTCGGCGCCATTTCGATGAGGGTCATATCTCGAACAATGTAGCCTACATAATAACGAGGGATGGTAAATCCCGTCAATTGATAGGCAAATTGTACGGCCGTCACGGCTCCGATAAAAATAGATATCAAGAAAACGATAAGAAACGAGCCCAATCCAATATCTTCCATTTGGCGCATGGTTTCACGCCAATACATCTTCAAATTTTCCGGTCTTGAAAAGATCTGAGGTAACCAAGTTACAAATCGACCGAAATGAAATAACGAGTTTTTTAACATACTTTCCGTAATCTAATGCAATAATACTAAAATCCTTATCCAACAATCGGCTTCTAGAACGTTCATTGTTATCTAATTTTCTCATTTTTGGACGAAATAAGACGAATGCTATAATTTGAAGGATTATTTCATCCCATTTTCATTTGTAAAACGGATCATGAACCTTCTTTTATATGAGATAAATCATAAAATATGAATGCAGTTGTAACGGGAGCTAGTAAAGGAATTGGAAAAGCAATTAGCGAATTATTTGCGTCCAAAGGTGTTAATTTGGCCATATGTGCTCGGAATAAGGCTGACTTGGATCAATTCCATCAAACCTTGAGTACTTCTTACCCGGACATTGAGATACTTTCGATGGCTGTTGATGTGTCGGATCGTTCCAACTTAGATCAATTTGTTCAGATGATCAACAGTCACTGGACTCATCTCGATATCTTGGTCAATAATGCAGGAATTTACCTGCCGGGCGAGGTACATCAGGAAGCCGAAGGCACCTTAGAAACCTTGATGGAAGTCAATGTATACGGTCCTTATCATCTGACTAGAGCATTGATGCCGTACTTTCTAAAACAGCAAAACGGATATATATTTAATATGTGTTCAGTAGCTAGTTTGTTTGCCTATCCCAATGGGGGCAGTTATAGTATCACTAAGTTTGCGCTGAATGGATTTACGAAAGCACTTCGGGCCGAATTATTGGACAAAGGCATCAAAGTAAGTGCCGTCTTCCCAGGAGCGACCTGGAGCAATTCGTGGAAAGGTGTGGATCTGCCACCAGAACGATTGATGGAAGCCGAAGATGTTGCCAAGGCGATTTGGTTGCAGTTGGAATTAAGCCCTTCTGCGGTCATGGAAGACATCATTTTACGTCCTCAATTAGGGGATTTATAAGAAGACTAGGGGCCTACCCCAGCCTGCTGTTATCACATCCGTCTGGGGTCGCTATGATCCGTGACTCGCTGTTCGCTCGGCTACCAGCTCTTCTGGTTATACGTATATCATCAAAACTCCATGTTGCTGAGCTTATCCCGTTTTATTCAAGCTTTATGAATTCGCTGGTATCTCGTCGGCTTTGCTCGACGATCACTACTCAGCGCTAGTCCACAACGCCCTAGTTTGTCAGTCCAAATCTATCATATTAAACTATATTATAATATGATCTATCACTTCTGCAAGGCTATCTTCTAGCTATTACGGCTATTTTAGCACTATTTTGAAAAAAGTCTCCTTTTTAGGGAATGGAATCCATGGTTGATTACACTAATAGATAAACGTAACATCCATGATTCGAACCAAAAAAATCTATGCCAAAGGATACTATCTTTTCCGAGGTGAAGCCTCCGCCAATTCTTGTTTTATCGAAAACCTGCGAGAAGCCAAATTATTTATTCGATTGGTCAATCGCTATTTAAAAGACTATGTTAAAGTTCACGATTATTTGCTCACTGCTGAAGGTTGGTTGATACAGGTCACCATTCGCAGTAGGAAGCAGGTTTTGCAAGCTTTCGGGGCGCAAAAAGCATGCAGGCTTGTAGGTTCTGACTCGATTGAAACGTGGCGTATCATTTCGGAACAAGTTCGGCTGATGCTTTCACAATACGTAAAACGGACCAATAAGATGGAGGGGCGATCTGGAAGCAAGGTCAAAGAGAGTTATCATCGATACTATTTTAGCAGTGCTCGTGAAGCGCAGGAATATATTCAGGCTATGCGTCAACAAAAGATCAAGCTACTACAAAGGAATAAAAAGTATCGGAAGGTAAAATCGCATTATACCATTCCGAAGGAGGAGGGTAAAGGTTCGGTATTTTTGTGTAGTCGTTGGAAAAACAAGAAGAAAAGTGGGGTAAATGTTCGAGAGAAAATTGGTTTAGAATGCCTAGAACTAGAGGTTTTAGAGCCTCTTGTAGTACAAAATTTAGTAAAATCAACAATGCTATCGCAAATTAATACAAATGCACCTCCAAAATTCTAATTTATCCCCTACATGATGTCGAAATTCCACTTTTCCCCCGGACACCAAACATCCCTTTTACATCCATTGCTCCCGTTAGCCTGTCTAACCTGATCACCCTATGTTTTCTATTTACTAGATCGATCATTCATCCATTGTATAATTTCCTTCCCAACAAGTTTTTTCTCGGGCTCGTTCAACAATTCATGATATAAGCCATCCCAAATTTTAATATCCTTGTCTGCACTCGAAATAGTATTATAAATCATAGAAGCACTATCCGGATGAATCAATCGATCCTCAGAACCATGATGAATCATCATCGGAACACGTATATCTCCTAATTGAGAAAAGGCTTTCTTTTGAGCTTGAAGAAACTCATAGCCCATTTTTGCTTTTGTCTTTTTCCTATAATTTAAAGGATCATTGTTGTAATCCTCCACAACTTTCGGATCTCTAGAAACCGTATTACCATCAACAGATGCCGCAGGAAATGATGGCCATACCTTGGCAATCAGTGGAGCCACTTTTTCGAGAAGATAAGGTGTTTTATCATACATCTTCAATGCCGCTCCTGTAAAAACGACGCCGTTCAATAATTCCGATCCATATTTTTGGAGATAGAGAAGAGTAACCAATCCGCCCATCGAATGAGCAAAAATATAATTAGGCGCTCCTTTTATGAAAAACCCTTCTGCCACTTCCTGTAAATCATCAACATACTCTTCGAATGATGAGATAATAGCGCGATTTCCTGCACTTTTACCATGTCCTTTGCAATCATACCCCTTCCATCGAAAACCTGCTTGACTTAATTGATGCATGAAGTTTTCGTAACGCATGATATGCTCTGCATAACCATGAACCAACAACACGGATTTGTTCGAATCGATCTGATTCGAAACAGTATTAATCTTAGTTCCTCGAATTACTTGAAATTCTTCCTGCATCCTTCAGTTTAAGACGAAAATACAGAAATTGTTAGAAACTTAGTCTTTAAACTTGTCCTGATAATCAACAATAGATTGTTTTACCACATCAATGGCAACATCCTTTTTCTGGAATTCTTCCACGATAACTTCTTTATTCTCTAACTTTTTATAGTCTTCAAAGAAATTTCTCAATTCTCTGAAAAAATGTCGAGGTAATTCACTGACATCATTGATATGATTTACAGACATATCATTCTTTGCGACGGCAATGATTTTATCATCCTTTTCATCGCCGTCTACCATACGCATCACACCGATTACTTTAGCCTCCACTAAACACAATGGTTGAATGGTTATTTGAGATAAGACTAATATATCTAAAGGATCTTTGTCATCACAATAAGTTCTGGGAATAAAGCCATAGTTAGCTGGATAATACATCGATGCATAAAGGACGCGATCTAGCTTCAACAAACCAGAATCTTTATCTAATTCATACTTTGCCCTAGTATTTTTAGGAATTTCTATGATTGCGTTTACAATTTCTGGAATTTCTTCACCTACGGAAACATCATGCCACGGATTCATATCTACTTCTTTTAAATTTCGTACGTTATTATTTAAAGGGGTAAGTCAATTAATTAAACCTTGACCTTACCTTCATCAACTATCTCTAATTGCGAACGCAAAAATACATTTTCATCGGGAAACAAAAGGAAGCGTAAATGGCCTCTTGAAAAGCATACAAATATGACATTCAGTTATTTAGATTAAAATTTAAGTAAGATTTGGTGCTTATATAATGAGCCCGAATATTATTCAGTGATATAGTATATTATGGAATTTAATTTTTTCTTAGGAATCATAAATTTTCTTGACAAAACAATGCCTTATGAACTTGACTTAGCACAAACAATGTCGTATCTTCCAACCTAAAACCAAAAATTCAATCACTCTGGACCATACACCCGAAGATAAGAAAAAATTAAAGTCAGATAAGTCGCCCCTTTCATCTGACACTTTCAGCAACGACCTCCCGTTTGGTGTTTTGAATGCACCGATGTATGGTCTAAACAATATCTATAATCCAATTTCTTCTATTGAAAGTCTAATTTCGACAGCTACGAATCCATTGGAGAGTATCATGGCCCCTGATTTCAATATTAACACAGGAGAAAATGATAACGACGCACAACAAGATGCACCGAATCAAGTCGAGGATAAATTAAAAGAAGAAGAATCCGATAAAGAAGAGGAAGATAAAGAAAAACAAAAAGAAGGAAATACAGACGAAGGAAATGGGGATGAAAATCCCGAAGATGAGAATAATGAAGATTCTTCGGATGATGAAAACATCCAAAATCAAGATGAACAACTGAATGAAATGAATGCTGCAGAGAAGCAAGCCATTCAAGAAGAGCAACAAGCAATCGGTGGCCAAGGTATTGGTCATATGGACACATCTCAAATTCCTGATGCCAAACCACCTGCCCAAAGGGCCCCAAAGAGATCAAATAGCGGACCTATCAGTATTCCTGAAGGAGCTGTCGCTCCAGCTTCTGATGTAAAAGTTCCGGAAAATGGACCAACCATCAACGATTTCAAATCTGAAGTAAATGCCAAAACTTCAGAAGTGAAAGCCGAAGAGGCTACTGCACCTGAAGAAGCAAATTCAGAATTAGAAAGTAAAGGTACCGAACTTAAAACTTCGAGGGAAGGTAAAACAGAAGGATATCAAGCAGATCTTGAAGAAAAACTGCCAGACAGTCCAGAATTAGAAGAAGAACCTGAAGCAAAAGAAGATGGTATACGTACAGAAGCGGAAGCCATCATTCAACCTTGGATTGATAAAAAACTCCCCAATCAAAGTATGCCTGCTTTGAACCCCACACCATCTGGAATTATGCCGAGAATTGGGGATTCAATGGAAATCATTGCCTTTGAAAATGAGATGCAAAATCTCGAAAATCAAATTGCCGCTCAAAGCGCCGATAAGAAATTTGGTGTAAATCTTGATGAATTAAGTAGTAATCAAGAAAAGCTTGAGATGATGCAGCAAGCCCTCGATACAGTTTTACCACCAGTTGAAGGAGAAGCTGCCCAAGTAGAATTGGTTGATGAAGGAGAACCTCCATCGATCCCAATTCCTGAAGAGATGAAGGCTGAAATGGGAGATGTAGTAGCTAATCTTCTAAGCGATACAACCGGTAAAGCTACTGAAATGGTTGACACCATTAGAAAAAAAGCCTATGCTGGGGAAGGGCTTCATGCTGCCTATCCAGATATGGGTGTCGATCAGATTCCTTCACTGGCTGCAGCGCTTGAAAAAGATTTAACCGCAATTGCCGAAGAGGCAGGAATTTCTGCGGAAGAGCTAGCAAAAAAAGTACAAGAGCAAAAAGAAGGCATCACCGAGGAAGAAGAAGCTGCATTGGCTGATTTAGAGTCCAATAAAGCAGAACAAGAAGGACATCTAAAAACTCAAAGCGAAGAAGAGCAAAGTAAAATTACGGAAGTTAAAAAGGCAGCTGATGATCAAGCTCTAAAACAAATGGAAGCAGCCCAAGGTGAAAACGATCCTGAAGTAATCAAACAAAAGGCAGCCAGCATAAAAGAAGATATTTCAGTCACCATTGGAAAACAAAAAGTTGCATATGATCAAGCGCTCAAAAGAAGACATACAAAATTCGACAAATCCAAAAGAGATTATGAGAACGCGTATAAAATGGCCGCTGTACGCGAAAAAAATACACTAAACAATTCTGGAGAAAACGAATCCGAAGAAAGCAACAAACCGAATCTAGAAATTGCAAAAATTGACAATTGGGAAGACAATCAATTACGTCAGTTGTCAAGAGATGTTTTACAACTTAAGGCAAAAGCAAAAACGACCGTTGATTCTTACAAGAGTCAATTAGCTGCTGCAGGGAAAACAGTCAAGGATAAGGTAAATTCCTGGGAAGAAACCGAAACGAACAAACAAAAAAGTTGGTGGCAACGCTTAATTGATACCTTCACAGACTTTTTCAATGAGTCGAAGGCAGAGTCCGAAGCTTGGGAGCAAATAAATGCAAAAGAATCAGTAGAAGCCCTTGGGCAAAATATTGATTTCCTAACTAGAGCCAAAGAACAATTGGGCGAGGATATCAGCGCTGAATCCATCGATCGAATTCAAGGAATTACGGAAGAACAAAGAGAAATTCTTAAAGCGTATTACGGCAGTGGTCCCGAAGCTGGAAACTCCATTGCAGCAGTAGGTAAAGGATTATTATCCAAAATTACCAATGAGCATAGTCCTCAGATGACCAAAAAGTTTACCAAAGAATTAGAAGGTAAACCGTACACAGAATGGGATAAGTTGGAAATGATTGCGAAGAGAATAAATCCTTCTTTCAGTGCTGGACATCGAGTTAAAGAACTTTATGCTGCCATGAAAGGCGGTATTTTTGGAGCTGGAACAGATGAAGATCGCGTATATGCCGCACTGGCAGGATTAAGCCCATTCGAAGTGCTCGTTGTAAAACACCTTTACCAATATGATTATGGTGCATCTCTTGAAGCACACATCAAAGATGAGTTTAGTGGTTCTGAAGAAGATCGAGCCTTAGCATTAATGGAAAGTAACGCTGTTAAAGCAGATGCTGCGGCATTACATGAAGCCATGAAAGGTGGACTTACAGGTTGGGGAACGGATGAAGATGCTATTATGAAAGCGCTTCGAGGTAAAACAGAAGAAGAGCGTCTTCAACTCATCAATTACTACAAGACCGAATATGGTAGAGATTTAACCGCGGACTTAGAAGATGAGTTGGGTGGACACGATTTAGATAGAGCTGATGCTTTAATGGATGGTGATACAGCAAAAGCGGATGCCATAGCCATTGATGATGCGATGCATGGTGGTTTATTTGGCTGGGGAACAGATGAAGATGCCATAGAAAGTGTTTATAGTGACATACGCAATGACGCTGAATCGGATGCGAAAAAGAAATCTGCTCAAATCCAGGCCATGGCGGCTAGCCAGGGATGGAGCAGTGAACAGTTAAATAAAGCCTTGAAAGACGCCGGTGTTGATTCTGAGGGTATCGAAAGAGATGTGTTGAAAAGAAATGCACAAACAGAGCAAGCATTCAATACTGAATATGGCAGTGACTACGATACAAAAGATGGAGAATCCGCCCTACGTCTGGCCTTTGAATCTGAAATGGAAGGGCCTGAATTGGATTTGGCCAATGCCCTTGCAGATAATGATCAAACCGCAGCAGACGCAGCTAGATTGGCAGATGAATTCAATAACAGTTGGTTCTATGCGAGTGATAATGCCACAAATGATATCCTTGAAAATCAATATGATCGAGCCTTAAAAGATTTAAAAACCGATGAATTACCAGCGATGCATATGGAAATTGATCGAATGGCCAAAGAACAAGGTTGGGATCGATATCGAGTAGCAGAAGAAAAACGGAAAGCGGAGGCAAGTCTAGAGCAAAAAGCCAGAACCAATTCCATGGAATTGATGAATCAATTGGAAACAACATACGATTCTAAATATTCAGGCGATCAATATTCCTATTTAGATGGTCATAGAAATTCTGGAGGATTACGTTCTGATTTACAAAGATATACTCAAGGAAGCGGTGAAGATAAGGCCATGGATCTCCTGGACCAAGGAGGATACCTATCGCCCGTTCAACGTATAGAATACGCTACTGAAGGACTTGGAACAGATGAAGATGAATTGAAAAAAGTCTTCGAGGGAAAAACACAAGAGGAAATAAAAGCAATTGAACTGGCCTGGAGTCAGGAGCACTCCAATACTTTAACGGATCAAGTAAAAGGAGACCTAAGCGGTCGTGATGAATTTGACACCTTAATGTCTATGCGCGGATTGCCAAAAGACATTCATGAGGATATGCAAAATATCAGAGATCGATATCAATTCGAGGAAGACAACCAAACGGGCGCAAAAATATTTGCCTATGGAACTTCAACGCTCTTATTGGGTCCCATGGGAGGCATGGCTTCTGGTGATTATCTTTACGATAATGTTTTCGGAGGAAACGAAGCAGCCATTTTAAAAGATCGTTTAGATCGATTGGAAAGAAACTATGCTATTGTTAATGATCCAAATGCGAATGCCGCCGATAAGAAACTAGCCGATGAAATGTTTGGTAATGGTACTACCAACTTTACCGCTGCAGTTGAAGCGTCTAGAGAACAAATGGACGCAGTAGCCAACGGTGTAGCGAGTGCAGTGGCCATTACAGCAGCGGTTGTTGTTGGAGCCGTACTTACCGCACTTTCAGGAGGAACTGCAGCACCAGGTGTAGCGGCTGCAATTGGTTCTATTGCATCTGCATTAGGAACTACTTCTGCTGCAGTCATCGCAGGTGCATCTGCATTGTCCGCTGCTGCTGCCACAGTAGTTACTAAGAAAGTATTATTGGGTGGAGCATATGGCGATGAGGCTATTCTTATGGACATGGGAATTGGAATTGTTGATGCCGGAGTCTCGATTGCCACATTTGGAGTTGGAGGACGTGTTTTACAAGGATTAAGATTAGGTGCATTTGCAGAAGCAGATCAGGCGATTGCAAAGAGAATAATTGCCATGGCGATTACGGAATATTCCGAAGGTGCTATATCGAGTATTCCAAGCGGATTATTGACCGAACTCCTAAATGATGATAATTTTAGAGATGGAGATGCTATTGGAAGAATACTAAGAAATGTGGCGAACAACGCCAATATGAGCGGTGGAATGGGTGTCGGTATGGGAGGCTTAGGTATGGTTAAAGACTCATTCTCTGCTTCAACAGCGGATGCCAATACAAGTTCTACCACACAAGATATTCATAATGGTTCAGAAGTTGATTTTGAATCGGATGTGGATATACCTACACCTACTGGTAATGCTAGTGACATAGATCCTCCTCAAAATGGGTCGGTTGTAAGCGAACCCGTGAATAGTGATATCAATAATCTTCAAGATGGACAATCAACTCCGTATGAAGATTTAAGCCCAAGCGCTCAACGAGCAAGAAACAAAGGGTATCCTGATGCTCCAGCCGATTACAGTTGGAATAGTAGTGATGGAGAAAATCTTATCCTGCAAAGAAAACCAGGTAAGGCACAAACACATACTGAAATCAAATACGATCCAGATACTGGAAAATTTGTTGATAAAAATACAGGTACCACGTTTGATACTGCGGCAGAGGTAGTAGCATTCAATCAGGCTAAAAATAGGCCTTCAGGTGGAAATGGAAGCGGAAATGGAGGTTTGGATGCAGAAGGCTTTAGAATAGAGGCTGAAAATGCGGTGGCAAACTCTAAAAAAATAGAAGATGTTAGTATTACTCCCGATGGACTAGAAGAATTGAAAAATCATCTAAGACAACCATTCTTTACCGATCAAGTATCCACTGGAGTGTGGGACCACAACGAAATAATGATTGATCGATTGGAAAAGATTTTGGCGGGTGATCTGGAACCAACTTTAACGGATTTACATTTTTTCGCTCATGAAACAGGTGAAGCTAAAATCATGAGTGATTTAATGGCTAATAATCCGGACATGAGTATTGGAGAAGCATATCAAGAAGCACACGCCATTATTTCAAAAGAATATGGAGTCATAGGTAAATCAGAACAAACTACCTTTTATACACAGGAAGCTTTAGACGCAGCTGATGCCCAAGCATTGCGTGAAGCTGAAATTGATATGAATGCAGGCCGAGATGTAAATCGGGGTAGTTCTGGTGGAGATGATACAGGAAGTTCAGATCCTAAATATAGCGGAAGACCTGCAGTTCCTCCTGGATACGAATATGTGCCAAATGCCGATGGAACCAGTTTTACACTGAAAAAACGAGTCGATGATCCGAATATCCCTGATATTGAATTATCAGAGGATGGACAATCATTCGTACTGAGTTCCAACAAAGAAGTTACTTTTGCTTCAGCAGAAGAAGTTACCTTATATCGGGAGACCCTGAAATACAAATCACCATCCGGTGATACAGTGACAACTATGGACAAAAGCAAACGTCCAGATGTAGATACTTATCTTACTCAAGAACAAATCGATGAACATTTAGCACTATTCCAAGAAGAAGGTGTTTCTTGTTTAGCCTTTTCCAATGCATTTGATGACTACGGACAGATAGGAAGAAATGATGGTCAATTTGTACTCACCAAAGCAGATATGGATGCATTGATGGCTAGAACTGGTGGTGATATTGAAAAGATTCAAATAGAATTAGGAATTCCTGATGATATTTGGTTAGACAAGGTAACTGACCCTACTAGAAATCTAAAGTTGATTCGAGTTGATGTAACGGATCCATCCGCTATTGATCTTCGAATGGCAACCGGACGTGAAGCTGGAGCCAATGCTCTATGGGTACCAGGTGGTAAAACACTCGGTGGAGTGAACGAAGCGGTAGTCAATCCAATAAAACCAGATATAGCCTTGGTAACACCGACCAATCTAGATGATATGGTCGTTAATATTCAAGAACGAAGCCCTAATCTTCATTCAGAATTTGTTAACCTTGAGCCTGGTATACAAAATCAGTTCTTTAAAGATTTTGTAAATAATCCAAAAGGTTATCAAGACATGCTTGATAATCCTCAAATGCTTCAGGCATGGAATGACATGTACGAACTATCATTTTACTCAGGCACGAAAACAGGGCATGACATAAGAAACAACACAGATTTCTTACTTAAATATAGTGCCTTAGCACCGGAAGATCAAGTTAAATTAAAAGACTATATCCTAAAACTCAAAGCACCGAAAGGTAGAAAAGGGCAAGTCGATTTTTATGAAACCAGACAAGTTGCAGGTCTAGGTGAGGTGACGATTCACTATGACAAAAATGGTTTTCCAAATTTTGTGGATTATTGTCCTCAACCTATAGAACAATTTAGAGTAATTTCCGATAATCTTAGAGGAACCGCTGCTGATTTTAAATTAGCCAATGAACAACTTGCCCAAAAATTTGGATTTGAAAAACCTTATCAAAAAGATACAAACGGAAATTACTTACCTTTGGAAAAAGATGGTTACAAGTGGATTCCTGGTAAAAACAATTTCGAATACAATGGGATTAAATATACTTGGCACCATCATCAAGATGGAAGAAACCTCTTCCCAGTTGAAACCAGAGTGCACAGTACTACTGAATTAGGAAGTCCGGGATATCCTCATTCAGGTGGAGACAAATTAATTAAATTAGGTCTTAAAGGATTTTTTGATGGCCCAGATTTTGAATAATTTATTTAAATATGATAACAGGATTTGACCTTTTTGATAAAAAGCATTTTTTCGATAAAACTGACTATAATGCTTTAGAAATCGAACATGGATATTCTATCCCTCCAATACTTAAAACTTTTTTTGATACGCATGCTTGGAAGAACTTGGATTTTGCAGAATTATCTTTTTTCTTCTTTCCTAATTTAACTTATGGAGATATTTATTTTCATGCTCACTCTATAGAGTCGATGATTCAATTCGCTTTAGATACAGATGATGACGATATCATTGAAAATAAACTAATTTATCTTGCTAGTGGTTTCAAGAATATTTACATAGGTACTGTAGGCCCTCAGAAAGATAAAATTTTACTCGACGATTCAGGAGATTTTATCGAAATAGCAGAAAACATCTTTTCTTTTTTTCTTGGTATTACGGATAATTTACTCCAAACTGCAAGAACAAAAGAAGAATATCTTGCCTTTAAAGAACAACAAGGATTCGAAGGGGAAGAACTAACACAAGAAGGAGAAGATTGGTTAAAATATAAAAAGAAGTAATGATACATTTGATATCAAGTGTACTCTTATTCCTTCCATATATACCATAAAAGAAAAAATTATTTACCCCTGTAATTATTCAAATGGATTATACAAAATACATTGATCGGTTAAAGACCAGAAAGTATTACCAAAAGCTGCAATCAGCCCTAAAAAATGATCAGCTAGAAGATGTAATTCTAGGTGAAAATGGATTGAGTTTGGCAGATGCTTCTGAACCAATCAATCAAAGCACCTCTCTAATTATTCATTATTTTCACGCACTATGTACAGACCAATTTATAAATAGGAATTTATTAAACATTGGAATTAAAAAATTGACACCAAATGAAGATAACCTGAGCTTGATCTTGGATTACCTATATTCTTATTTGCTATATATAGAAAAAGCGGAATTAATCAACTTAGATGTCAAAACTATTTGGAAACGTTGTAAAGAATCAGAGGCATATTCAGCTAGAAATCCACTGATGGCCAACCTCGCAAAAAAAATCGTGGATTTATTGCCAGAAACAGAGCCTGTCAAAATCGAAGTAGACAACATAGAAGACGCCATCAAATATTTCTTTCTAAGTTATATTGCTAGAATTCCCACAGCTCCAAACAAAACCACATTGGATAAATTCGCCAATAATAGATTGGGATTGTTTTTAGATTTACAACCCATTTTAAATGATCTAGAAAAGAAAAAATTGATCGAAATCAAAAACGACAAATACTATAAAACCGACACGACCGAAAAATATTTAAACAACATCGACCTAGAACAGATCTTTACCATGTTGGATCCAAAAGATGAAAAACAATCATTTTATTTGAAGTATATAGAATTTCTTAAATAAAGCAATTGAACAAAAAACAGCGCATATCAAGAGAAGAAATATTCGAATCATTACAAGATCCATCTGACCGTAGAGAAGTCATACGTTGGATCATGCATGATCACAATAAAGGCAGCGATCATATTGAAAGAATATTCAGAATGGCTTTCAAAGATGAAGATTGGGAAGTACAACTTTCAACCATGCTGGCTTGTGTTAAACTTAAAATGCCTGTTCTAATTCCAACCATCAAAAAATTAGAACTTCCCAAATCTACCAACTCGGGATTGACCAAAGAAGAACTAAATATGTTGGTAGGAATGAAAAATGTTTCTTTGGATTTACTCAGAGGAACTCCAATACCAGATGAACCCACAAAACTTGAAACACCAGAAGAAAAAAAAGACTATTTAACACGATTAGTCGGAAGGGGCTCCATGAAAATATTAAATAATGCATTCTTACTATATACATCGTTGACGCTCCCAGTGTATCCTATTCAAGACATACCAGCGAGAATACACGCTTCCATTGAAAAAAAATCTAATCAATACTTCTTAGGAGACATCGAGTTAAAACTTATACCTGACTATCGAGTTTTTATCGGGAGCAGTGCCATATCTTACTTACCAGTCAAGGTATCCAAATTGCCATTAGGAACCTTCGTCTCCAAACATCCCATAAATTACAATCAATTTATCTTGGAAGATTCCATGAAAACAGGTGATGAAGACCTGGTGAAATGTAGTCTAGAGGAAGCACAAGAATTTTGCTCAAGTCTTACTGAAAAGTATAATATTCAAGTGAGTATACCCAATGCAGAATCCTGGGAGATTGCCCTTCGTGGAAGTAATGGGCGATTTTATCCTTGGGGGAATGCCTATGAACCACTTCAATTTGATCGACCAAATATGTGGGGACTCAAGCAATATGGAAACCATGGTGGAGAATGGACAAGTAATTCCCTTAAAGATGGTAGACAAATAATAAAAGGAGCAGATGCGACAGGACGTGTCGCACCGATCCAAGCGGATACAAAAGATTCCGCACATTGTTTTAGAATCATTCTATCCGGCGCTGTTTAGAATATGGAAAACGTACCTAGAGAAAGTTACTTCGTAGAAAATATAAATCTATATTATCAGCTAGGAAGCTTCACTCCCTCAGATGACCTATTTACAGATTTTAAAAAACTGATTGTAATCATCGGGCATCAGTGTAGAACTTTTTGATAAATATTTACATCAAATCATAGAATTTGACTACGAACCGCGAACATGGTACTTGGACAACATTGACGACTACTATTTCTCGATGACCCTCGTTGCGTTATTCAGCCTTCGTTGTAAAAAAAACCAACTTCCAAATCTTGCAAGACTGGTACCTTACAAGGAAGATCGAATGTTGGATTTTATTGCAGAAAATCGCTCAGAAGTTGATTATTCTAAACCCATTTTTAATTTAGATCCATATATCTATCTACACAATTTTGTAGTGGACATCCATCACAATACCGCCAATTTAGAAACCTTTCTAGAGCAATTTTATTTCGCATTCAAAGGGAAATCTTGGTTTGAAAGTCATAAAAATAAGCCCAAACAATTCTTTGGGTATTGGTCATTCAGTGTAGCGGCTATTGTAAAAAAATATGATTCCTCCGATATCTTCTTTATCGATAATTTGTTCTATCCGAGAGACTTAGTCGAACGGGTTTTTATGCCAACCTGGCAAGACTCCGAAAAAGGAATTTGGGCTCGAGCCCAAAAAAAGAGCATACAAAAACTCTATGCTAATAAAATAAAACGTCAGAAATCATCTAGAGAACATTACTTGACAAGCCTTTATAAAGATAGGTTTCAAACAGAATTTCTTAAAATCAATCAAAGTAGACTTGAACAAATATTTTTTAAAGAATTCAAAGCCCTAGCCGAAAGTGCCGAACGAGATAATATACTTTCCGATAATCAACAATTAAAAGCAGCCATTCGAAGAGTTGCAGAACAAATTCTTCATATAGATCTGAAACTAGTAAGTCAAGACGAACATTTTTACCGAAGAGAAATTGGGAGAAATGTCTATCTAGATATCATGAAAGAACCTGATTTAAAGTACCAACAAGAAATCAATTATCTTGAAAAACAGTCGGCTTACGATCATTTACTTTCAATAGAGCAAGAAACATTGTTCTTATTTTATAAATTAGCTCAAGACATTCTAATTTTAGATAAGAAATATGATCACAGTGATTCTGTTTATTGGCAATCTCTGGATGATCTGATCAAAGGAAACAAACTTGAAAACCTATTCAGACTTTAACCAGACAATTACTAAAATTCGGTTAAATAGCTAGATTTTGAAATCTTTATAGATGCTTTTGGTGTTATTTTTGTTGTACTAGAACTATAAAAAGATACTTTTCAATATTTAGGTAATAACTTGATCAGTTTTATAGTTATACCAATTGTTAGA
This sequence comes from Saprospiraceae bacterium, assembly GCA_020628475.1. GTDB lineage: Bacteria > Bacteroidota > Bacteroidia > Chitinophagales > Saprospiraceae > JAHDFB01. Next base: position 48,142 of record JAHDFB010000006.1, on the reverse strand, counting down.
ATCATATTATAAAACGATTCGATCGGATTGAATAAATCCAGTTTAACGAAAGTTCAAATTTGAGTAAGAAAATGAAACAATATTTATTTGCATTCTCATCCGTGGTAACGGCAACCATGCTATACCTGGTGATTTCTGGCACAGGTCCTTTCAGCATAGATCCAAAAGATAAAGAAGCTGTAATTGTAAAAGCCGTCAAAAGTTATTTAAATCAAGTGCATTACGCACCACAAGAGATGAATGATGCATTCTCTCAAAAAGCGTTTGATCTCTTCCTGAAGTATTTAGACAATAATAAACGCTTCTTGACGCAATCCGAAGCAGATCAATTAGCACAGTCTAGAGATTTAATAGATGACCAACTGAATGAAAATCAATTAACACTTTTCGATCAAGCCAATGAAATGTTGGAATCAGCGATCGATCGAAGTGAGCGAATTTTCAAAGAAGTTATTGGAGAAGACCTTACTTTTTCTAATACGGGAAATATCGAAATGGATGCCGAAAAAAGAGCGTTTGCCGCCAACGAAGATGAATTAAAAGACATGTGGCGTAAAACGATCATTTATGACATGCTTATAAAATTAGATAGCAAATTAGAGGATCAAGAAAATCTACAGAAAAGATTGGAAGACGGAACAGCCACAGAAAAAGATAAAGAACAAGAAATTCTATCAAGAAGCGAACTAGAAAAGAAGGTAAAAGAAGATGTCAAAGAAAACTTCGAAGATTGGTTTAAGAGATTAAGCAAAGTAAGACGTTCAGATAGATTTGAAAGTTATATCAATGCCATCATACATGTATATGACCCGCACTCCGATTATTACAATCCAAAAGACAAGGAAGATTTTGATATTCGAATGCGCGGAAAATTAGAGGGAATTGGCGCTCGATTAGCGCCGGAAGATGATTTTACGCGAGTCGTTTCCATTGTTCCTGGAGGCCCAGCTTGGAAAGGTAAAGAACTGGCAGCAGATGATATAATCATGGCAGTACAACAAGAAGGAGAAGAAGAGGCACTGAATATAGAAGGAATGCGTTTGGATGATGTCGTTCAGAAAATCAGAGGAAAGAAAGGAACCGTTGTTATACTGACCGTTAAAAAACCGGATGGTACCATAAAAGATATCCGAATAGAACGGGACGTGGTTGTAACCGAAGAAGGAAATGCAAAATCGACTATTCTAGAAATGGAAGGTAGTTCTGATAAAATAGGATATATCTATTTACCTTCATTTTATGCCGATTTTCAAGATAAAAACGGCCGTTCTTGCGCTAAAGATATCGCCAAAGAATTAGAAAAGCTTAAAGCTCAAAACGTGAGTGGTATCATCATGGACATTAGAAATAATGGAGGAGGATCCTTACGAGATGTAGTTGACATGGGTGGATTATTTATAGAAGAAGGCCCTATTGTTCAAGTTAAACCAAAAGGAAGAAAGCCATACGTCTTAGAAGATGAAGATCCAACCGTACAATATGATGGGCCTCTAATCATCATGGTCAACGAATACAGTGTTTCGGCCAGTGAAATCTTAGCAGCAGCACTCCAAGACTATAAAAGAGCAGTTATCGTTGGGTCACCTAGTACCTTTGGAAAAGGAACCGTACAACGATTCTTCAATCTGGACAATGTTCGGGGAGCAGGTGATTATAAACCTCTAGGAGAATTAAAAATGACAATCCAAAAATTCTTTAGAATCGATGGGAGCTCTACGCAATTAAAAGGGGTAGTACCAGACATCATTCTTCCAGACTATTTCCAATTCGTAAATTCTGGTGAAAAAGATTATGACTACCCACTCGAATGGAATGAAATCGATGAAGTAGAACATGGACAGAATGCCTATGTGATCGCCAATTATGACGAATTACGAAATAAAAGCGCGGAAAGAATTAAAAATGATGAAACATTCCAACTCATTCTAGAAAATGCCCATCGTCTCAAAAGAAATCAGGATGATAGGACATATCCATTAGACTTGGAGGCATTCCAAACGAAAATGGATCAAAGAGAATCCGAGGCGAAGAAATATGAAAATATTGGTAAAGACGTCATTCCTGGATTGGTCGTCTCCAATTTAGAAGTAGATATGGATTATATACAATCCGATTCCTCTAGAATTGCTAGAAATGATAATTTCATTGAAAAATTAACAAAAGATGTCTATCTTAAGGAGACCATGAGTATCATGAATGACATGAAGAAAAAATAATGAAATTACTGACAGAAAGATTAATACTGCGCCCTATCACGATAAATGATGGGGCGTTTGTGTTTAAACTCATGAACACCGAGGACTGGAAGAAATTCATCGGCGATAGAAACATACACACTATACAGGATGCCATCCAATATATAGAAGAAAAAATGATCAGCCAATACAAGGAAGTAGGATACGGTAATTTTGTGATTTGTCATCGTCAATCACAAGAAAAATTAGGAACGGTAGGACTGTATCGACGTCCTAATTTAGAAGGCGTTGATATTGGCTTTGCCTTACTACCAGAATACTATCGCAATGGTTACACCTACGAAGCTTCTAAAAAACTGCTACAATACGCTCAAGAAGAATTAAAACTTTCTCCAATTCAAGCCATAACGGATGTAAATAATGTAGCCTCTCAATCCCTCATTCAAAAACTCGGATTTACATTCATCGACAAACGAAAAATCGAATCGATTGATCACCCTTTGTTATACTTCCTATTGAAATAAGAACAAAATATTCATGTAAGATGGTACGTCAAAGCTCACTTCGTACTCCTTGGATGATAGCTTAAAATAGTATCTCTCAAATACTGAGAATCCATATGAGCGTAAATTTCAGTAGTCGTAATGGACTCATGTCCTAGCATATCTTGAACAGCTCTCAAATTAGCTCCTCCTTCCACCAAATGAGTCGCAAAAGAATGTCGAAATGTATGCGGACTCACGTTCTTTTCGATCCCGGCAGCCTCTGCTATCTTCTTGATCATAGTAAAAATCATGACCCGACTCAACGATTTTCCAGACCGATTTAAAAAAATAAAATCTTCATAACCCGGTGCAATTCTATTCAATTTTCGAACCTTATTGACGTATAAATCAATAAACTTCATCGCTTCACCTCCGATAGGTACGATCCGTTCTTTATCTCCTTTACCAATGACTTTGACAAATTCAATGTCCCGATAATAATTGGAAAGCTTGAGATTTACAAGTTCTGAGACACGCAAACCACAGGCATACAAGGTTTCTAAAATAGCTCGATTTCGATGACCGTTCTTTTCACTCATATCAATAGCCTGAAACATGGCCTGTATTTCTGCATGATCCAACACCGATGGAATCTTCTTGGACAGTTTAGGCCCCTCTATCAAATCCATTGGATTCAATTCAATCTGATTTTCTAAGAGTAAAAACCGGAAGAAAGCACGTAGCCCCGAAATAATACGTGCTTGGGACTTTTCACCCATGCCAATATCATGAATAAATAATAGTAAAGCATCAATATGATCCTTCTGAATTTGTGTTGGGCCAATGTTGTCCGAAATAACCGAAGGCAACGTCGCTAATTTCGAAACATCTTGTAAATATGCTTGAACACTGTTTTCTGATAAAGAACGTTCTAGTTGCAAATAGAACTTAAAAGCATCAATTTGAATTCTCCAAGCGTCCAGCATAACTTATGGATTGATATACAAGGACAAACATAGTAAAATATACTATAATATTATTAGATCATAATCTGGACTTCGCAAAAACAATCGCCGATATAAAACGGATTAATCAACCCAAAAGGCGCATTGGAACTCAAAAATGAGCGAAAATCAAAAGACCAAACTAATCAGACAGTATGAAGTCGGCATTCGTTGATGTCTTAGGAAGCGCTACAAAACGATTTTCAACGGTACTGTTCAGCAGATTTTCATACCGAAAATGCATCCCAGTCTTATCATATCGAATCGAACTAATACTAATCGTACGTACCACATCAGAGCGATTCATGATGACATCATAAGACGAATCTCCAACGCCTGCATTCTTATGAAAATCCAGTACTTCATCCGTACCGAACTCGGTATTTGCTTGAAACCATGATTCAAACCAATCTTCTCGCCGTGCCACCCATTCATCAGGATACAGTGTGCAAGAAGACCAAATATGATGTCCAGACAGATCTAACTCCTTAACATGTTTCTTTTCAGCATCCCATCGCAATTCAACCAATCGTCCTCGATCATAAATGATCATTGTAAACGGTTCCATACCTTGAAAAGTATAGTCTTCCAAAAAATGAGTAAGGTCTCTATATTCAAAAAATTCCAAAGCCATCAACCCCCTACTCGTTCGATATGGAAGCTTTCTTTGATGCTTTTTAAAAGCGCCATTCAAAATACAAACAAATTGATTCGAATCCGACAATGCAATCCATGTACCTTTAGCTCCAGTATCACGAGGGAATAATATGCGCTTCCCACCCTGATGAAGATCTACCAATTCGGTCGCATTACGATTAGGAGATTCATCTCGGTTAGAAGTAAAAACAAATGATCCATCACGGCTGGATACATAACTTACCGTACACATAAAAAAACCTTTTAGTCAGCACATACATATGCGCGTTACATCGAAAAATAACGAATTTATATTATTTTAGGGCAACGCATCGGTCATATAAGCTGGTAGATTATAAAAACGATGTCATTTCATTGACTCGGGTCAAAAGTATGACAAGCTAACTAAAGATTTAATGGATAAATTGCAATGGCTACGACGATTATAGTTTATTGCCACATGCATATAAAACATAACTTTGACCTTTAATTCTAAATGCATATGAATCTAATAAATGAGGCGCAGGGAGTCCTGGAGGATGCTAAACAATTTTTACACCAGATCAACCAGCAAGATTATATAAAAGCAATACCACAATTATCCAATTCCACCATCGGTCAGCATACTCGACATTTCATTGAGTTCTTTCAATGCCTGATTCAACAAGTACCGCAGCAACAGATCAATTATTGTAGCAGAAAACGTGATCTGACGATAGAAAGCTGCACGAATACAGCCCTTCAGGTTATCAATGACATACAAAAGGAACTCGATCATATCAACTTAGATCAGGAAATCCACCTATATACAAACTCCGATTCAGAACAATACATCAAAACCAATGTAGCAAGAGAATTACATTATAACATCGAGCATACGATTCATCATTTAGCCATACTCAAAATCGGATTAAAAATCCAATGCCCCGATATCTGTGTATCAAAAACCTTTGGGGTCGCTCCATCTACCATAAAACATCTACAAAAACAGTTACAGAACAATTAGGAATCTCCCTTATATTCAGATAGTGATAATAAAAAGTTGGGCGTCCGGGCGTGCTATGCGGTGTTTCATCCTTCCATAGCACTACAACCATAGTTCAACCAAAAGGGCAAGTGAAATGAACTCACAAATGCTCAGTTTCAATAGGAAGTTTTCATGCTATGTCAGGAAGTTCAGCCTTATCAGGCTGACTCACCTACTATCACTGACGCGGTACTTTCAAAAATAATTTTGCCACCAAACATCCCATTTCCACTGAGTTTTCAAAAAAAACATTAAAAATTAGGTGTATTACTTGCACAATACACTAATATGATCATATATTTGTAGTGTACTATTATACTAATACACTAAATTTGTAATTATGTTATCCGTTCAAAACGTGCATTATGCATACAATCGCAAAACCAATCTATTTAATGGTTTACAATTCAAAATAGATGGAGGTAAAATCTGTGGATTGTTAGGTAAAAACGGAGCAGGTAAATCCACCCTACTTCGTCTAATAGCAGGAGCATATTTTTCAAAACAAGGCAATATATCCTTCCATGGTCAAGATATTACCTTAAGAAAAGTAGAGTCTCTACAAGAAATATATTTCTTGCAAGAAGATTATGAATTACCGAAGTATTCTATCAAAAGATACCTCAACATCTACGCTCCTTTCTATCCAAAATTTGATCAAAATATTTTTGATAACGTGATGGAAAGATTTGAAGTACCACAAGACAAGAAAATCAAAGACCTTTCATTCGGTCAAAAGAAAAAATTTCATGTAGCCTTTGCTCTTGCAACACAAGTGAAATTATTGATTATGGATGAGCCGACCAATGGGATGGATATACCTTCAAAATCCGTTTTCCGATCGGTTGTTTCAGAAAGTCTTGGCGAAGATCAAAGTATCATCATTTCGACGCATCAAATCAGAGATCTAGGCCAACTTCTGGATACCATCATTCTAATCAAGAATGGAAAAATAATCCTCAATGAGGATCTATATAGCTTATCCGAAAAATTCGATTGTCGATTCAGTCCTGGAAATCAGGTTCCGGAACATGCACTTTATAGTGAATTGGTCGCAGGTGGAAATATGATTTTAACGAAGACCGATCAGTCATCACCTGGAGAAATCGATATCGAAGTATTATTCAATGCGATCGTCACCAATCCATCAATTCTCACTCAAAATTAAAATACAATGGAATTCAATATACAACGACTTACACATCTGATCCGAAAGGATTTTCTGGAAATCATACTAAAAACCATTGCCATAATCGCCTTGATCTTTTTTGTCATTACGACGATCAACTTGGTGATTGCAGGAATTGGACCAAATCAAGGAGATCAATATGACATCTTCAACACCTGGCTAATCATGTTCTTTATAAGTTGCTCCATCGTAGGATCCATCAGCTTTGAAGAGATTAACAAGCGATATGGAAGAATCGAATACCTGAGTTTACCTGCTTCAAGCCTTGAAAAGATTTCTAGTAAAATCATAAATGTTGCCATCATTTTCCCCATACTCATGATCGTTCTATACTACCTGATTTATGGCTATGCCAGCGGTATTAACAATATGTTCGGAGAGTTTATCACCCTCAATAATCAACCAGACGAAAAACAGTATATATTATATACAGTCGGAGCCATCATTACAGCATTCTTTGCCTATGGTTCTATCAAATATAATACAGCATCCTTTCCAAAGATCATTGTTTGGGGATTAGCTTTTGCTGGAATGTTCGCAGCCATCATGTTCATTTATGCTTTCATCATGTTTGAACCGCTTCGTGCAGAAATCCTAGGCTATGGCCATCCACCAAATCAACAGGTCCGTACAGCTGATAATGTTGAAAATCATTGGGTCCTGTCCTTTGCGAAAAAACTCTTCTATTTCGTCCCGATCATATTCTGGACACTCAGTTATTTCACTCTAAAAGAAAAAGAAGCATAATGGAATTTAAAAAATCAGAATCAATATATGAGCAAATCGCCTCCTCTATTCAAGAAAATATTCTCAATAGAGTATGGAAATCAGGCGATCGAATACCTTCCGTCAGGGAGACCGCAGGCAAAATTCAAGTAAACCCGAATACCGTCATGCGGACCTATTCCCTACTGCAAGATGAAGGAATCATATTCAATAAAAGAGGGATCGGATTTTTCATATCCGACGATGCTCACAAAAAAACAATCGAAATGAAAAAATCTAAATTCAATCAAGAGTTCTTACCAGAGTTTTTTAAAATGATACACCAACTAGAAATATCCTGGGAAGAAATTCAACAATCATTTGCTAATTGGAAAAAAAATACAAGCGATGAAAACAAATAAAAAAATAGAAATAGGATTACTAGCTTTTATTAGCATACTTGGTATAATATTTTTCACCTATGTACGGTCCAACATGTTTATCGGAACCGACGAAATAGCAGAACTGACTGGAGATGTTCAAACAAAAATTGAAAATATCGAAGCATTTTCTAGATTAAATCTTACGACAGATCTTCCAGTTGTATACCGAGAAGGAAGTCCTAAAGTAGAAATCCAAACCGACGAAAGTGTCATGGATAAAATCAACGTGGAAATAAAAAATAATCAACTAAGTATATCCAACAATCGTCAAAACTTGTCAGATAATCTAAGAAGATCTAGTAGAATAACCGTCTACAACAATCAAGCATTGGAGTACATACGCTTAGAAAGAAATGTTTCCATGGATGGCGCTGATACCATTCGTACTGAACAAATTCAGATAGAATGTGATGGCAATGCCAGTGCACGTTTGCTATTGGCAGCTACAGAAACAGAAATAGATATACATGGTAATTCCAATATCAATCTAAAGGGATCTTCCAACAATACGGAAATATTTAGTGATGGAAATGCACGATTTTATCTGAAAGAATTTGTTACTCAGCAACTTTCTCTGCGAAGTTCTGCGAATTCGGGAGGAGAAGCTTATAGCGAAAAAGAAGTTCAAGCTCAAACTTCAGGAAATAGTAATGTTAGACTATTTGGTAACCCAGAAAAATCCAATATAAATTCAAGATCCAATTCAAGCATAAATACACATTTTGGTGAATAACTAATTCCAAAATAAATCTCGAAAGATCATCCAAATTTCTCAAAAGCTAACAGACCTGACGAACTAATCACGGTCAAAGCTAGCTTCATCATCAATAAGACGTCCTTCATCACCTTTTTTCGTTCTATACGAAAAAGAAGGGCGACTATTGTATAAACGAATAGACATGAAATCAAGTGCATTAATACTCATTTTAACACTATCCATACTTCCAGTACTCGCCATCCCTTTGCATAAGGTAAACGATCCAAAACGGATTGCACAGGCCGTCAAAGAAAATAATATAGCTTTTTTAGAAGATTTTATTACCGCAGAAAACATCGATGATTGTTATGAATTGGGCAATGCCCAGTACAATCTTTTAGCAATATCTATTAAATTAGATGCACCTGCATCATTCGAATATATAGTCGATCATGCCGATTTAGAAAAAGTTTGTAGTGGAAAAACGGCCCTGATGTATGCGACTAAGTATGGACATTTAGAAATGGTCCAAGCACTAATAGAAAAAGGAGCAGATCCTTCAGCAATGTACAAATCAAGAACGGCAATCGATTATGCCAAAAAGTACAAACAACAAGAAATTTTAGATTATCTACAATCTATATAAACGAGTTTAGCAGTCCATTGCATTAATTATTTCGAAGAATTCACCAATTATTTGACAACAATTAGAATATGCTTTCTACCAATAAACTATATTTGCGATCCAATTTAAATTTCCCGCCCGGGTGCTGGAATTGGTAGACAGGCATGGTTGAGGGCCATGTGTCCGTATGGGCGTGAGGGTTCGACTCCCTCTCCGGGCACCAATCAACATAAAGGGTTTAGCAATAACTTGCTAAACCCTTTATTATTTTACCATATTTAATTACATCCCTCCCACATACTCATTGTTTTTGCACCATCACTCATTGCGTTTTTCTAAGAGAATAGAAGGCTTGAATTTTAAGCTCGAATTACAAGCTTTCAGAAAATCAAGAAATCATGCCCCTCATTCAATACACGTTTTGTCTATCGCTGCTACTAGCCATGCATCCCAGTTTAGCGCAAACAGATCAATTTATCGTAGGTGATGACGAAATCCACGTCCTTTCCTCAGGATTAAACAAAAAAGACGTTCGAACAAGCTTTACTACAAATGAAAATATCTATGTAAAGCTCTTTTTGGTGAATCTATCCGAATCCCTAGTCACTAAAAAGGAAAACGAACATTGGTGTTTTCGTCTTGAATTTCCCACAACTAAAACGGTACAACTGATTTATCCCCATTTTCAAGATGATTTATCAAAACGTGAAAGTATCAGTTTCGCCTTCAGAAGCAATAAAATAATGGATTCTGAAATAGTAGATCTTCGAAAGGAATTTGAAGCCTGTTGTACACAAGCCTCCTTCAAAAAAGGACCAATGATCTTAAAATTTATCCATGTTACGGAGGAAGGTAAAACGATAGACATCCTTTCCGCAAGAACACTCACTTTTAAATAAACCCAGACATGCATAAAATTATCGTACTCATTCTTTTTATCCTCTTAAATTCCATCGAGATGATCGCACAGGATCAGGGCATTACATCCAATACCCATGAAAAATTTGTAAATCAAATCGTATTCGCTACCTCCAAATCCGATCTTGCCTTTAAAAAAGAACGATCAAGTTCATTCAAAAACCAATTTTCTAGCGATCAAAACATCTATGGTCGAGTTTACTTAGATCAATCGATTAAAAACAAAACCAAAGAATATGCACCAGGCGTGTTAATGTATGACCTATATATTGATAATCAGCGAATAGAGCATAAAAAAAGTTTTGGGATGTATCGACATCTACAGGACAAATCCTTCTATACTGAACAAATGGACGCCGATGAATCTTGGAGTCAATGGACCAGTTGGAAGGTTTGGTTATTACCAGAAGAAAACGATGAGGAATTGAAATATGGCAATTGCAATATCCCCTCACGTGCCTTCGCTCTGGCATTATTGGATTTGAAACCAGGTAGTCATTCGATTCGAATGGACCTCTATCATGTGGATATGACAGGTACCAATAAGTCAGCCATTTTAGCCTCAGGTCAATTCACCTTTAATTTGAAACAAAAAGACAAAAATCGATTGGCATTCGCCTATGCGCCTCCACTTCCTGGAGATAAATACAAGGGCTCCGATAAAGAAGAGACCATTGCCGATATTAAATCTGCCTTTATCCAAGAACTTGGTAAAACACCTCTGATTTGTGGCATTTATAAAAATGGATGGACAGAAGGCACATATAGTTTAACGGGTCAAAAATATAGGAAAATAGCTGGTTGGGCAGTCTTTGAAGATAGTGATGGAGACGGACAGGTACCAATAACTACATTCAACTTTATCAGCGATTATGCCAGTGGATCTTGGAGCAAACTAAGATTTGATAGTCATTGTCTTGGCTGCGCCAATTGGGAGGTAGAAGTAGCGGCAGTCAAGGCTCTTGGGACCAACTGAAGGTCCCATCAAAAAACATCAAAAAAAGGTACATCGCATAGACGATCAATATTCTTACTCTTGGCTTTTGGAATCATTGCCTTTGTCGTGATGAAACATGTCAGAAATGCCATTTAAAATCTACAAATACCGATTTAATTTATAACGGATACGCGCCATCATGGTGTTATTGTAATTTTTAAATATTCTTTCATCAACCTTATATAACAACACAGATGGCGTTCTCGAAAATATAGAAGATCTGGGACGAACATGCGCCTGTTTAAGAATCTTCCCACTTCGGCAGTCAACAATCCAAGCGTAAGCAGATAGTGAACCATAAAAAACCGTTTCCTGATCATCATATCGATCATTGGGTGCATGTACAGCCAATACTGTCGTATATACTAAGTATTCAATCTGATATTCCTCAAAAATCTTACGAGATATAGCACCAATCTCCTTACCCGTTTGCTTATATCGCTTATTCGTGATCAGAGCTTGCTCCGCATCATACTTAATGGATTGTTCTCGAACGATGTCATATAAAGCTTCTTCATCAAATTGATTATGTTTCGACGTATCATAAAATTCAATTTGATCATTAAAATTTGCGAAAATTTTATACTGCATCAACTGACTTTGATGCTCATAGTAATTATTTAATTCAGGAAAATCACAACACGTAGCATAAGCCGCATGTAAATCCATTTGAATCGTAAACTGTGATGCCATCGCATTAAATGTACCACTGGATTGACTTCCCACCTGCGAAATAATCGTGCGCGCTGGCATGATTAAAACTTGGGACTCTGATTGCGAAGCACACAGAATAAATATGAACGATAGTACGAGTGTTCTCATGATTTTTTAATGCCAAAACTAGAATAAATCGCAAATCTTCCATAGAAAATATAATAAAAGACAAATTTGTCCTATATTTGAGTTCTAAGATATAAACCATGTTTTCAAAAGCCTGTGAATACGGAATCCGCGCACTCACCGTCATCGCCAAAGCCAGCGATGAGGATCGAAAACTCGGTATCAAAGAAATATGTGAGAAAGCGCAGACACCTATTTCTTTCACAGCAAAAATCCTACAGACCTTAGTCAAAAAAGGCCTGATTCGATCGCAAAAAGGCCCATCTGGTGGTTTTTATATAGACAATCAATTAGCTCAAGTAAGTCTGTATGATGTAGTAGAAGCCATAGATGGATCCGCTGTTTTTGAAAAATGCGGTCTCGGACTCAAAGCCTGTGATGCCAGCAGGCCTTGCCCATTACATGATGAATTTGAAGTAGTGCGGGATCAGCTCGAACAAATGTGCAAAAGCAATGATCTTCAAACACTCACTTCCAATTTGATATTACAAAACTATATTCGATAAAAAATTTACAACAAAAAAGGATAAAAAGGTCCTTTTATATTTTAATTAAACATTCAACCAAATGATATACTCACAAGTAAATAAACATCAAAGACATCTTAAGAAAAAAGAATATGTCTCCCCCTTTCAAAAATTGCTCAAGCACTATTGGACTTATGTCGATCGACAAGCATCACATAAAGTGTACTGGTATATGCTGGTCATTCTCGCCATCCCCTGCGTTTACATGACCTTATCCATCCTTGCAATGGAACAGATGATCCAGCACTTCGAATATTTTATAGGCTTTTCCATGTTACTTTTCTACACCAATGTCATGGTGCATGTCGGCGGTTTGAAAAGTAGAGTCTACGTACCGCTCTTTCATTTAACGACCCTCTTATTCGTCTTGATCCCTCTGATCACCTATCTCATCACTCAAAGCTAATACACCTTGAAAACAGCCATATTATTAATGGTCGGCATGTGGTTCGGATTGATCTTGGGCCTATCCTTCATCGAAGCTCCCCTTAAATTTCAGGCTCCAGGTATCGATCTCCCACTGGGTCTAGGTATAGGTAAGTTGGTCTTTACCGTCCTCAATAAAATAGAAATTGTCTGTGTATTGTTACTGATCTATTACATCTGGAGATACCCAGCAACTTCTAGGACACCAACGAGCTATATCTGGATCCTCACCGCCATTATATTGATTCAATCCATCTTTTTACTACCCATATTAAATGAACGCGCTAGCCAAATCATCGAAGGAATTTCTCTTCCACATAGCTACCATCATCTTATGTTTGTACTATTGGAAATAGGCAAATTGGTACTGCTACCATTATTGTTCTTTTCCCTACATCATTCTATTGATTCAAACTAAAATATAGATTATGTCTAACGAAATTTGGCTTCCAAGATTAACCACCAAAACACCTCAACAAGGATTCGAACTCGCTATACTCATGGCAAACATGGGGCAGCACAGCAATCAAACCAATGCAGAGATCCTGGAAGATGCACACACATCTCAGGTGATCGCTATCCATTTTCAAACCATAGCCGCCGCAAATAATTATTGGCGCTAACAAATGCAGCAATATGTCCTTCAATGATCTAATGACACAATTACCTACAGCTACAAAACCGCTTAGTAATCTCGTGTATAAATCCTCCACCAGTAAACTCATCGCTATTGGACTCAATGAGCAGGTGCGTCTAGAAAAACACACAGCACCTGGCCGGACCAAATTGATCGTGATAGAAGGTCACATCCAATATAAATGCAATCAAAAAACCTTAGACCTACACGCTTATGACAGCTATGATATTCCATTAAACGAAGTCCATTCAGTGGAAGCACTGAGTCCATCTCTGTTCTTACTACTCATAGCCTAGTGCCATGGAGCTTAGAACATTAGAAAGTAGAGAAGACATCGAATTTTTGGTGCGTCAGTTTTATCAAGCCGTTCGACAAGATGAACTGCTAGGACCGATATTTAATCAGCAAATTATGCATTGGGAATCGCATATACAACGATTAACTGATTTTTGGCAGACCAACCTATTGGTTGTTCGTCGATATAAAGGAAATCCATTACGGGTGCACCAAGAAGTCGATCGGCAGAGTGAACATTCTATCCAACAAGTGCATTTTGGACGTTGGTTACAACATTGGTTTCAAACATTGGATCAATACTTCATCGGAGAAAACAAGGAAATCGCCAAAAATCGTGCGCGAAATATGGCATCGCACCTTTTCATAAAAATGTATACAGCACGTCCGGAGTACCGTGAGAGGAACTCGTAGGACTTGGTGCCTGCGCACATCGTAAGCAGGTACGGAGCGATTAGCGACTCCGGAGAACTCCGTTTCTGCATGTAGATATACATGCAGAACTCACCCAAATCATTATTTATTTTATGGGCATCCCCCTACGGGGCGCTACGTTCGGAGGCTCATTATGCATTCGGCTCCGCGTCTTGACGACGCGGATCTAGCTCCTCCGTCGCTACCTCCTTCCATCGCTGATGCAATCTGATGTACTTTTTCGGTAAAATCATTCCCTCCGCCAGATAACTAGGTTAATTTCGTTACCTTTAGTATAAGTATTCAACAACAAAAATTTTAAACGATGAAAAACCTTCAAATTAAAGAAGAATATCGATTACTTTCGATTATCTCCATCCTTTTAAAAATTACTGCCGTAGTCATATTAATCGGTACCCTCGTGATGATGTTTATAGCCTTCAAAAGCTCTAACCACCTAGGTGGTCGAGGTAACGGCATGTTTTCCATGTTCTACATAGCGGCTAGTGGATTGGTAAGCGCCGCGATCGTTACTGCCTTTTCACAATTGATTATAGTAATCGCTCAGATCGAACTTAACACCCGAAAAGAAATCAATACGGAGGCAGAAGAATCTGTGCAATAGTTTTTAGATCATGGCATGAAGTAATGCGGAGAATGGAAAAGAATCAGGTATCTCAACGGCATATTTTGCAGATCTTGGGACATTTTTTACAATGACTTTTCTTCTTTTCCTTGTACTTTTTACAGCACTTCTTCTTACAACACTTGGCCTTTGATTTTCCCATTTGATCCTTTAACTTAAAGCAAAATTACTATTTAAAAACCAGCTCTTCCATCAATGAAGCAGTCGATTTTCAAAGATTGATTATTCTGCATTTAGTAGATTTACTGGTGCAACCTAAATAGAATCTAACTTCATGCAAGCCATTACCATACATGCCCCAGGAAGAATTAACATCATTGGTGAACACACCGATTATAATGATGGATGGGTATTGCCCGCAGCCATTAACAAAGGCACTTCATGTACCATCAAACAAACCGATTCAAAGCATCGTGTAGAATTGGTGGCCCTAGATCTCCAAGAACGCTTTGTATTTGATATACATGACATAACACGTCAACCAAGTGGTTGGCAAAATTATCTACTAGGCGTTATTGCAGAAATATACAAGTTAAGAACGGATTTACGTGGCTTTAGAGCTGAATTCACTGGTAATGTGCCTATTGGAAGCGGAATGAGTTCATCTGCGTCTCTAGAATGTAGCTTAGCAGTTGGGTTGAATCGACTATTTAATTTAGGATTTAGCGATTGGGAGATAATACGTATCTGTCAAGCTGCCGAGCATCATTATGTAGGTACTGAGTGTGGCATTATGGACCAATTTGCCAGTATAAAAGGTAAAAAAGATCACGCAATGCTCTTGGATTGTCAATCGCTACAATATGAATATATTCCTTGTTCTTCGCCAGATTACTCTTGGATGTTGGTTAATTCAGAGGTACATCATAGCCTTGCAGACTCGGAGTATAACAAACGGAAATCCGAATGTTTGGAAGGTCTCTCCATGCTTCAAGTTCAACATAATAATATCGAATCCATCCGCTCTATTTCTTGGGATCAACTCGAACAAAGTAAAGAAAAAATGCATCCCAAACTATATAGACGTCTTCATCATGTATTGAGTGAAAATCAGCGAGTAAAAACTGCTGGTCAAGCACTTAAAACACATCAATACGATCAACTCGGAGCACTTTTGTACCAATCTCATCGTAGTCTTCGAGATGATTACGAAGTGAGTTGTCAAGAATTAGATTTCTTGGTTGACTGCACTCGAGACTGGCCTCACGTTCTTGGGAGCAGAATGATGGGAGGAGGCTTTGGTGGTTGTACGATCAATCTGGTACAGCGATCCATGATTGCAGATTTTAAACGAGCCATTTCGCAAGCCTATTTGCATAATTTCGACATTCCGTGTACTATGTATGAAATTAGCATTGAAAATGGTGCATCAGAACTATGATTTGTCCACAATTATTAGAACCTTTGTGTATAATATTCTAGGGCAAACAAAATTGAAGAGTATGATCTGAACATTCTACTCGTTGATCTGTTATAAGCCCATATGAATTTCGAACGGTTCAAACTGTTTGGTTTAATACGTAGAATTATTTTGAATAGACTGTATCCTATATTGTTTATGTTGATCATTTCGTTTTGTGAAATCGGTCATTATTCGATGTTATTGTTACAAGAACATCACGAGATCAGTGATATGTCTACGGAAGAAAATAACGAGAAAGAAGGACAAGAAAAGAAAATCGAAGATTTAAACAAACAGGTGGAAGACCTGGCTCACTTAGCGCTTATCGGGCTAGAGGAATACGATAAATTGAAACGATTTTCGACTCCAAAATTAGAACCTTCCCAGTTTGACCAAAGTATACAGCTCCCGCCTCCAGAGCTCTTTTAGTAATTACCCTTATCGTTTTTAAAGATTAAGAATCTTTTTTCTAATCGTTGTTCAACAAACTGATTATTACTAAAAATTAATTTCCAATGGATACTAATACCAATACATCATTTATATCAAATTTAAAAAATGACATTCCATCGAGTATCGTCGTTTTCTTTGTTGCCCTACCATTGTGTTTGGGTATTGCCCTCGCCAGTGGGGCTCCGCTTTTCTCAGGATTAATCGCCGGTATTGTCGGTGGTATCGTCGTAGGAGCATTAAGTGGTTCACAGATTGGAGTCAGTGGACCTGCAGCCGGATTAGCTGCTATCGTATTAACCGCTATCGGTTCTTTAGGAGGTTTTGAAAACTTCCTTGTAGCCGTAGTGATCGGAGGATTCATCCAATTAGGGTTTGGATTACTACGATTAGGAATCATCGGCTATTACTTCCCTTCATCTGTGATTAAAGGCATGTTAACCGGTATCGGATTGATCATTATTTTGAAGCAAATTCCGCATTTCTTTGGTTATGATGCTGATCCAGAAGGAGACTTCGCATTTTTCCAGGTAGATGGAGAGAATACTTTTTCTGAAATCCTAAATCTGGTTAATAATGTTTCTCTGGGGCCAACGATCATAGCTGTAGTAGGTTTAGCAATTCTCTTATTATGGTCTAACGTATTAGCCAAAAAAGGTAAAATTTTCCAGCTTGTTCAAGGACCTTTGGTAGCCGTTGTAGTTGGTATTTTATTCTACATCTTCACCAAAGATCACGCTACTTTAGGTATTGCTTCTGATCATTTAGTATCTGTACCGGTTCCGAAAGATGCGGCTTCTTTCTTCGGTCAATTTAGTTTCCCGAACTTCAGCGTCATCAATAATCCAGCTATATGGATTACTGGTTTCACCATCGCATTGGTAGCGAGTTTGGAAACCTTATTGTGTGTTGAAGCTACTGATAAATTGGACCCTATGAAACGCTCGACTCCAACCAATCGAGAGTTGATTGCTCAAGGAGTTGGAAACGTTCTTTCTGGATTTATTGGAGGTCTACCAATTACGCAGGTTATTGTACGTAGTTCTGCAAACATTCAGTCTGGTGGTAAAACAAAAGCTTCTGCAATCATTCATGGTTTCTTATTGGTTGGATCGATCATTTTGATTCCAGGTATCTTAAATATGATTCCTCTATCCGTATTAGCGGCCATCCTATTGATTGTTGGATTCAAATTGGCAAAACCAAGCAATTTCAAGAGCATGTACAATATGGGCTGGAAACAGTTTGTACCATTTATCGTAACTGTTTTAGGTATCGTATTCACCGATCTACTTATCGGAATTGGATTAGGTTTGGCCGTTGGAGTTGCTGTCATTCTTTATAAGAGTTACCAAAACTCTCACTTCTTGAACTTAGAAGATAAAAGTAATGGTGTTTCAAGATTTAAAATGACCTTGGCGGAAGAGGTAACGTTTTTCAACAAAGGTGCGATCTTGAAAGAATTAAACAAACTTCCTGAAAACACATACCTAGAATTGGATGTACGTAAGACAAGATATTTAGATTATGATATTATTGAGATTCTCGAGAATTTCAAAGAAGTTGCCAAGCGCAAGAATATCAATATCAAGCTCATATCAGAACGTGGAATCGTAGAGAATCCGCCGTCTTATGTTGAATTTTTCAAATTGAAAATTAAGCGATAATACATTCTTATCGCTGATATAATATAAAACTTGCTTCATGTTTTTGAAGCAAGTTTTTTTATTTGGGTCCGTATTAAAAGCCCCGATTCAATCATTTATTTGTAACATTGACTGATGAAAGTTTGTGGTATCGAATTAAAAGGAAATGACGCTATTCTTTGTTGTCTACAAGGAGATAAAGATCAATATTCCATTGTATCTGCTGACCTTAAGAAAATTAGTTTAAAAGATTCTGTGGATCAAGAATCTGTTCAACAATTTAGAACTTCCATGGAATCGATATTTGTAGAGCAGTCTTTTGACAAGATTGCTATCAAAGCCAGGGCGACGAAAGGACGCTTTGCAGGAGGGGCCGTATCGTTTAAGATGGAAGCTTTGATACAAAGTCTCACTTTTCCAGTTGAAATCGTTCATGTAGCAAGGATTAAGTCCACTTTGAAATCCGTAATAGACAATATTCCAACAGAAGAAGTCAAGGCATATCAAAAAGAAGCCTTGTTAACGGCAGCATACCTTTTACATCAATAGACCTCTGCATGAAATATATTCTTTATATAGCATCAGTCATCGTGATACTTTTCCTCTCTATTTTCATTTACATGAAAATTACGGGTAAGAATACGAATGCACTGGGATTGGGAATCTTATCTAGCATCAAATCGATCAAAGGGGATCGTGTTGATATAAAATTGTTGGACTCCCATGATCGCCCTCCTATAGATCATACCGCCTGGACTTCTATCCTTTCTAAGTATGTAACAGATGCAGGTCAAGTCAATTACTCCGGACTTATCCAAGACAGCGACGAGGTCGATACTTATCTGAACCTCCTCAGCGATAATCCGCCCAGCAAATCTTGGAGCAAGGATCAAAAAATGACGTATTGGATCAATGCCTATAATGCTTTTACCGTAAAATTAATCATGAACCATTACCCGGTTAATAGTATCAAAGATATTGCGGGTAATCTTCCGATGATCAATTCGCCTTGGGACATCAAGTTCTTTCAAATTGGAGGCATTGATTTTGATTTAAACACCATCGAGCATGATATTCTCCGAAAAGAGTTTGACGAAGTTCGTATTCATTTCGCCATTAATTGTGCCTCGATTTCTTGTCCCAAATTGCGCAATGAAGCCTACCAAGCGGATATCCTAGAAAATCAATTGGAGGATCAAACCCTGACATTTCTTGCCAATAGCTCTAAAAATCGTATTGAACCCGATGAATCTAAAATTTCACAAATTTTCTCTTGGTTTGAAATAGATTTTAAGCAACAGGAACATTCCGTACTTGATTTCATTCAGCAATATCGTCCCGAAATTAATCCTAAGATCTCCTTGGAATACATGGATTACGATTGGAATTTGAATGAATAGTTCCCAAATTCAGCCTTAAAAATTGGCAAGAATGTATTGTAACTGATTTAAATTCGTCTGGAATTCCTCTTTTCGAAGTCATTTTTTTCGACGGCTTATTTTCACCACTTTATCTCTGTAAAGATCAATATTTACGGAGCTTGAGGCAGATAGTCTTTATTCCTTAAAAACGCTTCGGGATAAATATTTTGAAAAAAGTATCAAAATAATGGAACAAATACTTTCTTCATTACACTAATAAGTGAACACAATTATTTCACAACATGAAAAAAATTAAGAAAATTCAAGCAACCGGCTTTTACCTGCTCCAAGGTAGATCCAGTGCCAATTCTTGCTTCATTGAAAGTTTAGAAGACTCCCGCAGCTTTTTACGCTATGCCAACTACTATTTGAAAGACTATGTAACCATTTATGAATACCTACTGACACAAGATGGTTGGCTTATGTTGGTAAGAATTCGTCCGATGGGTGAATTTCCAGAATCCGCTGTTCAGGATGGAATCGCATGCTGGAGAATCATTTCTGAACGTATTCGGCTTCTGTTAAGTACCTATGTTCGGGTTAGCAATCGGGCGAAGGGACGAACTGGTTCGTTGGTGCATAGCAGCTATGAGCGATATTACTTTGAGCGATTGAGCGAGGGAATACGGGTGATCAATGATATTCGGCATCAACGATTAAAGTTGTATGAAGGTAAGAAGAAGTATCGGGGATTAAAATGGCATTATCGGATTCCGGCTAGATTGGGTAAAGGGAGTGTGTTGTTATGTTCTCGGGATGTTCGTAGGAAGAAAAAGGAAGCTTATAAAATGCTGGAATGCCTTGCATTTAAAGGGTTCACAAAGTTAGTACTACAAGATTTCATAGAAACCACCAAAAGTCTCCAAATAATCCAAAATCACTCCCATCACCACACTCCAAAACACCCAAAACCTCCATCCTAATCCATTATATCCACCCAATAACAACAGCCCCACCAACTATATACTCACTTCCAACACTCCACAACAAGGACGTAGCCAACACTTCATGTCCCATCACCAAACTCTTCTACAAAATCTACCTTCCATTGGCGATCAAAACAATACTCCATTCACATATACCTCCGAAATCAATTGTTCTCCGAAGGAGTACGGTAAATAAGAATAGGAAGGAATCGCTTTCGTGACCATAAAATTCGCTCGTTTTCCCTTCGTTATACTACCCATCTCCGCACTCAAATCCATCGCATAAGCACCATTAATCGTGGCCGCATTGATCGCTTCCTCCGGCGTCATCTTCATTTTAATACAAGCCGCAGACACAACAAAATTCATATTACCGCAAGGCGAGGAACCCGGATTATAATCGCTCGCCAAGGCAATAGGTAGACCCGCATCCAACAATCGTCTAGCTGGAGTATACGGAATAGATAGAAAATAGGAACAAGCAGGAAGAGCAACAGGCATCGTATTAGAGCCTTTCAAAGACTCAATGTCTTCATCTCGCAACACTTCCAAATGATCGACGCTCAAAGCATTATGAGCCACACCGGCTTGAACACCTCCAATCGCATAAAATTGATTAACATGTATCTTAGATCTTAAACCATATTGCTGACCTGCTCGCATGATGCGCTCGGCATCTTCTACACTAAAATATCCTTGTTCACAAAAAACATCGATATAATCCGCCAAGTCCTCCTCAACAATTCTCGGTAATAGCTCCTCCGTCATCATAGATAAATAAGCAGACTTTCGACCTTTGTAATCCATTGGAATCGCATGAGCACCTAAAAACGTGGCTCTAATGGGAATCGAATAATGCTCCTTTAATCGTTTAATAACAGACAACATTTTTAATTCCCCCTCTATCGTCAAACCATAACCAGATTTAATTTCAATGGCCCCAGTTCCTTGTTGGATAACACGTTCCAATCGAATTGCACTTTGCTCATACAAAGCATCTTCTGAAGTAGCCCTCAAGGTTTTGGCAGAATTTAAAATACCTCCACCACGTTCGGCAATCTCCGCATAAGTCAAACCATTGATTCGATCAACAAATTCAGATTCTCTATTGCCTGCATAAACAATATGACTATGTGAATCACACCAACTCGGTAAAATCATTTTACCCGTAAGGTCAATGTGTTCGATTGAAAGATCTGGGCAAGATGCCATAGGACCGTAATCCTTGATCAATCCATCTTCAACCCACAAATAAGCATTTTTTATCGTCGGTAATTCCTTCATTGCAGCTCCAGAAAGGAAATCAATGGATTCTTCTCGAACTTGAACCAGTTCTTTAATATTCGTAAATAAAGTAGGCATATTGTTTATCTTTTATGCATCAAAGATTTCGTCCAATAAAGCATCATTAACCATATTTGGTAAGGTTACCTGCAATCCCGGGCTCCGTTCCATTTCTCTTTTAATAGCAAAAATAGCCTCTTTGTTTCTCGCCCAAGAACGACGAGCAATACCATTATTCACATCATAAAAAAGCATATTCTTCAATCGATGTACCGCCTCATCACTTCCATCCAATAACAGGCCAAATCCTCCATTCATGACTTCGCCCCATCCAACACCGCCGCCATTGTGGATAGAAACCCAAGTAGCACCTCGGAAACTATCACCAATGACATTATGTATTGCCATGTCAGCCGTAAATTTGCTGCCATCATAAATATTCGATGTTTCACGGAAAGGAGAATCCGTTCCACTTACATCATGATGATCTCGACCCAATACAACAGGTCCAATTTCTCCCTGAGCGATCGCCTGATTAAATGCTTCTGCAATTCGCATCCTACCTTCTGCATCGGCATATAAAATACGAGCCTGCGAACCAACAACCATGTTGTTCTTCTTCGCATCTTGAATCCAAATAATATTATCCTGCATTTGCATTTGAATTTCCGATGGAGCCTTTTCCTTCAGCTCCGATAAAACGCGAGCTGCAATATCATCCGTCTTATCTAAATCCTCCGATTTTCCAGATGCGCAAACCCATCTAAATGGCCCAAAACCATAATCAAAACACATTGGACCTAAGATATCTTGAACATAAGATGGATACTTAAAATCAAGGCCATTTTCGGCCATAATATCAGCACCCGCTCGTGAACTTTCCAATAAAAAAGCATTACCATAATCGAAGAAATACGTTCCTTTCTTAGAGTGACGATTTACGGTTTCAACATGCCGAACCAAACTTTTCTGCACGGCATTTTTAAACCTGTCAGGGTCATTTCTCAACATATCATTCGAAGTATCATAAGAAATCTCAACAGGGTAATAACCACCAGACCAAGGATTATGTAAAGAAGTCTGATCCGATCCAACATGCACGAAGATGTTGGCCTGATCAAAAGCTTCCCATACTTCAACCACATTACCGATATAGGCAATAGAAACTACTTCCTCCGTTTTCTGCGCAACTCGTACGCGCTGAATCAAGGAATCCATATCTGAAATGAGTTCGTCAACCCACCCTTGCTCATGTCGCTTGGTTGCTGCTTTTGGATTCACCTCGGCACATACCGTGATACAACCAACGATATTACCTGCTTTCGGCTGCGCACCACTCATTCCTCCTAATCCTGCCGTTAAAAAGATTTTACCCCTAGGACTTTCACCAGTCTTTAATATTTTTCGAAAAGCATTCATGACCGTAATCGTCGTTCCATGAACAATCCCTTGAGGTCCAATGTACATGTATGACCCTGCTGTCATCTGTCCATATTGTGTAACTCCCAAAGCATTAAACCGCTCCCAATCATCTGGTTTCGAATAATTCGGAATCATCATACCATTCGTCACCACAACTCGAGGCGCTTCCTTCGATGATGGAAATAAACCCATAGGGTGTCCCGAATACATATGCAAGGTTTGCTCGTCAGTCATATTAGCCAGATATTGCATGCACAATAAATATTGAGCCCAATTCTGAAAAACAGCGCCATTTCCACCGTAAGTGATTAATTCCTCTGGATGTTGAGCGACTTTGGGATCAAGATTATTCTGAATCATCAACATGATCGCGGCAGCATGATTCGATTTTGCTGGGTACTCCGAAATTGGACGAGCATACATCTCATACGAAGGTTTGAAACGATACATGTATATACGTCCGAAATCATTCAATTCTTGCATAAATTCCGCTGCTAAAACAGCATTCCATTCCTCTGGAAAATAGCGCAAAGCATTTCGAACAGCTAATTTTTTTTCATCCCTCGTCAAAATTTCTTTTCGTTTAGGCGCACGGTTGACACCAACGGGATATGTCCTTTTTGCTGGCAACTCAGAAGGAATCCCAGCTAATATTTCATCTTTTAATGTCATCATATTATTCAACTCTAAAAGCTCTTTTACGAACTAATGTAATCATGGCCTGAATATCATCTTTCAATAGACGATCATCTTCAAGTTTATCAACCTTAGAACGCACGATAGAAAAATTCTCTTCAATCATCGCAGAAAAACGAAGTGGTCTTCTAAAATCCATAGCTTGAGCAGCATACATCAGCTCGATTGCCAATATCTTATCCAAATTTGCCAATATCTGATTAAACTTTCTTCCTGATATGCTCCCCATCGATACATGATCTTCCTGCCCTAGGGAAGTAGGAACACTATCTGCAGAAGGAGGAAAACATAAAGACTTATTTTCGGTCACCAATGCCGCCGTTGTATATTGAGGAATCATAAAACCTGAATTCAATCCTCCTCGCTCTGTCAATAATCGAGGAAGACCATATTTCCCTTCCAACAATAAATAACTCCTTCGGTCAGAAATATTTCCGAGTTCAGCAGCCGCAATCGATGCATAATCTAAGGCCATTGCTAACGGTTGTCCATGAAAATTACCTCCCGATATAGCCTCTGTTGCACTGATTACGATAGGATTATCCGTTACCGAATTCATCTCAATCTCCGCCAATTCTTCCAGATGTTTCCAAGCATTTCTGGAAGCACCATGAACCTGCGGCATACAGCGAATAGAATACGGATCTTGAACGCGTTCACAATGTTTATGCGCCTGTAAATTTTCAGAACCCTTCAAAAATGCACGAATACGTTCCGCCACTTTCAAGGTTCCTGGAAAAGGTCGAATGCGATGAAGCGCTTCCATAAACGGAGAAGCACTGCCCTGAAACCCTTCCAAACTCATGGCCCCAGCTACATCCGCTAAATCCAATAAATAGCGCATCTTATCTAAACCTAGAATGGTATGTGCCAGAATAAATTGGGTTCCGTTGATTAAAGCTAAGCCTTCCTTGGCCTGTAAACTAAAGATAGGCATGTTATTCGAGCGCATCCAAGCTCCAGCAGGAACAATTGTTTCATCAATCCAATAAGAACCTTCACCTAATAAAGGCAAAAATAAATGAGATAAAGGTGCCAAATCTCCGGATGCCCCAACAGAGCCCTGTTCAGGAACAACAGGAATAATATCATGATCGATGAGATAAATCAAGCGTTCAATCACTTCTAATCGAATTCCTGAAAAACCCATACTCAAAGCATGAACCTTGCAAATCAGCATCAATTTAGACAACTTCGAATCTATCGGCTTGCCTACTCCCACCGCATGAGATAATAATAAGTTCTCTTGTAGCTTACTCGTTTCCTCCGGTGAAATTTGAGTATCACATAATGGTCCAAAACCAGTATTCACCCCATAAACAGCCTTGTCCGATGCGGCCATAGACTCTACTTTTTGACGGCATTCTTGAATCCTTTCGATGGCCGTTCCTGTTAGCTTTCCACGCCGTTTTCCAGCAGCAATGTCCATCGCTGCTGAAACAGTCAATGAATCAATTCCATATTTAAATTCCATACCATTAACTTAGTTTATTGAAATGCTATATGTATTACCGCTAATCATACCGGAAAGATGCTCACAAATCAACAAAATACCATTGGCTCTGTGCATCACATACAAAAACGGCTATCAACCATTTATAATAATTGGTAAATACATCCTACGGCTTCAAAGTTATGCATAACTTTGATATCATATAATACCAATAATTACCATAATTGATAATTATGAAGCATCAATTAGAACTAAGGCATTTTCGTTATTTTCTGGCAGTAGCTGATCAATTACACTTTCGAAAAGCAGCAGAACAGCTATATATATCACAGCCTGGGCTGACCCGGCAGATTAAGCAACTGGAAAAGGAACTGGGTCTACAACTCTTCAATCGGCACAATCGTAAAGTTCAATTAACCACCAGCGGTCAATATCTGCAGAAAGAACTTTCTAAAGCTTTGAAAAATATTGATTTAATCGTAGAACACGCTAAATTACTGGATCAAGGATTTACTGGAAATTTAAAATTTGGCTACATAGGTTCTGCCATGCAAGGTGTTATTCCAGAATTACTTTTAAAAATTCGTAAACATTTACCAAATATCCGCTTCGATCTTAAGGAAATTGATAACAACAAACAGATAAAAGACATACAGAATCGTGATTTAGACTTTGGTTTTGTACGAATGGACCAACTTCCATACGGCATTAGCAAAAAAGCCATACATCAAGATAGTTTTTCGCTCGTTCTTCCAGAAAACCATCCGATTGACCAAAATAATTTCCGTGGACTTCATCAATTAAAGGAAGCGCCTTTTATCCTATTTGATGCCACCTACAGTCAATCCTATTATGATAAAGTCATGCAAATATTCGAGGACAGTGGCTTCCGTCCACTAATTTCACACAATACAGTGCATGCTTACACGATTTATAGTCTAGTCGAAAACAACTTTGGCGTCTCCATCGTACCTACTTCATTGCTTAAAGGATATAACATGAAAATTAAATCTATAGCCTTGTCACACATAAAACAACGAACCACACTACATATGATATGGAAAGATAACAATCCAAATCCGGTCATGTCCGAAGTCCTAAAACTGATTCGTTGATGGATTTTAATGACACTTAGGGCGATTCCTAAAGGACCAAGCTATTCGTCGTTTCATCCTTCCTTTCAGTCAGGACCGCTAATCGCGGCGACTACTATCTTTATTGCGATACTATCAATGAAAACGGAAGCAACGATACAACAATTCTTCTTTGCAACCAAAAAGTAACAAGTGGCTTAAATAAATGGTCGATCCATTCCTGCGATTTTAAACAAATAACAGCTTAAAAACCTAAGAAAATTGTATTGGAGGATTCTGGAGGAAAAAGCTGGAGTCATTAGACAAGATTGTGTTGATTTCGGATAACGAATTGACCCCAACTAAAAAATGAAATGCTCCCCTTAGTAAGCAATAACACTGATACAAATATATGGCATTTCTGACCTGCCGTCAAATAATAGAGGGATACTTTAGGGATACAAGCAACATTTTAACAATTTTTCTATACGTACAGGCTTAAAGTCCTCCAAGCGAAGGATATAACGAATCAAATACATCATGATTTCACCCTAAAAGTCGCCAAAAACTCTGTAAATGCTGAATATTCCACAAACTGACATTTCATCCTAAAAAACATTGGAAAAAGATGATTTCAATCACTTTTGTGGGCTACTGTGGGTAAACAATCGAAAATATTCATGTATACTAAGGGGATACAGAATAAAAAAAGTCATTTTTACTATTGTTTTTCTGAATGTAATTCAATTTTTTATTTAATCATAGAAATACAATTTTTAAAATCAGATCATTGCATGTATTCCGCATTTATCATCAGTATAATATCATCAATAATCTTACATAAAATGAAGCGTTTTCAATCAATAGCGAACAGGTCTAAATCATTTTTTAAACCATTTTTTTAAACGACACATACCATTCAGAATAAAATAACGACCGTTCAGAACATCGTCTCTATTCTAATCTTAATATTCATATAGCTATCCTATATTTATAGTGTTAACAACAAAGAAGAACGACGCCATTTTAAGTTTAACGTTCAACTCATTAAATAGCTAGTAAAAATGCTTAGAAATTGGTTTGGACAAATTATATGTTACAAGAAAATAAAGATTAAATGGATATCTTCGGTTCTATAATAAGTTTTTTGATTTCAAGTTGCTTCGATTTGGGAGCATTCATCGTTGATTTATTCTCTATAAGGAGTGATTTCAATTCAAAAAAGGAAATATCTACTATAAAACATATTGTCCTATCATTGATTGGAGGCTTCATAATACTAGGGATTTTGCTTGTTTTGATATATGTACTCATTTGCATACTATGGTAGAATAACGGGACTAATTGAACGACTCCTTAATCCCCCATAAAAAATTACTTATTGATTCGGATATCCGATTCAAAATAGAGTGTATTTATCTATTTGATAAATATTCATTATTTTAGAAGACATAACTCAACTACAACTAGATATGAAAAAGACAAATTGGTTAGCCATTGTAGTCGCTGCAGTAGCAGGGTTCTTTATTGGCTTTTTATGGTATGGAGTATTATTCCAACAGCAATGGATGGACAACAACGGAATTTCCATGCATCCTACAGATGAATCCCTAATGTACAAATACGGAACAGAAGTTAGTGTAAGCTTTCTTCCAATGATTGTGAACATCATTGGTATGTTCTTACTCGCCTATTTAATACATTGGTTGATATCAAAAACGGATTACACCACACTATCGAAAGGACTGACCATCGGCCTTTTGGTAGGTATATTGATTTCAATCAATATTATACTCTCCAACTTCTTTGCAATGAATACCGTTGAAATCACATTGATTGATTGCAGTTACATTATTACTGTTACTGGATTAATGGGCTTGATCATTGGTGCTTGGAGAAAATAGCTACAATAAGATTTATATATTTAATCTGTCTTAAATAAGGCACTCCCTACGAAGTCGGCAAATATCATTCCCTCCTTCGACAAACGAATACCTTTTGAATCTCTTACAATGTAAGAGCTGGGGATTTCTTCGAGCATATTATAAAAATGGGATTTAAAAACAGAAAACATTTCACCTAGAAGGGAAATATCAATGCCGACTTTCTTTCGAATACTGGTCATTACCCATTCATTATATTGATCTTTCAAATCCAATATTTCTGATTCCAACGGCAGCCTATTTTCTTCTATGGCCTTCATGTATTGAATTAAGTGCGCCACATTCCAAGATCTAGAAATCCCATTATAAGAATGTGCACCAGGTCCTATTCCCAAATAATGAACGCCTTCCCAATAGGAAGAATTATGTTTCGAAGCGTGTCCCTGTAAGGCATAGTTGGAAATTTCATAATGATCATATCCATGAGCTTCCAATATATCATGCCCTAGATAAAACTGTTCACGTTGATCTTTATCGACAACAGCTGGAGTCTTACCAGCTTTGACAAAATGATCCAATGCGGTGTTTTCCTCCACCGTTAATGCATAACAAGAAATATGATGCGGTTTCAAACGAAGGGCTTGATTCAAATTCGATGTCCAAATGTCCGTGTTTGAAATGGGAATACCAAAGATTAAATCAATGCTAAAATTGGAGTATCCGAAGTCCCGACATAAATCTAAACATTCCAAAGCCTCTTGTTGATTATGTGCACGATTCATCCACTTCAACTCGGCATCATTAAATGATTGTATACCAATAGAAAATCGATTTACCTCCGTGTCAGCCAATTCCTTTAAGTAGGTGGCATCTAAATTGTCTGGATTTGCCTCCAAGGTAATTTCTACATGTTCTTCCAACAAATAATGTTCCCGTACAGTTTCTATTAGTTGCTGTATCTGAGAAGGATGTAACATACTTGGAGTTCCACCACCAAAATAGATGGTAGAAATGGTCTGCTTTCCTAAATATTCTTTCCTTATTTTTAATTCCCGTCTCATGGAATGAACGGAGGCTTCCACATTTTTCAAATTGGTTGTGAAGTAAAAATTACAATAATGGCAAGCTTGCTTACAAAATGGGATGTGAATATATATACCTGCCATCGTTTAAAAATCGTTATGTAATTTTACAAGCGAAGATACTAATCAATGCAATATTGACCATAGAACAAGGAAAATATCAGACAATTCTATCCCATATTATTTATTCTCTTTTTTAACTATACTTTATATCCCACTATCTCGGGACAGAGTAGAACGCTTCACTATCATTTTGAGGATGCAATGGGAACTGTAGATACCTCGGGAATGGAATTGCCCACAAGTACTCAAGATAGTTTAGCGACCTCTTTGGAAAATAAAGCTTGGAATCTCGTTCAAAAACTTCAAGCAAAATCCTATTTAGCGGCAGAATTGGATTCAATACGCTTAGATTCAACGGATGTACATGTATACATATATCTTGGAAAAAAATTAAAATACGGCGCCCTCCATTGGACTGGATTGGAAAAACAATGGTTGAATCATCCCCTTCTAAGAAAAATTGATTTCACTGGAGCCCCCATTCAAGAAGTAGATTATAATCAAGTGCTTTCCACCGTTCTCTCTCAACTCGAAGAATATGGATATCCATTAGCTAAAATACAGATCTCCAACAAAGAAATCCGACAAGATAGTTTGTACGCCGATATTAGCTTAAAACCTGGACCACTTATACATTTTGGAGGAATCGAACAAGATACGGCCGATGTAATCACCAGTGCATTTTTAAGTCAATATCTAAATATTGGTTCGGAACAAATCTTTCAAATGTCTAAGGTGAATTCGATTGAAAATCAAATCAATCAATTACCGTATATGCGTTTAAAAGAAGCGCCTCAAATTCGAATTATAAACAATCAAGCCAAGGTAAAACTGAACATTAAAGAAAATCCTGCTAGTCGTTTTGATTTCATTATTGGTGTTCTACCAAATGTTGAATCAGAACGACCATTTGTAATCTCCGGTGAACTCACCGCTGATTTTAAAAATAAATTTAAGCGCGGGGAAGAAATCTACTTGCACGTGCGACAGTTAAAACCTGAATCTCAACGCATTGATTTCAAGGCAAGTTATCCATATCTGCTCAATCTGCCTTTCGGGGTACATGGTACATTTGCACTATACAAAAATGGTGTAGAATCTAGGGATTTAAATAGTGAATTAGGTATTCAATATCGATCTAGTAAAAATTTTGATAGCAGATTCTTTGTTCATTATCAATCTTCACGACTAATCGATATAGATACGGCTGCTCTTCTATCCAATCGACAACTACCCAGTTCACTGGATGTAAGATCCAACAATATAGGCGTCCGACTCACAAATGATAAAAGGGATTATCGATTCAATCCTAGAAAAGGTTGGATGACTGAAACGTCTGTTCTAGCTGGTATCAGAACCATCATTCCTAATGGTCAAATCACAGCATTATCCAGCGAAAATATCAATTTTGAAAATGCATATGATTCTCTAGATTTGAGTATATTCCAAACTACGATTGATGCCAATGTTGAATATTTTCTTCCACTTATTGGATTATCCACCGTCAAATTTGCCAATCAAACCGGCATCAAATGGAATCAATCTCAAGTTTTCTTTAATGAATATTACAGAATAGGAGGTTCCTCCATTCTCAGGGGATTCGATGAAGAGAGTATCCGAGCACAATATTATTCCATTTTTACAGCAGAGTATAGATATCTGCTAAGTCTCAACAGTTACTTCTCCGCATTTATGGATTATGGTCTATTGTATAATGCCTTTAAAATCAATCAAAAATTTGATCAACCAATAGGATTCGGAGTCGGACTGAGTTTCCAAACCAATGCAGGAATTTTTGGCATCGATGTAGCGCTAGGTCGAGAACAAGGAAACAGTTTTGATTTTAGAAATACCAAAACACATTTCGGTTTTATTAGTTTATTTTAAACAATTTTACCCGTATCTTGTACCATGTATGCCGGCACTTACAAGCACACATGAATAAACATATGTTATTATAGAAAATTGATGTAAATGAAAAAATTCTTGGCGCTAAGTAATGCCGCTGTTATCATCTTAATGTTAATCTGGAATATCTACTCAGCCTCCAATGTAATGAATGGAACTACTATTGCCGCTATAAGTGATAAATTTAATAGTTTATTTACTC
The DNA here is from genome assembly GCA_020628475.1 of Saprospiraceae bacterium. Taxonomy (GTDB): domain Bacteria; phylum Bacteroidota; class Bacteroidia; order Chitinophagales; family Saprospiraceae; genus JAHDFB01. Next base: position 16,526 of record JAHDFB010000006.1, on the reverse strand, counting down.
CCGCAGGATATGCTTTCAGTATTTGGAGTGCGATTTACATCGGTCAAATAATTCTAGCATATTTTACCGTTAAGCAGGTTTATAGCTCGGAAATAAATACGAAGTATATCTATACCTTGGCTCCATTACTCATCACAACCAATCTGCTCAATTGTAGTTGGATATATATCTGGTTGCATGAATACTTTTTATTCAGCGTATTGGTCATGATTGGTATGCTAATTGGACTTATAATCCTGATGATCAATATAAGGTTCTTGGATAAAGAAAATAATAGTGACTTCCGCTATTTTATTGCCCTTCCTATATCCTCATATACTGCTTGGATATCAGTCGCCACGATAGCAAATATCTCCGAGTATTTGCAAAGCATTGGATGGAACTTTCTATTTTCAGAAAGTACCTGGGCGATTATTATAATTTTAATTGCTGGACTCATAAATGCTTATTTGGTTTACAAGAGAAATTTATTTGTCTTTGGGGCCATAGGAATATGGTCCATCTTTGCCATCTTCATCAAACATTATGGAGTATATACAAACATCGTAATCGCCAGCTTATTATCCATCATGATCATGGGTATTAGCATCGCCATCACACTTTGGAAAAAAAAATCCGTTGAATAAATTCAACGGATTTTGAAATATCTTAAATAGTACGTCCTTTAGCCGTCCTTCTTTTAACTGTTAAATTCCGGGCTTTTCTTAAATCAACCATCAAGGAAGCGTAAGCACTATTGCTATTGGTGGTATAAATACGATCATCATAACTGATCTTACCCGTATTTTTCTTCCAATCCGCTGCTAGTAAAACAAATTCCGCTCTTTTCCTACTCGGTCCAAACATCAAATATTTATTATCATCTGTCTCGAAACTAATGGCGAATCGATTGGTCTTTGGTTCGAACAGATACACTCCAGGCGTTCGCTTTGGAAATCGAATCTCTTCAACCTTTTTACCGTTTCGAATTTTTATGGCGCCATCAGAAATTTTAGCATCCCCATCACGAATCTCTCGCCATAAAACAATTTCATCAGACAAGTAAAATTGAATCTTCTTCAAATCTTCATCCGTCCAACCATATTCATTTCTGAGATTAGCAGTGAAAGGTGTTAGTCTAGGGCTACAAGAAATCAAGGTGCCCATTAAAACCATCAATAAAAGTGCATGCTTCATAAAATATATTTTAAGTATCATAAAATGAAGATAGGTCTGCCATTCACTTTATGCTCATTTGTTGCTACAATATGTAACTAATATACGATGCATTCAAGGGAAAAGTAAATCGAATTAAGAATTTTTAACAGCAATTAAGAGAGAATTAACACCCCACCAATAATCCCAAAGAAGCGTTTCAGTGGAATATTAAGATTCAATTTTACATATAGTAAAAAATAAAATATATTATCATCGATATTCGATAATTTCCAAGCTTATTGTTTCTGATATTTGTCATAACAAACAAATTAAATCATTCATTATCAAACCTATATAATCAAAATGAAGTATGAAACCATTATGTATCTACCCCCTTTATCCCTTTTGCATATTCCCCCGAAAATTGGTAGTTAATTCCCCTGCTACCCTCCAAAATCCAGTACCAAACTACCGACCAATCAGCTAAACTATCCATTAACACGTACGATTTGCACCATAATATATTAAAGACTCACAGCTGTGAGTCTTTTTTTATTTTATGTAGTTTAGGGTCACTAAATGATTAATGGATGAATAGATTTGATCGTGTTATTTCCACCCTAGTTCTACTGCAAAGCAGAAAAATTATTACCGCGCATCAAATTGCCGAACGATTTCAAATCAGTACACGTACGGTGTATCGAGACATTAACACCTTAAAAGTAGCAGGTATTCCAATTATTGGAGATGCGGGTGTCGGTTATTCTATCATGGATGGATATAGAATTCCTCCTTTTATGTTCAGCGAAGGAGAATCTACGGCCTTATTAACGGCAGAAAAGATCATTGGAACCTTGACCGATGAACAAACGCAGTTCTATTATACCAACGCACTATTGAAAATAAAAGCAATGTTAAGAAGTGCAGAAAAACACTCCCTCCAGCGATTGGAGGATTCCATTATTTTTCCTCAGCAGGAAAATTGGAAAAATAAACCCTATCTGCAAGATATCTTTGCTTGTATTGCTACCAACAGAAATATAAACATAGACTATCAAAAAGCCAATGGAACGCAATCCAGCAGAATGGTAGAACCCATGGGCTGCTACTATCACGCTTACCATTGGTATTTAGTCGCCTTCTGCCACCAACAAAATGACTTTCGAACCTTTAAAATCAATCGAATCATTCAATTGAAAAAACTAGATACATTTTTTGAAGAAAGACATCAAAGTTTTCAAGATTACATGAATACACATCACAAACATTGGAAAGAAAATCGCCAGATGTATACCATAGAAATTGCTTTTAACGACACATTTCTCGAACACGCAGAAAATCGAAAATACTATTTTGGATTTTTCGAACAAAAAAGAATATCCGATAAAACCCATATTACATTCTTATACTCATCCTTAGAAGTCATGTCGAGATGGCTACTTCAATTTGGCGATCAAGCTACTGTAATACGCCCTGCAGCACTAAAAACCAAAATGTCCAAATTGGTACAGCAACTCCATCTTCATTATAAAAAATAAATTTTCCAAAAAGCTACTGACATACTGTTGTCATTCTTCACTACTACTTTTGACTTATACAAAGGGAAAATCCCTATTTATTCATTCAAAAAAAATCAAGTCAAATGACAACAAAAGAAGTAGCAAACAGATTGGTAGAACTATGTAGAACAGGTAATTTCGAACAAGCTGTTCAAGAATTATATGCGGAAGATATCATTTCCATCGAGCCGGAGGGCAATCCCAATCACATCGTGAAAGGTGTCGAAGCCGTCAAAGCTAAAGGAATCGAGTTTGAGCGTAAAATTGAAAAGATCAATAAAAGCTTTATATCCGATCCTATTGTGGCCGAAAACTACTTTTCTTGCGCCATGCTAATGAATGTGCATATGAAAAACGTGCCTGTTCCTATCGACATGGATGAGATATGCCTGTATACCGTGGCTAATGGAAAGATTGTTCAAGAACAGTTTTTCTACACACCTCAAAAAGAACAATAACTATTATCATCGTGATTTCGCGTCATTCTGATGCCCCGATTAGAATGACGCATTTTTTATGCTGGACTATTTTAAAACAAATTCGTATTCTTTATACGAACTGTAACAAGCCGTGATTCCATACTTATATTTATTGATGGCGCTTTTCGAAAATCTCACTTCATTTCCAAAATGACAACAGTAGTATGTAAAACCAAAGCGTTTCTGATAATCGCCATTATCAAACTCGAATAAAACAACATCCGTTTGTGTCCCAGAATAGGGAAAAGCTATGGTTACGGAATCTACACATGCATCGGATATCTGAATAATACTATTATTAGTTGATATAAAATGATAGGCCAATATGATGGGAATGGTATCAATATTGGTTCTTCCATACATATTATGGGCTAATACAAGATATGGATTTGGCTTACCTGACTCAATCACGAATTCAACCAATGTCTGCGCGTTTCTATTACTATTAACATGAACAAATGATTCTCCCCGTCTAATTCTATTTGAATCTTTATAAATAACTAAATCCTCCATATTTGATCCTATAAATTGTACAAGAATAGTATCTTCGTCGGAATCTTTCATTTTTAATAATGCACTTGCATATTCACCTGGACAGGACTTTGGTGTAGTCAATTTATCAAAAATCGAATACGAAAATTGCGCACTTAAATGAGTTGAAATCAGCATCAAAATATAGACTAAAAGCGTTTTTCGCATAGGCACTGTGGTGTTAGGTATTAGAAATTAGGAATCGCCCTATTATTCATTGAACAGCCCATGAATACCAATAAGACTAATGAATCAGTCTAATCTCGACCAACTTCGATTCCATGATCAAAAGCTTGACTTGTTCAAATTTCGGTGCCAATAATGTAGGTCTAAAATTGTTCGAAAAACCATAAGCTTCGCGAGGTATACCTAATAAATTCGTGTTACAGATTCCGTCCGAATTTTTATCATGAAACACGGCGATCGCATATTCAGCTCGTTGCACCTTGTCTATTGTATATTGCATAATAGGTTTGGTAACATCGATTACCAGATTTTTGTATGCCTTACCTTCTTCCAAGAAAGCTTCTTTTTTATCAAATATAGCAACGACGAGCTTCCCTTTAATCTCTTTGATATTCGTAACACGGATCGTTAATTCAGGCTCTTGAGCATAACTTAGACTCCATATGAAACACATAAATACCGTGCACATTAGACGAAATAAAGATTGTGTATCTACCATTTTGGATGTCTTATTTAATAATTTAACTCCAGAATGAAGAAAATAGTATGTCGTAAGTTCTTAGCTTGAACTATCGCGTGAGTGATAGCAGCGGAATGCTCGCAGGATGGCAGCCACCGGTTGCTATACGAGAACATTAGTAGCGGATAGCACGACCCGAAGGGGCACGCCCACATAAAAAAAGCCCACTCCTACTGAAAAGAATGGGCTTCGTTACTTTATAATCTAGGTATATTAACCACCGAAATCGTCGAATGCAACATTTTCCTCTGGTATACCCCAATCGTCTGCCATCTTGATTACAGATTGGTTCATCATCGGAGGTCCACAGAAGTATAATTCTAGTTCTTCCGGCGCTTCGTGCTTGCTTAAGAACTCGTCAATCACCACTTGGTGAACATATCCTTTGAAACCGTCACCTTCTGGATCTTTCAAATCCTTTTTAAGTACCCAATTGTCCTCCGGTAAAGGATTATCCAAAGCAATCGCAAAGGTGAAGTTAAGGAATTGCTTTTCAATTTCTCTAAACTCTTCTACGTAGAATAGTTCTTGTCGTGTACGTCCACCATAGAAGAAGGTTACTTTTCTACCCGTCTTCAATGTGTGAAACAAATGATATAGATGTGAACGCATCGGAGCCATACCTGCTCCACCACCTACATATAACATTTCCGCTTCCGTCTCTTTGATGAAAAATTCACCATATGGTCCTGAAATTGTTACTTTATCACCTGGCTTACAGTTGAACACATAAGAAGAACAAATACCTGGATTTACATCCATCCAATCATTTTTAGCTCGATCCCATGGCGGTGTCGCAATACGAATGGTCAAGGAAACAATATTCCCCTCCGCTGGGTGATTGGACATAGAGTATGCTCTAAACACTTCTTCGTCATTGACCATTTTCAATGGCCACAGATTGAATTTATCCCAATCTTTCTGGAATTTATCCGGTGAATCGTGATACTTCGGATGTGCTGTAATATCCATATCCTTGAAATCAACCGTTGTAGGAGGAACATCCACTTGAATATATCCACCCGCTTCGAAATCTAATGTCTCTCCCTCAGGAAGTTTTACAATAAACTCCTTGATAAAGGTAGCCACGTTGTAATTAGAAATAACCTCACATTCCCATTTCTTGATACCGAAGATTTCTTGAGGAATTCTGATTTCCATATCCTCACGTACTTTCACCTGACATGAAAGACGCATTCCTTCAGCCGCTTCTTTCTTAGAAATATGGTTCAACTCCGTCGGCAATATTTCTCCTCCACCGCTATCGACATGGCACTCGCACATTGCACAAGTTCCACCACCTCCACATGCGGAAGGTAAAAATACATTTTGATCAGAAAGAGCACTCAACAAAGTAGAACCAGGTTGAACGACCATAGGGTTCTCTGTATCTCCATTGACGATGATCTTCACATCGCCTTGAGGAACAAGGCTTTTTCTCGCAAAAATTAACATTACTGATAATGCCAAGATCACTGCACTAAAAACCAGTACAGAAATAATAATTGGCATTATACTTACTAAAATTGTCATATCAACCTTTATTTTTTCAATTAAAATGCTCCTAAATCAATTCCCATCAAGCCCATGAATGCCAATCCCATAAGACCGGTCAACATGAAGGCCATACCCAATCCTCTTAATGCTGGAGGAACGTGTGAGTATTTTATTTTTTCACGGATAGCTGCTATGGCAACGATTGCCACAAACCATCCAAATCCACCTCCTAAACCAAAAGAAACAGATTCTGCAAAGTTGTATTCTTTAGAAACCATGAATAATGATCCCCCTAGAATCGCACAGTTTACTGTAATCAAGGGTAGAAATATCCCTAATGAATTATATAATGATGGGGAAAATTTCTCCACGACCATCTCTACCAATTGTACCATGGATGCGATAACCGCAATGAACAGGATCAATCGTAAGAAAGTAAAATCTTGACCGAAAATTCCAGTTTCACTCAATAAATAGGTATTGATCATCCAGTTGATCGGCATCGTGATACCTAATACAAATATTACGGCCAATCCTAAACCAAAGGCTGTTTTAACGCTTTTGGATACCGCCAAAAAAGAACACATCCCTAAGAAGTATGAAAGGGCTAAGTTCTCAATGAACGCGGATTTGATGAATAAGTTAGCTAAATCTGCCATATTCTATTTTATCTTAACAACTCTTAAAAGAGTATCTTATTTACGAAATATCAACTAATTTTTTGTTCCAAGCTCGGTGTGCCCAAATCAGCGCTCCAATAACGAACATCGCTGAAGGGAATAGCACCATCAAGTTGTTGGGTTCATACCAACCGAAAATAGAACTTGTCGTCGTATCGATTAAAAATTCGTTGGACGGTCCTATTAACTTGATTCCACCGATCGAACCTTTTCCAAAGATTTCTCGGATGGCAGCTACGATCAAAAGAATCACACCATACCCGATTCCATTTCCGATTCCATCTAGTAATGATTTGTACGGTGTATTTGCCATCGCGAATGCTTCCAATCGACCCATAACGATACAGTTGGTAATGATCAATCCAATAAATACAGAAAGATCTTTATACATCGGATAAGCAAATGCCTTTAATGTAAGCTCTACCACGGTTACCAAGAATGCAATGATTACCAATTGTACAATCATCCGTACTTGTTTTGGAATAGAATTTCTTAACAAGGATGTAAAGAAACTTGCAAACATTGTTACGAAAACTACGGCGATCGACATCACCAATGCCTTATTAAACAATGTGGTAACAGCTAAAGCCGAGCATATTCCCAACACCTGTACAGTAATCGGGTTATTATCATTTAATGGATCCGAAAGTAATTTTCTTTCTTTCTTACCAAAACTAAATGAGGCTTCTTTTTTTTCAGCTACTATAGTATCAGCCATTTTAATTATTTTTTACGTATTCTAAAGAATAAGTTTAATTTGTCAAACCAGATAAGTAAGGAGCATATCCTTTAATTCCATCAGCGATCATATCCGTCACACCATCTGCTGTAATCGTCGCACCGGTAATTCCGTCCACTTCGTATTTCTTATTCTTGGCACCTCCTTTACGGACCAATACCCCGGCATAGTCACCGTTGGCGTCCATAATCTGTGTACCGATGAAATTTTTCTGAAATTGTTTGTTGTCTTTGATTTCAGCACCTAAGCCTGGAGTCTCTCCCTTGTGGTCAAAACTAGCTCCTGCAATGGTTTTAAGATCAGATTCTAAGGCAAGATATCCCCAGATTTCATCCCATAGTCCATTACCTCGTACTGCTAAAATGTAATAATTCTGACCATCGTCAGCCGCGTACTTGTAAAATGGCCAAGCTCTATTTTCAAGAGGTTTCTTTTTCTCTTTACTCATATCCAACTTTTCAGCCGTGTCACCACCATATCCCAACGCTTCCACCTCTGCAGGCTTCATTTCATTTCCTTTAGAATCTATAACAATCTGCGTAATCTGATTGTTAAAAATTTCAAGGATTTCTTCATTTGTCATTTCATCCAAACTTTTCGGAAGCTTGGTCTGAATAGCTGAAAGCGTAGCTTTTTTGTTATACACTTCTTCGTTGATTTTTACTCTTCCTTGTAATCCGTAGAATAGGGAAGATAAAACCAAGGCAACAATGGTGGTCATTGCCAGAACGAAAAATAATACTTTGTTTGTACTATGCACGTTTCAATCTTTTTGTAATGTTAGCCTGAAGAACGTAGTGATCGATCAACGGCGCAAATGTATTTGCAAATAATATAGCCAACATCCATCCTTCTGGATATGCTGGGTTAATAGTTCTAATAATCATACCGATGGCTCCAATGGTTATACCATAAATCCATTTTCCGGTATTGGTTCCTGATGCTGTTACAGGATCTGTTGCCATAAATGCCATTGCAAAGAAGAAACTTCCCATGTAGAATTGGTACATCCATGGCACCGTCATCATTGGAGATGCTCCCCAGGCATTCAATATCATCGCCATCACGATCGCACCGATTGTCATACTCAACATGATCCTCCAACTAGCAATACCAGTGATCAATAAGAATAATGCTCCTAAGACAATAAGTGGTTTAGAGGTTTCACCAATGGATCCAGGAATTGATCCCCAGAACATTTGTGCTGTAGAATAATGCTGGGTTACAGCATCCCATCCTCCTTGATAGGCTAAACTCAGCGGTGTGGCCCCGGTAAATCCGTCGGCCACGACGGCGGGCGTAAAGCTTATACTCCCAATCGCTTCGAGTATGGGGTTAATGACCGAAGTAATCATAAAACCATATTCTGTGGCAGCTCCTTCAGCTAATTTTTCATAACCAGCTACCCATACCTCATCACCTGCGATGGTCGTAGGATAAGCAAAGAAAACGAAAACTCTGGCCAAGAGGGCTATATTCCAAATGTTCATACCTGTACCACCAAATGCTTCTTTTCCAATGATAACAGCAAAAGCAACAGCTACTGCTAATATCCACAATGGTAAATCAGGTGGCATAATCAACGGTATTAACGCTCCTGAAACTATAAATCCTTCCTCAACGGCATGTCCTTTTCGAGCAGCTGTGATGATCTCGATTCCAAGACCAACTACATTCGCCACAATGAATAAAGGAAGTAACTTCACCAATCCATAGATTAGTTTTAGCCCAACAGCCTCTAAAAAGCCCGTATAGTTACCTTGTGCTATGAAGTGCTGATGACCAATATTGTAGGCTCCGAATAAAAATAATCCTCCAAGAGCCAATACAACATGTATCATCTGTCTTTTCAAATCCATTCCATCTCGCACGTGTACTCCTTTTCCAGAAGTTACCGTATTCGGAGAATAAGCGAAAGTAAAGACCGCATCAAACAAGGTATGAAGGATCGGAGACTTTTTCTTATCCGGTTCTATTTTCTTAAATATATCGAGTAAACCCATTTATATTAATTTGAATTCTTATCTGTTATTGTTGAGCTCTGGCGTAATCTAATCCTTCCCGAAGTAGCTCTTGTAAAGGAGCCTTTGATGTACATACAAATTCGCATAATGCCACATCTTCTTCGGTCAATTCATTTAAACCAAGACCTTCCATTTTTTCAATTTCCTGCGTCATGATAGACTTCATCAAAAATTGTGGATAAATATCCATTGGAAGTACATTTTCATATTGACCCGTTACTACAAATGCTCTCTTTTCACCGTGGGTATTTGTATTTGCTCTATGCTTATAATTCGGGTATAAGAACCAAGGATAGGTATTCGATACACTTGGTCTTGGTGCGATTGGTGCTAACCATCCGAACGCTTCGTATTGATCGCCCTCTTCTACAACCGTTACCTGATCATCTTTCAAATCCAAGAAACCTTCTCCGTTCTTAGCTGTTCCAGATAAGACATCACCCGATACCATTCGATAATTATTTGAATCAACATTATCCTTCAGTAACTCAGCGATATTAGCACCTTGATAGGTTCTTACATATTTCGGCTCTTTCAACTCAGCGCCTGTGAGTGCTACAATTCTTGAAGCATCGTATTTTCCTTCTGTGAAAATTTTACCTAAAGTGATGACATCTTGAACATTCAATGTCCACACTTTATCATTTAATCCTATAGGATTGATGTGGTGTATTTGTATTCCAACATTCCCTGCAGGATGTGGACCAGCGAAGTAGTGCTTAGCTGCATTTTCAAATCCAGCATAGGCTGAATTTGATTTTGAAGATCGAGCGTCCAATCCTAAATGCACCTTACCTTCTGTTAAATGATTTAGTACATCAACTCCCTTTTGGAAAGCGGCTTCATTTCCCTGAATAAATAGTTTTGAATCCGGCGCAAGTGGTGCCGTGTCAAAAGTGGAAATAAAAATATCTCTAGGAACATCTGTTAATTCCGGTAAAACATCGTAAGGCCTTTGATTTAACAAAGTCCAAGCACCAGATGAAGCCATGAAAGCTACTAACTCATCTCTAGAAATAGCATCTAAGGAAGGAGCTTCAATAGTCGCAAACTGTTGCTCTTTATCCGCCATAATAATGACATCGGAAATAGATCGCTTCGCTCCTCGTTGAATATCAACAATCTCACCACTAACGGGTGAAACATATTTTACATCAGGATTTTTCTTATCAAAAAACAGCACATCGCCTGCTTTTACTTCATCACCAACAGCCACTACAACTTTTGGAATCGGAGAAATCCCTCTAAAATTGTACGGACTTAGTGAAAATCGCGTAACAGCCGCATCGTGAATGGACTCATCACTGATCCCTCCGGCCAACTTGATATCAAAACCTTTGTTCAATCGAACAAAATGATTGTCTTGTACATAAGCTGGAGCTCCTTTGGAAAATAGATCCTTGAACTTAGGGAAAAGAGACATGTTTTCTTTCTCTGGATCAATTCCTGCTTTATTAGCCTCTATTTGCAGTAAATTGTCTGTAATGGATATGATCGCCCACAATAGTAAAATGGCTCCCGCAACGATCAATCCGATGATGAATCCTTTATTGGAACCACCGCTTGTTTGAGCCGCTAATGGAGACACTGAAAAGACGAGGCAAGCAATGAAGGCAAATAATTTAATTCCTTTATTCAAAACCTGTAAGAATTTTATCTTTTATAAAAAATCACCGCAAATATAACAGCTTTAATATATACTAGTTTCAATTGCTAAAGTCTTCTTTTAACAATACTTAATTTAGATCAAATCTAAATAGACAAAACGGGCTGAAAAATACGATACATCTTCCCAAGAAAGAGAGGAAATTCTAACTTTTAACCGGCATTAAACCTTTGAATTTTAAGTGATTACGGCGCCAACTTATCAGACCACCAATAGAAGTTAATAAATAGACACAGGATAATAAGGCGACTAATGGTGCATTGCGCTCATTATATAAATATATGTACAAAATATTGATGATGATCCAATAATACCAAGTATCGTATATTCGGTTAACCAATAACCAGGTTGCCCAAATACCAAATACCGTTGTAATACTATCCAACGTTGCAAAAGCTGGATTAAAAAACATCTGTACGATCAATACCAGTACAAGAGAAGTCATTAGACCTAAGATGAGCGCATTAACATGAGAAATGATCGGCAAAGATACCACGGATGGCTGGCCAAGTTCAGTGTTCGTGGAACGCAGCCAATGAATCAATCCTGAGATTCCCATCAATACATAAATGATTTGAAGGACTCCATCAAAATATAAGTCATAGCTTACAAAATCTTGATAAGCCAATACACCACAAGAAATGATACCAAAAACCCAGCACAAGGGTTTATTGAGCATACTCAGCACAGCATAAGCTATACCTGACAATAAAATAATCCATTGATAGATATCGTACTGGGATAATTCATGTACGATAGTCGTCCACACTATTCAACAACCTTTACATGAAAAATAGCCTCTTCCACTAAATTTTCAGTGTTGCATATGATGTTGATAGCCTCTCGGAAATCTCCAGTCTTTTGTTTAACACCAGAATCATAGGTTACATAGATTTTAGCTTTTTCACCTGGTTTTAGTGGCTCCTTATCATATTCGAAAGCGGTACAATGACAAGCCGTCATGACTTCAATAATCAAATCAACATCGCCTGTGTTTTCATACTCAAACTCCATGTTGACCTTTTCGCCTAATTTGATTTCACCAATTTGATATTCATTTTCAGTAAATTTCAAACTTGTATTTTCCGTTTGCGAATATGCATCTTTATCGTAGTTCATCGGTAAACCTCCACTAGGATCAACCGTTTTGGTTTTGATGATTTCAATAGAAGTAGGTCCAGAGATAATTTTGAACTCCGTTCTACGATTAAATCGATGCTCATCATCACTACATTTCACACCATTTACACATCGATTTAGAATCACACTTTCTCCATAACCAACTGCCTGAATTCTATTTGGATCCACGCCTTTCGCCGTCAACCAAGATTTAGCACTATCAGATCTTCGCTGAGATAAAGCTTGATTACTTCTTGTCAAACCTTGAGCATCGGTATGTGATCCCAATTCAATCACCATATCAGGATACTTCTGCATCAATCCAAGAATAAAATTTAAATCCTCTTCCGCCGCAGGTAAAATCTTCGCACTATTCAAATCATAATAAATATTATTCATTCGAATCGGTTGATTTGTAACAATCGTCTCTGTTATTACCGGTGGTGGTGGCGGTGGCGGCATTTCCTTCAATGCAATGGTTCTTTCAACCGTATAATCATCCAAAATACCTACCGTATTAAATTCTAGTGAATCTGGGAAATAGCCCTTTCTTGTAACCAATACTTTGTAAGGCTTATCCTGATCCAAACCAAAATTGAAATCATTACTTTTCAAGTTCAATTTATTCTCCGGTCCATTCTTTCCTTCACCAACAGACATATCGATCAAGGTCACTTCCGCTTCCATCAGAGGATTCTCCCCATCTGTAACCAATGCCAATAAATTGATGACCACTTCTCGCATGTTGACTGCATAAATATCATCGCAACAAGTCTTACTTTTTACACTTCGCTTTCCTTCCACAACACGATTGGACACTAAGTATCCTTGAGTTCCTTCTGGATTCATGGTATAGTACATGTCATCATAGGTAGAATTATAGCCATTCCCCATATTGACAACCTCAGACCAATTACTTCCATTCCAGCTCGTCTTGAAAATATCCATACCACCATATCCCGGCTTTCCTTCAGTCGAATATGTCAACTCTCCATCTCTATAAAAAGGAGTAATATCATCATAAGATGTATTGATGGATTCTCCTAGGTTAATCGGCGCACCGTATGAATCGCCTCCTTGAGACTCACTGTAGTAAATATCCAAACCACCAAATCCACCTTCTATATCCGCTGAAAAGAACATCACCTTCTTTCCAAATAACTCTCCGACTGCTGGGTATTTCAATATATAGTCGCCGTTAATTTCACCAGAAACCTCATCTCCGGCTCCCCATCCATTTCCAACACGTTTACTATAATATAGTTTTGATTCCAACAACTCGCCATCTTCGATTAAGGTTCGAGTATAGTACATACGCTCGCCATCCGCAGAGAAACTTGGGTTTCCCGTGTGGTAACCTTCTCGATTGATTTCATCACTCAAGGCCGTTCCCTTTTTGTAAGCGCCTTTATCATTTAAAGAACTCGTATAAATTTTAAAATGCGTTTCACCTTCCAACTGATTATTGTAAATAATAGCGTCTTTTCTATTTAACGAACTATAATAAATCTCATCACCGTAACTTTTCGGACCAGCTTCAGAAGAAGCACTGTTGATCTTTCTTCCGACAGATTTGATGATAGCATCCACATTTTCTTCAAATTCATTACTCTTAGCAATACCATTGATCAATAATGCCGCTTCTTTTTTTCGATCGATATCATCCGATGCCGCCACAAACTCATTTAGGACGGTGTAAGCATCATTGTACTCACCCATGATTTTCAAAGCCTTTCCATATTCTAGCTTGTAATCTTGGTAAACACCTGTTTTATCACGTGTAATTACCCGTTGATACCAACTTACTGCACGCTTATAATCACGCATTTTGAAATTACATTCTGCCACTTTGATAGCAAAATCCTTATTCTTTTGTTCTTTATATGCCTTTTCATACCATTCTCCAGCATTGTAATAATCGCCAGATTGAAAAGCTTCGTCCGCAGTTTCTATCATCGTCTCGTAAGGCACTTCTCTTAGTGGCTGTGCAGACAAGGAAGCCAAAAACAAAGTGAATAAAACGAGTGTGTACGTATATTTTAGCATTTGATTAATTCTTTATTATCCTATTGTAAAACAGAGTTATGGATGGTAATCGTATTAATTACAGTCTTGGACAGACTTTTGTAGCATCAACTTTAGGCTTCTTGTAAACCTTACCTACATAAGAAACAGCCAGTTCAAAAGCTCCTAGACCTCTAGAAGCAGCCGTCAAACCACTTACATTGATATCGTAGGCCAACTGAACTTTGACATCTTTGATATCGGCTCCAATCAACATCTGAATAGCATCTCCTACTCTGTATCCTAATCCACCATTGACATATAAGTTTCTTTCTTCACTAACCAATAAACCTACTTTGGTTTGAGCTACCAACTCTTGGTTATTACCCGTTCTTTGATACATGATACTTGGTGTCAAAAATAGATTTCCAGCAATCGGAGTATCATACATCGCAAAGGCTGTATACTTTAGTCGTTGACGGTCCGTACCTCCACCAATAGCTTGGTTTGCACGATTGATTCTTCCGATTGAAAAACCCGCACGAATAAAAGATAAATTGCGCTGATAAGAAGAGTAGGTCACCCCTCCTACCCAATCTACGATGGTCCCACCTTGAGTATCCATCAACAATTGATCATCTTGATCACCTGTTCCAAGGTCTGGATTTTCTTGTCCCAAAATAAACGTTTCCGTTCTCAAGTTTTGATTCAAGTTTACACGACGTGTTCCAGTTCCATTTTGAATACCAAAAGATATGATTTGCGTTTGCTTTTTATCCAAGGATAAGTGATAAGAAATTCCTTGAAAACTCTTACTTGTAACTAATCGATATTGACTACTACGGTCAGAATAAAATCCTGCACCTAAACCAATCCAATCTTGTTCTCGAACACCACGTATCAATGGAATATCTACATGAATAGTTGGCGTCGAATACGCTCCACTTCCAGCAACAGATCTCCACTGATCCCTGTAAATACCACCTATTCTATAGCTTCCAGAAAAACTACCAGCTAAGGCAGGATTCAATGTTAAAGGAGAAAATTCATATGAAGTAAAATGAATATCTTGAGTATTTCCTTCCATCAATCCCAGTGTGAGAAAACACAAAAGAAAAAGTAATTTTTTAGTCATATTAATTAGTTCTTTGCCTCTAAATTAACCTTATGAGACTTAATGTTAGAAGAATAAAGTGGAAATATACTTATTTTTGATAAAAGTATCGTGCTTTATATCTGTCATGACAACTTACTATCGTGTAAAAGATGACAGTAATAGATCTAATTTCGCTGCAACGAATGGGCATATTAACATCCAATTTCATCGCCAAATACTAGCTATCAATGAATAACACATGTTATTTTTTATCTAATTATAAAAAGGCAATAGCCCTAGTCGTTGGTTTTGTTTTTTTTACGAATGTAGCATTTAGTCAAATACAAACTCCCAGCTCTTTTTTTACTCCAGCGGACACCCTACATAAGAAAAGATTTTATACCGCCACCACCATTTCAGCACTGACCTATAGTGGATTTTCTTATGGCCTTTACAATACTTGGTACAAGCAGTTTGATCAAGAGCCGTTCCACTTATTCAATGACCTTGGAGAATGGAACCATATGGATAAATTCGGGCATTTTTACACGGCCTATTTTCAAGGAGTACTGTGCTATAAGGGTGCAAAATGGACCGGACTGAATGATAATCAAGCCATTTTTACCGGATTTTTGCTGGGCACCTTATTTCAGTCGACACTTGAAGTAATGGATGGATTTTCTGCGAAGTGGGGATTTTCTGTTCCGGATATGACCATGAATCTATTGGGGAGTTCTGCCTTTGTAGTTCAGCAAAAGTTCTGGGATGAACAAAGAATCAGTTTTAAAGTTTCTAATATTCCACTCGCCTATGACGATACAGAGATCGTTTCGTTAGATGGCGGCTCTACTAGCTCTCCCGCGAGAAGGGCCAAAAGTCTGTATGGTTCGAGTTTCCCGGAGAAATTTCTTAAAGATTACAACAGTCAAGTCTTATGGGCCTCCTTTAATGTTCGTTCATTTATCGATCTCGAATACTGCCCAAAATGGCTGAATATTGCCGTGGGTTATGGAGCCAATAATATGTTTGGCGGATATGAAAATCGATGGTTCGAAAATGGTGCCGAGTTTTTATTAGATGAAAGCTATAATCGATACAGTTCATTTTATCTATCTCCTGATATCGACCTTTGGAAACTACGAACTAAATCTCCTTTTCTGAATTCAGTGTTGGACATTATCAACATATTTAAAATTCCAGCTCCGGCCCTCGAAGTCAATACCCGAGGAGAATTTCACTTCCATTTTTTTATATAAAAAACCGACTATTGGTATAAGGGGGATAATCGT
>JAHDFB010000058.1 GCA_020628475.1 Saprospiraceae bacterium | reverse complement strand
CTTAGCTTGATCAATATCAACCAATAAAATGGAATCCGGTAATAGTAAACTCGTATTCGTATCGACCTTTTCAACGATTTGAGATTGCTCATGCTGATCCTGTATAATAATCGTTCGATAAGAATGCTCATCCAGCTGAATTTTCCGAACGATTTTATCCAGTTCTCGTTTGTATCGACCTTCCATCTTTTTGATCAAATAAACATTCCAAACGATATCTTGATCATCCTCTTGCCTGATCCAAATTTCTTGCTCATCAGAATGATCACGACTCTGTCGCACGAAAAAAGGAATGCCATCAGCACCGATTAAACTAGAGATTTGAATACCTTCTTCAGCCAAAGAAAGTTGACTGGTAGATTCGATTTGAAGTACATCCGTACTTGTATGCACATCCAATTCAAGCTGGGCAGATAACTGCGTTGCCATCAAGCAAAATAAAAAGAATAAGTTTTTCATAAGATAAATTTTAAGTGCCATTCTCCAACTCCACCTCAAGAGATGCACCTTCTGTCAATAATACGCGTTTCATCAATCCCCCTCCCTGTAACTCTTTACGCATATCAATCTGCACTTCGTCCCAAAGAATAAAGGCAATAATGTAATATTCTCCAGCAGGAAGGTGTTCAAATCGGAATAATCCCTCATCAGAACAAGTCGTTTTTCGAGCAAATTCATGGTAAGATTTTTCGTCAGGATGAAATGTTGGAGGTTTTCGATCTGCCACTAAAATCGCCCCATGAGTAGATTCCGCATAAATATGTGACATGCGTTCTTCGGCATATTTTGTTACTGGAAGCAATTCAATACCAAGCCCCGCACAATTGCGCTGTGTTCCATCCTTCATCGTTAAGACAGCCCTTCCTTTAATGGTTCCAAAACCTACTTGATTAAACCAATCAGCCGATTCGTTGTCCCAGATTTCATGCAATACGATAGAGCCGTCCTCGGTATATTCCGCTGATCTAGTCGTTTCTTTTGACTTACATGCCCACAACAAGGATATGGAGATGATAAAAAATAGAAGATCTCTCGCCATTAATATCTTCTTCGTCGACGTCGAGTTGTTTTCACGCCGAGGACGCCAAGTAAGCCTCTCGTCAATTCTCGAGCAACCGTTCGTCCTATTTGACGTGTCGTTGTGGATCCCAACACCTGTTCCAGAGTAGACTTCTCCCGTCTTGCACGACCTCGTTGTTTATGAATTACCTCACGATGTTCTTCAGACGCAGCTCGCTCGATTTTCTGATTCAATATTTCGTAGGCCGATTCTCGGTCGATTTCTTCATTATACTCATCAATGATTTCAGATCGATCCAGAATACGATTGATTTCTCGATCCGTCAGAACATCCATTCTTGATTGCGGTGCTCTCAAATAGGTATGCACCAAAGGTGTAGGAATACCCTTCTCATTTAAGCCAGTTAAGAACGCCTCACCGATACCAAGTTCTGTCAATAATTGATCGACATCATAGTGCTCTGTCAATGGATAATTCTCCGCCACAAGTTTGATCGCTTTTCGATCCTTCGCCGTAAAAGCTCTCAAGGCATGCTGGATTTTCATACCCAATTGGCCAAGAACATCATCCGGAATATCCGAAGGATTCTGCGTAACAAAAAACAATCCAACGCCCTTTGATCGAATCAATTTTACGATGACCTCGATCTGATCTAATAAAGCATCACTCGCTTCTTCAAAAATCAGGTGCGCTTCATCAATAAATAATACGAGCTTCGGTTTATCACTGTCTCCAGCTTCTGGAAACGTGGCATATATTTCAGCCAAAAGCTGCAACATAAAAGTAGAAAACAACTTTGGTTTATCCTGTAAATCCGTCACCCTCAGTATAGATACCATACCATTGCCATGTTCATCATGTCTGCACAGGTCATCCACATCAAAAGAGCGCTCACCAAAAAAGCGATCGGCATCCTGCGATTCCAACTCAAGTATTTTACGCATGATGGTACCGGTAGACGCCGTAGATATTCTACCATAATCCTGTTCGACCTCTTCTTTCGCTTCATTGGTCACATATTGAATGGCCTTTTTCAAATCTTTCAAATCCAACAGTGGTAAATCGTGGTCATCACAGTATTTGAATACAACGGCAACGATACCACTCTGTGTTTCATTAAGATCAAGCAGCTTAGAAAACAAAACTGGGCCAAATTCCGCCACGGTCGCACGTAGTCGAGCACCCGGTTCGCCACTTAAGGTTAAAAACTCAACCGGACTACCGCCTGCAATAAAAGGAAATCCAATCTTTTCATGTCGTTCGTCGATTTTAGGATGTCCGTCACTTGGAACCGCAATACCAGACAAATCCCCCTTGATATCCATCAGCATAGAAGGTACTCCTTTCAAGGAAAGTTGCTCTGCAATAATCTGCAGTGTCTTTGTTTTCCCCGTTCCCGTGGCTCCCGCGATCAATCCGTGACGATTAAAGGTTTTAAGTGGTAATCGGACAAATTGTTCTGTCAAACAATTCTTGTCATACATCGCTCCTCCCATAATAATGGAATCCCCTTTAAACGTATATCCTTCCGTGACTTCTTCTTTGAACTTTTCTAAACTCATAGTATTTTGACTTGCTCTTCGCTTTTTTGTGATAAATATAAATAGATTATATAGAATTCATAGGTGCTAGCCTGAGATCAATGGCGATTATTCCAATGCTCTACCCGTTTACGATATAATTTTTCATCAAATGGCCAATCACTTAATTCAAAACTAGATTCCACCTCATCTTGCTGATCTCCCAATAACAATCCGTAGAAATCTAAGCCTGTTAATGCCTCAATTTCATCAACACTCTGTGCGTATTCAGAAACAGGGCGATCACTGGTTTCATTGGGAATAACAAATCCGATAGCCTTCGATTTAGGTGATTCAATATCCAACAATACCTTGTAGAAAGCTTTAGGTACGCCAACCTTCGAATCACCGATATACTCATCAATATCAGTCAATATCGGACCTGTCACCACATGTAAACTCTTATTTTTATACGCCCAGTCGCGTACTAGATTTTCCAATTCATTCCAGATTCCACCATTAAATGGAATGACCTGTGGAGACATATTACTCATAAAAAAGGACTCTTGCATGGCCTCTTGGTCAAAAGCCATGTCACCGGCTGGTGCAAGATGTCCCCGACTGTAACCAGAACCCTTATAATCGTAATAATCAGCTGATTTGGTCGTAACCAGAGGATCCGTATTAAATCGTTTAGCTCTTGGTACATTCGGTTTCTTGAGAGATTCCTTCGTCAACGTATAAGCCACCCATTCTGCCTGCTCGTAAGCTTCAATATAAGATAAAGCATAATGCTTGTGTTCCACCAATTCTCCTTTCGAGTTAGAAGGAAAATAAGAATCTTCGCCCGACTCCTTGGAAAAATCAAAAACAGCTACCTGTTCCATTTTTGTTGTTTCCAATGCTTCGAAGTTTATTTGTCCGAGTAATTTGCCTAAATAGACCAGAATGACCGCCAAGATAGCTACGAATAAAATAATCTTGATCAATGAAAAGCTTTTCGCCTTACTGGCTCGCTGATGATTTTGTCGAAATGTTGCCATACCTTGAGAATAATGTTTTTATGATGGTAAAAGTTCTTTTTCCAGAAGAATATCACAACGCTCGGTATGATTTTCATCGCAAGAAGGTTTATAACCCATTTTTTGGTAGAGTCCAACAGCCTCTTTCAGGACACTGGCTGTTTCCAGCGATATTTTCCGATACCCAGACCTTTGGGCGTAAGCCTCACAAAAAGAAATAATCCATTTCCCGACACCCTGTCCTCTATACTCGGGTAAGAGATACATTTTTCTCAACTCCATCGTGTGATCATCCAAAGGATACAAGGCAAAACTTCCTACAACTTCTTGGGTATCTCCGAGTTCCACCACTCCGAAAAGACCATTCTTATAATAATCAACAATATCAAATAAATCTGCATCCACACCCTCAGTATCCAGCTCTAACTGATACTGCTTTAAAATAGAAAAAATAATATTTCTTACTTTTTTCTCATCTTCTTTACGGATTGCTCTGAAATGAAAATTATCTTTATATCCAAATGTCATTGTATGTCCTTTAGAAGCGTTAAATATATTACATTTTTCCTATTCATCTGTTCGATCTCCATCGGGCAAGAGATCGTAAATATTTCTGGCTCAGCAGCAGGTCTTGGTGTCGGCCAAGCCACGGTTACATGGAATGACGCGCATGCCGCAGCAAACAATCAGGCCGGGATGATCGCCACAGAAAACCTAACATTTCAAGCAAGTGCTGGACGTCTATGGGGTGCTGTTAATGTTTTCTCCACTTCGGTCAGTAAAAAAATCAATCGATACAATGCCGTGGGATTGTCTATCAAACATGTAGGAGATCGAGATCTAAACAATCAGATCATAGGTTTGTCCTATGCCAGAAAAATATTTAAATCATGGTCCCTCAGTCTTCAAGCAGATCTTCTAAGTTATCAATCACTATCCTTTGGCAATCGGTATTTAGCGACTGTAGAACTTGGATCTATGTTCCAAGCCAGCGAAAAACTACGTGTTGGTTTTCATGTCTTTAATCCATTTGGACAAGCACTGAGTGATACCGATGATGTACCTGCTATTTTGCGCTTAGGAGTACTTTATCAACTTTCAGATAAAATAGAATTGGTGTCAGAAGTGGAACAACAATGGGTACTTGGCTACGATCTAAAGGCTGGAATTTCGTATGAGTTGATCGACAATCTTCATATCAGATCCGGATTTTCTTCTCGAGGCAGCCAAATCTATTTTGGAATGTCCTATGGATTTGGGAAATTTGCAGTGCACGGGGCGACTTCGGTTCATCCCACTTTAGGAATCACACCGGCAGGTGAAATATCGTTTGAAAATTAGGGATGAAAATACTTTTGGTCGCTTCCACCACGGAAGAAATAGCAACTACCATCGATTATCTTGAACAGCACTGGGACAAGAAAAACTTTTGGGAATTTACCAAAGGAGAGCACAGTATCACAACCTTGATTACCGGTATTGGATCCGTCTATGTATCCTTCGCCTTGGCTAGAATGAAAGAGATCGATCAATATGATTTCATCGTAAATCCTGGAATCGGCGTGGCAAATAGCAGAATTATTGATTTAAATAGAGTCTACCTTGTTACCGAAGAGGGATTTGCCGACATTGGACTCGAAGAGGCGGATGGTACCTTCAGCAATCAACACGATTTGATGTGGATCGATGCCAATAAATATCCCTTTTTGAAATCTAAATTGAAGCCCAAGAAAATACATAACCCGACCTATTTGCCGACCTGTTCATCCGTTACTGTAAATAAAGTGCCCGGCACATACGACAACATAGAGGTGTTTCAAAAAAAGCATCATGTTGACATGTTATCGCTCGATGGTGCTGCCGTCATGTACAGTTGTATCATGCTGGATATCGAACTCATACAATTTATGGTTTCTACACGGTATGTGGAACCTTGGCAAAAGGAAACGGGGGAAGTGGAACTCGCTCTCAATCAACTCAATATGCGGGCGATTGACATCTTAAAAGAACTGACTACATCAAATTAGTTTTCTAATATATTTCCCGGTTTGGATTTGTAAGAAATCACCAATCCGACAAACTGGCTGTAACTCTTCAAACCGGCCTTAACACCATTGGATTTCAAATAAGAATCATACATAAAGTCACGAATCTCGGGAAGAATATCCGGATATAATTGATTGTTTTCACGCATAGCTTGAAGATCTGCTTGAAATCCGGCGTGTAGTTTTGAAAAAATAGTCTTATGACGAGCTGGATTGGCTCGATAAACATCTCTCATAACATATAAGATATAATCGATCATGGCCGAGTATTGAAAGTAGGGATCTTCAGAATGCATACAAGCCAAAAAGGCCGTAAAATTACATTCCCCTTCATCGGTTATTCCGTAAGCATGAGACATCTCGTGCGACATGGTATAAGGCCATTCCAACTCCAACAAACCTCCATCAATGTGTCCTTCCAAGGCGTATGGCATATAGATGCCTGCCGTTTTAAAGCGCAATAATAAACCTTTAGGTCGCAAAACACGTACTCGAGGCCTTCCCGGTGTCGGTCGGTCGATGAGGGATAATGCCGAACTCAGATATCTTCGTACATCCCGCTCCATCTCCACACCAGACTCATATTGCGGGCTTAAAGTGAGACTATCATCCTGCAACAAGCTTCGGAGTGTATTGATTTGCTCGACTGCCCATGTAGCTTCATTGTATAAACTCAATGTATCCAAAGCAACACGTTCTAAATCCAATCTTTCAGCTATAGGCTTCTGAGCATAATTCCATCCCCAAAGAATATAAAACAAGGATGCTACGATCAAACTATGTCCAAATATCTGAGCGATCAAACTGAGTAGGTGTTTATGGCCATATTTGCGAATAAATATGACGTAAATGATCACTCCGAATGAAATCCACAACATCGGAAACGGTAAAATATATCCAATGGTATAATCATAGATATAACGAAATAAAGCAAAGGCCCCATTTTGATAAACCCCTTCTAGAATCTCTGGGAATACACCAAAGAACCATTTAAGTAAAAGAACCATCAAGAAGAGAATAGCCGGACCTACAATATATTTTTTTATATACTTCAAGATTTTAAAATTGTTATCAGCAAGACGCTTATTATATATCTATCGGCAAAATGCTAACAATATTACTTTTATAACGTTAAGGAAAATGTAAATTTGCAACTTTTAAACGATTATTTACGTTGAAAGAATTGAAATCGAAATCGCTCTTAGAGCATTACTTATACAATTTAATTATAATAAAATGGCATTAGAATTCACAGACGCAAACTTCCAAGAAACCGTTTTAGATAGTGATAAACTAGCTGTGGTTGACTTTTGGGCGGAATGGTGTGGACCGTGTAAAATGATCACTCCTGTAATCGAGGCATTATCCGACGAGTATGGAGATTCAATAAATATTGGTAAACTCAATGTTGATCATAATAGTGACACCTCTTTTAAATATTCAGTACGATCAATTCCAACGATCTTATTGATTAAAAATGGTGAAGTGGTTGACAAGCATGTTGGAACCATTTCAAAAGCAAACTTAGCCGCTAAAATAGAACAGCATAAATAAGAGATGCGTTAAAAAAATCTAAAGGCTCTTACATTATAGATGTAAGGGCCTTTTTTAATAGAAACAAATTGTAATTTAGCAAAAATTATATCTATGAATTTTTTTGAGGAGTTTGATTTAAAGTCAGTTGAAAACATGGAGTTATTTGCCAAGCAAGTGGTCGAAGGCTTCATCATTGGACTTCATAAATCACCTTTTCATGGCTTCTCTGTAGAGTTTGCGGAACATCAGATTTACAATCAAGGGGATAGCACCAAAAACATTGACTGGAAGGTCTATGCGCGCACAGATAAACTCTTTAAAAAGAAATTCGAGGAGGAAACGAATCTACGATGTCAAATTGTTATCGACACCTCCTCTTCGATGTACTTTCCTAAACAAGATAAATTACACAAGCTCAATAAGCTTCAATTTTCTGCCTTAGCGGCAGCTTCATTGATGAACTTATTACGCAAACAACGGGATGCCTACGGTTTATCACTGTTCGAAGATAAACTCAACATTCATACTCGATGTAAATCCAGCACGAGTCACTATCGCTTGATGTTGAAATATCTAGAAGAATTGATCTTTGACGAAAAAACAGAAAAAACGACAGCTTTGGCTGATTCCTTGCACGTGGTAGCAGACAGAATACATCGCCGCAGTCTGGTCGTTATATTTAGTGACATGCTGGACGATCCAGAACAAAATGAGAAACTATTTGCGGCATTACAGCACCTCAAATACAACAAACACGAAGTCGTATTATTTCATACTTTAGATAGTAAATTAGAATTGGAATTCGAATTTGAAAACCGTCCGTATCAGTTTATTGATATGGAGACTGGCGAGAAAATCCGCCTCCAGGCCAATCAAGTTAAATCCTTCTATCAAGAGAAAGTAAAAAGCTACAAAGAGGAAATTAAAGCGAAGTGTTTGCAATACAAAATAGACCTAGTAGAAGCAGACATTCGAAAAGGCTTTTCGCCTATCTTACAAGCCTATCTTGTCAAGCGCAAAAAAATGAATATATAATAGTATATTTAGCGGCTTAAAGTATTCTCATTACTCGCATGAATGTACAAAACCACTACTTCTTACTGATTTTTTGCTTACTGATAGTATTAAGCTGTAGTCAGGAAAATACATCCAAGACATCATCCATATCAGCCGATGATATTCAACTATTCTCCGAAATATCCGATAAGACAGGCATTACTTTTAGTAATACCTTAGAAGAAAAAATAGAACGGATGTGGTACAACTTTAATCCGGTATACGACGGAGCAGGAGTTGCATTAGGTGACATCAACAATGATGGCCTAACGGATATATATTTTACTGGTAACGAAGTAGATAATGCCTTATACTTAAATAAAGGAGACTTTCAATTTGAAGATATTACCTCCAAAGCAAATGTTGCAGGTGGAAAAGGCTGGACCAATGGAGCGACTATGGTAGACATCAACAATGATGGCTGGTTGGATATTTACATTTGTAGAGGAGGCTGGGTAAAAGATAAAAACCTACGCAAAAACATTCTATACATCAATCAAAAAGACGGTAGCTTCAAAAATGAAGCGAAGGCTTATGGCTTAGAGGGTTCTGGCTATTCATTCCAATCTTTGTTTCTAGATTACGATGGAGACGGCGACTTAGATGTTTATGTGATCAATCATCCTTCTAAAAGTAATATAGACATACCGGATTACAATGAAGGTCGAAAACGAGGAGATTACGATTGTAAGGATAAACTCTTCCGAAACGATGGGAATCAGCATTTTACAGATGTAACCAAAGAAGCAGGATTATTTGAGAATTACGGATTTGGACTGAGCGCTTGCTCTGCCGATCTAGACGGTAATGGTTATCCAGATATATATGTATCAAATGATTACACAGAACCCGACTATCTATTTCTAAATAATGGAGACGGAAGTTTTACTGAAAGCATCAAAGATAGAACCAAGCATATTCCCCTATTTTCAATGGGAACCGACATTTCAGATTTCAACAATGATGGCCACGAAGATATTTTCGTTTCTGAAATGCTTCCAAAAGATTACAAACGCTCCAAAACCATGATGGCCAATATGAATCCGGAACGATTTGAAAAAATCGTTTCAGAAGGTTTCCATCATCAATATATGCACAATGCATTACAATTGAATCAGGGAAACGGATATTTCAGTGAAGTTTCTCAAATGGGCGGTATTTCTAAAACGGGATGGAGCTGGGCCTGCTTCATTTCAGACTTTGATAATGATGGCCTTAGGGACGCCTTTATTTCCAATGGTTATAAACGAGATGTTTACGATAAAGATTCAGCCAAAAAAAGACAGAAATACCTTAAAGACAATAATCAGCGCATCAAGGATCTAGACAAATTTCTCGAAATTACACCGGTTACCAAGACAGCCAATTTCTTTTATCATAACACGGACGGCTATCATTTCGAAGATAAGTCTTCCAAGTGGGGATTTGAAAAGAAGAGTTTTTCAAACGGTGCTTCGATTGCTGATTTGGATAATGACGGTGATTTGGATATCGTAACCAATAATTTTGATGAACCTGCTTTTGTCTATAGAAATAACGCCGATAAACTGAATAATCACCATGTAAGAATAAAACTAAAAGGACCTCAAGGAAATCCGCATGGAATTGGTGCCAAAATCACCCTTATCCAAGGTGAGCATCAATACTTTGAAGAATTCAAAATGACGCGGGGATATCTCTCTTCAGTAGAACCTATTGCTCACTTTGGTGTTGGAAAAGCCAAAAAAATCGACAAAGTTTTAGTACGATGGCATGATGGCAAGGAAAGCTCCTTGTCCAATGTAGAAACCAATCAATTAATAGACATTGATTATCAATCCGCGCAATCAAAATCTTCTCAGCCAAAAAATCAAGCAACACTGTTTAAGGATATTACTCAACAGACCTTACCACAAAATTTCAAACACGTTGAGAACGAACACGATGATTATCGATATCAAGTTTTATTGCCACATCGACTTTCAGAATTAGGACCTCATGCCTCCGCCGCCGACATTAACCAAGATGGACTGATGGACGTTTTCATAGGAGGATCAAAAGGAACCGCAGCGACCCTATTGATTCAAAATAAGAATAATCAATTTATTCCAAAGAAAGTAACTGCCTTTGATAAAGATGCCAACTACGAAGACATAGAAAGTGTATTCCTTGATGTGGATAAAGACGGAGACATGGACCTGTATGTAGTGAGTGGAGGAACGGAAGAATTGAGAGATCACGAACTTTATATTGATCGACTATATCTCAATGATGGAAAGGGAAATTTTGAACGAAGTACAAATCGAGTACCGAACATTCCTATCAGTGGTTCTTGTGTATTAGCTCATGATTACGATAAGGATAACGATTTAGATTTATTCGTAGGAGGACGGATTATACCGGAAGTCTACCCTGCCCCTGTACATAGTGTATTATTAGAAAACCAAAATGGAGCTTTTCCTTTAGTGAATGATAAAAAGGCGAAAGAATTGTTCAATCTCGGTATGGTAACCGATGCTGTATGGGTCGATTTGGATGGAGATACTTGGGACGAATTAGTGGTTGTGGGAGAATGGATGCCTGTAACAATCTTTAAGAATAATCAAGGAATACTGGAGAAAAGCACTGCCTATCCCAATTTACAGCACACCACTGGCTGGTGGAATACAATCGAGGCAAAAGATCTAGATCAAGACGGTGATATAGATTTTGTACTTGGTAACTTAGGAAATAACTATAAATTCAAGGCGAGTAAAGAAAAACCATTCCACATCTACGCCAATGATTTCGACAACAATGGCTCATTTGACCCTTTTTTGGTAAAAGAATATGAAGGAGATCAGGTGCCCATTCGAGGAAAGCAATGTACCTCGGAACAGGTGCCAGGAATATCGGACAAATTCCCTAGCTATCATGAGTTTGCCGAAGCCGATATCTTCAATATTATTGGTGCAGAGATAGAACAGAGTTTACATTACGAGGCAAAGGAATTCAAGAGCATCATCCTTCGGAACAATAATGGACAATTGGATATCGAATATCTTCCTGTCTTAAGCCAAATATCCACCATTAATGGAATTGTAATTGACGATTTTAATAAAGATAATATATTGGACATCCTTGTTGCGGGTAATATGTATCAATCCGAGGCAGAAACGAGTCGTGCAGATGCATCATTTGGATTATTACTGGAGGGAACTAAAAACAACAATTTCAAGGCTGTCAATGCGCAAGAAAGTGGCATTCACCTCCCATATGATGTTAAGAGCCTAAAATCATTGACCTTGGCTAATCAGCAAAAAGCCATATTAGTCAATTCCAATGACGATTATTTCCGAGTACTTCGGTATTAAAATGAATGGATGGAAACTATATGTAAGTAAAACTACACGACATTCATGATTTAAATGGTAGATTCAAGGAAATTGAAAGTAGATAATGGCATAAAACATATATTGTTATATGCGCTCGCAATTGCAACGTTCATTTTTATACTCAAATGGATCCAGTGGAAATTTCTAATAGTTGAAAATGCCATTCATATATATGTAGGATTGATAGCAATACTATTCACCATTTTAGGAATGTGGTTTACTACTCAATTATTAAAGCCGAAAACACAAACCGTTTTCGTAGAGAAACATATAATAATTCAAGAGCCGGAAAATTTTTGCTTGAACCAAACGGCGTTAAAAAAGCTAAACTTAACCAACCGAGAATACCAAGTATTAACACTCATTGTTAAAGGATTAAGTAATGCAGAAGTTGCCAATGAATTGTTTCTTTCATTGAGTACCATAAAGTCGCACGCTTCCAGCCTTTACGTGAAGATGAATGTAAAAAACAGATATCAAGCTATGATCAAAGCTAAAAAAATGAACATTGTAAAATAAGGCCACCTAAATGCTGGAAAATGCACTATTTCTGGGTGATTGGTACTAAAGAATGAAGGAAATTGTTCTACGATATTTTAGTTTTGATGGACAGCTTAAATGTAGAAATTATGAATAAAATAACTGCTCTTTTCGGTTTGGTAATAGGTGCGATACTTTCGACCAACGCGATGATCCATATGAACATGATGTACTCCAATCCGGATTACAAAGGAAATGATGTCCTTGGATATATAACATTAGTATTAATATTTTCACTAATTTATTTCGGAATAAGAAATTACCGGAATAGATATCTGGATGGTAAGATTGGTTTTGGTCGTGCTTTTAAAATAGGAGCATTGATTTGTTTCCTAGCATCTACCGTTTATGTTGTATTTGGTTTAATATATTATTACATCGTTGCACCTGACTTTATAGATGTCTTTACTGAATTTATGATAAGAAATAGTACACCAGAGAAACTTGAAGCCACAACCGCTCAAATGGAGAGTTTCAAGGAAATGTACAAAAACCCTTTATTGGTGATCTTGATCACCTATCTCGAAGTTCTACCTATTGGAATGATTGTCGCCCTTATCAGTGCTTTTATTGCTAAGAAAAAATAATAAGGATTGTGTAACGATTCTTAGCTTCCATAAATAGAAAGAATACATGAACTTCATAATTTTCGATATAGATGGCACCTTAACCAACACCAAACAAGTAGATGACCGTTGCTTTATAGCTTCGTTTAATGAGGTATTTGGCATCGATATTTCCGAGCAAAAATGGGAAGATCTTATCAACGTTACAGACTGGGGAAT
The DNA here is from genome assembly GCA_020628475.1 of Saprospiraceae bacterium. Taxonomy (GTDB): domain Bacteria; phylum Bacteroidota; class Bacteroidia; order Chitinophagales; family Saprospiraceae; genus JAHDFB01. Next base: position 7,916 of record JAHDFB010000058.1, on the reverse strand, counting down.
AACAGAGGAAATCATTGTAAGAACATGGAATCGGAAACCTTCAAAATCCGAATATGAAAAACTCATTTCAAGCTTTGTAGGTAGATTGGAAATCGAAAAAGAAGCAGACAAATCGCAATTCAAAGAAATCGTTGGTGCCAAAGACTTCTTTCTTGCGCTCAAGAAATTGGACGATATCGAAATTGGAATAGCTACTGGAGGATGGGAAAAATCGGCGATATTAAAATTGAACGCGATCGACATCAGTATGCACGGCATTTGCTTTTCCAATAGTAATGATCACAAATCTCGAGAATTGATAACATTGGATGTCATCGATCAATTGAAAGAAAAACACAAAACTTCCCCCGATCGCATCATCTATTTTGGTGACGGAGCATGGGATTACAAGACCTGTAAAAAACTAGCTATAGATTTCATAGGAATTGATGTAGACAACAACGGAAAATTAAAAAAAATAGGAGCCACGACAGTCTTTTCAGACTACTTAAATACCGAGCAAATTCTACCCATACTAAGATCCTAAGAATCTTCGTCAATCCAGTCCATTCAATGCATTATTCTTCGAAATCTAAATCCAGATAATCCTCTTTGAATTCGTCCAGTTCTCTTCGTTCTCGTTTGGTAGGTCTACCTGCACCTTTTTCCCGCACTTCAGATCGTGCTTTACCAATGTACCAGTCGTTGTACTTATTCATTTCTTCCTCACTGGTGAGATTCTCATAGCATTCGACTGCTAGCGGTGCTCCTACCCGCTTTTCCAATAACTTTACAACCTTCAAGGTTAGATTAAATCCTTCCTTTCGAACCTGTAAAATATCGCCTTCACGAATAAGATGGGATGGTTTAATGTTCTTTCCATCAATGGACACTTTACCAGACTTACATTTATCTGTTGCGAGCGAACGTGTTTTAAATATTCGAATACTCCACAGCCACTTATCTACACGAACTTTATTCAGCATCCTGCAATGTTGGCTTTTTCATATTAAAGGATCTCAGGGTTTCCAGTACTTTCTTAGCAATGAAATAATTTCTATAACTTCTAGAATCCACCGGCGTGATGATCCATGGAATTGCACTCCGATTGATACAATCCTCATAACATCTTCGGTATTCGTCCCAAAGTTTTCTTTCTTCCCAATCCCCTGGATTGTGTTTCCAGTTTTTCTCTGGATCATCAATACGTTCCTGCAATTTTTCACCTTGACGCTCGTAAGAAAGATGTAAATAGAATTTTAAAACCGTCGTATTATTATCTGCTTCCAATAAACGTTCCCAAGCATTAATAGCATCCATACGTGCATCCACCCGATCTTCATCAATCCATTTATGTACGCGTTGTATTAAGATATCTTCATAATGCGATCGTATAAATATTTGAACTTTTCCTTTTTCCGGAGCATGTTTATGTACTCGCCATAAAAAATCATGGGCAAACTCTTCGTCTGACGGTTTTCCAAAAGCTTTAGCAGAAACCATCGAAGGCGAACAATATTTAAATACATTCTGAGTAGATCCATCCTTTCCACTGCTATCCATTCCCTGAACCACGACCAAAAGACTATGCTTCTTCTCGGCAAACATCGTCTCTACCAATTCTGCAATTTCCTTGGTCATCTCTTTCGTTGCCTTCTTGATATCATCCTTATCCGCACCCTTCGGTGGTTTCGTAGAAATCTCACTTAATTTGATCATAGTATTTTTTTTACGAATATACTAATTCGCTTGAAATGAAAAAATACCATCTTTACTCTATGAATCCAGAAACAACAAATAATCAAAAAGTCATTATCATCGGTGCAGGACCTTCTGGCATCAACTGTGGTATTGCCTGTAAAGAAAACAATCTGGATTATTTGATTTTAGAAAAAGGCGTATTGGTTAATTCATTGTATAATTTCCCAGTAAATATGACCTTCTTTTCAACGTCTAAAAAATTAGAAATAGGACAGGTTCCATTTATATCGCATCTTGAAAAACCAACAAGAAAAGAAGCACTAGAATATTACAGAAGAATCATGGAGGCCTATGATTTGAATATTGATTTTTCAGTAGAAGTCTTACAAATAGAAGCAACAGATACGGGGTACGACATACAAACCAATGGTCAGACCTATTGGGCTTCTCATGTCATCATTGCAACTGGATTCTATGATACACCTAGGATGCTGGAAGTCCCAGGCGAACACCTACCGAAGGTCAAACACTATTACGATGATGTGCATCTTTACATTCGTAAAAAGGTAATCGTTGTGGGCGGGGCAAATTCAGCTTGTGATGTTGCATTGGAATGTTGGCAAAAAGGTGCAGATGTAACGATGGTGGTTCGCAACAAAGAACTATACCAAAACGTCAAATATTGGATTCTTCCCAATATAGAAAATCGAATAAAAGAAGGTTCCATTAAAGCCTACTTTGAAAGTGAAATCCAACAGATCGAGGAAGATCATGTTCTGATCAATACGCCTCAAGGACTCGTACAATTAGAAAATGATATCGTGCTTGCCATGACCGGCTATAAACCCAATATTCCCTGGTTTGAATCCCTCGGAATTAATATGGATTCAGAATCAGGAGAACCAGTCTTATCAGACAATTCACTAGAGACAAATCTGAAAAATGTCTACATGGTCGGCGTTATTGTTGCTGGTCTGCACACGAGCAAATTATTTATTGAAAACACCCGAGATCACGCGGAAAAAGTGATCCAACATATAATGAGTCAATCATGAATTTGATCTTTACTGCCCTTGAAACAGAGCGCTTAACCTTGGACGAGATGCGCTTAGATGATGCACAAGATGTTTTGAATATCCGTTCCAATCCTGTCGTACTCACTTATCTAGGAAGAGATCCAATGAAAGATGTGGAAGAGGCAAGAAGTTGGATACAAAATGGACTCAACTCCATGATTGAACAAACGGGCATCAATTGGGCAATTCGAGAAAAAAACCAAAATCGTTTAATTGGTTTAATTGGTTTTTGGAAAGTTCTAAAAGAACGAAATCGAGCAGAAATAGGCTATTCTTTACATCCCGACTTTCACCGATTGGGTTATATGTCCGAAGCCATTCAACAAGTGTTAGAATATGGATTTGATACACTGAAGTTTCACAGTGTGCAGGCTGAAATCGATCCCTTCAATGATCCTTCGAGAGGCTTATTAGAAAAAATGAACTTTAAAAAAGAGGCTCATTTTACCGAGAATTATTTGTACAAAGACGAATACACCGATAGCGCCATCTATTCTCTTCTTGAACGTTGGTTTAGACCCAAATAATAAAAGGCAGATGGAAATCCATCTGCCTTTCTTTTAATAACCTAAAGTTATTTGAACAAAACATTAACTAACTAAACCTATTTTCGTTAATTTACCTGGAACCACCCAGGATTTTACATACTACTATTAATTGCGTTTTTAAGCCAGATTCGCAATATCACGAATCAAAATGCTATTTCTTTTAAAGTATATTTTATTTGTCTTTTTCAGATCATTCAAAATGGAGGTCACCGTTTGACGAGAAGTCCCCGTGTAGTTGGCTATATCCTGCTGTGTCATAAAGTGTTTTACTAGTAATTCGAACCCAATTTTCTTACCTTTATGCTTTGCATTGTATTTGAGAAAATCGATAACTCTTTTACGCGCATCATCAACGATCAAGCTCTTTACACGCGTTTCCGTTCTTGATAACTTCTTAGAAATCAAATGAATAAATTTCTCATTCAATTCCCAAAATCGTTGTAGCAAACCTCGAAGATCATCAATATGAATACATGATATTTGTACGATCTGGTCCAAAGCTCTAGCACTATCCAGACGTACATTAGTTCCAGCATAAGCTTGTTCGCCTAATACATTTTCCGCATGTACAATGTTCTTGATCACTTCTTTACCCTCAAATGTAGAGGTGTATACTTTTACACTACCAGAGATAACAAAAAATATGTAATCCGCTTTTGAACCTTCTTTATAGATGTATTCTCCTTTAGAATACGACTTCGCAATACAGTATTTTTCTAGTTCTTTTATTTGATGATCAGTAAGTGACTCAAACAAAAAACAATCTCGAGTTTTCGGTAAATCGTTCACTTGTAATAATGATGTTTGCAATTTTATAGCTTCCATAATCTAAATTGATTCCTACATCAATAAGACACGCAAAGGAAAGAGCTCCCCCTATAAGAAATGTAAGATAATTGCAAAACAAGGCATAAACCATTGATATCCAAAGGATACAGTTTAACAATTTAAAGTAAAATTGCTAATAATAAGAAACTAAAAGAAGTAATTATTTGATAGAAATGGAATCCACTTTCGTACTATATCCACTAAATAAACCCAATCCGTTTTCAACATTCGAATAATAAATAACAGGTTCACTTATTGGAGCATTAGCACTTTCTATGCGCTTCGCCATGTTCTCATGGAATCTATAATGGTGTTCATTCACCGTGTGTATTTTGAAATAAACATGTTCGGACAAAGTTAGAACTTCGTCTGCTACATTGGAATCAATTTCCAAAGTAATATATTGTCCTTTGTTAGATTTGGTATCGATCAGTATCGAAGATCGATGATCCATCTCCAACACGCCTGTAGGTGATCCAACCAAATCAAAATCCAAATCTTTTTCAACCAGAAAACCATTTTGAGTCGATAAGGTATAAGCTTTCACTTCATAAAATGGACTATTTACATCGACGGCGAAACGTACTTTCATGTTAAGATGAAACCCAATTTCAGCTCCTGACTTGTTCAACTCCATTAATTCCAAACTTGCAAATTCTTTAGCATGAGGCACAAATGTCGTAGCCTCAACATAACCCAATTCCGGATAATCTTTCAGCGATGTTCGTACATCATAATATGCTCCTTCTTGCACCTCAAAACTGATTGCAGGAGAATCAAAGTGAGCAGTTAGTGGATTGTATCGAAAGACAGGCTCTATGATTTGTAAATTTTCTTTAAACTCGATATCGAACTCTGAGGTCAAGGTAGGATTGACCGGTTCCAATAAATCACTTAATCCTGTGGCCGTTGAATAACGGAAAGAAACCGTTTTTTCAGGTTCAAATTCACAGTAAAAAGATATTCTGGACTGTGCATCTGTGATGTTTAAATCCACATCTTCTATACAAGAGCTTAATGCAAGAAGATAGAAAAACAATATGGCTAGAGTTATTCTTTTCAATTTATTAAAATAGGTTCTATAAAAATATGACGACGAAATAATCGAAGGTCACATTATTTACACATTTTTTCTCAAATTCAAAGCCTAAAACACAATAATACAATTTTAATCGCTTGATTCCGAGTAGAAAACAATTTTTAACACTATATCTGCAAGAACCATGCCAACATATTAAAAAATTGTATAATATGTAAAATTAAGTCAAGTAGTTAACATTAAAATTAAAAACGAATAGTATAGGAAATATTAGGTAAAATTGGAAAAATCGTTACTTGCTTTGCTTGAAAAGACAAAACATCGTCATCCTCTATGGACAAGAAATAAAAATATGGATTCTTTTTATTGTACACATTATAAGCTCCAATAATGATTGTTTGAGATCCCCAAGTAAAGTCATTACTAATATTAATCCCTACATCCAATCGATCATAGGTGGGTAAGCGCTGATTATTTTTACGAGTATATATAAACTCACCATTTTCAACCACCGTAGGCAATGTCTGTGGATGCCCCGTAGCCAATACCCAATTAGCATTGAACGAAACATTTTTATTGATTTGCCATTGATAGGTCAATTTGGCCTGATGTCTTCGATCAAAACGACTGTAGAACGGTCGTCCACCATTGATGGTTTCGAAAGTGCGTAAACTATGTCCCCAAGTGTAATTCAAATTGACATAATGTCTACGAAGTTGTCCTTTCAGACCAATTTCTACTCCATACGTTTCCCCCGTCCCAACGGGTATATTGGATTCCCATGCAGCATCCTCAATCACCGAGAAAACAGCCCCCTCTTTCAGATTCAAAACGTTGGTCAAATACTTATAATAGCCTTCAACTGTAAAAAATAACTTCTTGCTTAATGCAGCATCAAATCCTCCTGCAACTTGAATAGATCGTTGTGGTTTGATATCAGTAGTAGATGGAATCCAGATATCCGTCGGTAAGCCTAGACCACTACTTGCCAATAAATGTAAATATTGACTGGTCATATTGGCACTAACTTTAGCGTAAATACCGTCCATCAATCGAGTTTTTAAAGCTAGTCGAGGTTGGAGATTATAATACTGAGTACCATCCGTACCAATCAAGGATGCTCGGAGGCCTGTATTAAAAGTCGTCGATTTATAGACATAAGTGTTTTCCGCAAACAAGTCGAATTCATTGGCCCGTCTTGAAGGATTAAAAAGTAAATCGGACAATACAGATCGCACATCTTCACTCGACATAGTGGTATCATTGATACGTCTTGATACCAAGCCCGGTTTGAAATTATGATTAACTGCTCTCAATCCATATCGTAAAGTATTTTTGCCATTGATGTAATAGTTCATGGACCAATTCACTCCAAAATCGTTGATAGAGGTATTAAATAGACTGGCATCTCCTTTGAAAAAAAGATTCACCTCGGTAGAATCAATACGATTGTTGGTATAATTAAAGGCATCAAAATTATAGGAGCTATTATATAAGACCAGGTTACTAAATACCTTATCCGAAAATTGACTACTCCAACGTAAGGAGCTGAGCTGATTTCCCCAACGCCAATCATAATTAGCCTCATTGATTACTTTCCGAACCGCATCTGTATCCTCCGAAATCGTATAATCCTCGAAAACATCCAAACCACTATAATAGCTTAAATACAACCGATTTTTAGCATTCAATACGAATTGCAATTTGGCATTGAAGTCATAAAATAAATAATTGGTCGCTCCTTCATTATCTTGCGATCGTTTTACAATCTCTGATACAGGGCCAATGTATGGTTCCAATAAGGTACGGCGAGCGGAAATGGCAAAACTGACCTTATCTTTTACAATCGGACCTTCCAAAAATGCTTTGGCGGTCAACACGCCCAAACTCACATTACCACCATATCGCGTCAATGATCCTTCTTTGGTTCTGATATCCAATACGCTGGACAAGCGTCCACCATACATGGCTGGAATGTGTGAACGATAAAAAGATGTGCTCTTGACGGATTCTTGGTTAAAAATGGAAAATAAACCCAAGGCATGCGAACTATTATAAACTGGTACATCATCCAATAAAATAAGATTATTATCCGCATTAGCACCTCTTACAGAAGTTCCTCCCAAACCATCAGCACCCGTACTGACCCCTGGTAATGAATTAATATATCGTAGTACATCAAATTCGCCCAAGAAAGCTTCCACTTTTCTCATTTTCTTCAAATCCGTACTCACATATAGATCATGATCATCAATCTCAACCCTAGTTTGACTATCTTCAATCAATACTTCGTCCAGCTGCGTCGTACTGCGCATCGCTACATTTAGTGATCCATTTTCTAAATCGCTAATATTGATCAACGTATCTCTAAATCCTAAATAGCTGACATATAACTGTTCAACATTTTCGGGAACCTGAAAACTGTAATATCCATACTCATTCGTCGAGACCGCAAAACTTCCATCTTCAGAATATATATAAGCAAAAGGCAAGCGTTCACCAGTAGATTTATCCTCAATAAAACCATTGATATCTTTATACTTAAAGGAAAACTCTCGAACAGTAGGCTTTTCAACCAAAATGATCTGACGACCATTCAAGGTGTACTCAATATTCAAATCATCCAATACTACGTCTAAGAAATCTCCAAGACGGACATCTTTTACATTGATAGTTATCGGTTCAGCACCTACCAAAATTTTAGGGTCAAAGGAAATATTGACTTTGGTTTTTCTACTGACATCG
>JAHDFB010000057.1 GCA_020628475.1 Saprospiraceae bacterium | reverse complement strand
GCTCAACAAGAAGTTATCATCGATACACCGGAAGAAGTGGTGGTACGATTAGAAATGATCGATTCCATTAGTTGTGCCCTCGGAGAAGATGGTAGTATAGTCGTTCAAGGAGTTGGAGGAAATGGTCCATATGAATATCAATGGGGACAAGATGCCAATTTCCAAGAAGGTCCGGCCGCGAAAAACCTTAAGGCTGGTGAATATGATGTAACCGTTACAGATAGTAATGGCTGTACTGGTAGTGGAACCTTCGAAATTAAAGATCCATTCCCAATAAGCTTGAATTATAGAGTCTTTGACGTGCTTTGTTTTGGAGAAAGTGATGGGGAGGTAGAATTAATTGCCAATGGAGGAACAGAACCATATGATTTCAATTGGTCGACTGGTGCGAAGATTGAAGAAATATCAGGACTTGAAAAGGGATTCTATAAAATAACCGTCACAGATGCCAATGATTGTGAAGTGGTTGATTCAGTCTTTGTCGATGAGCCTGAAGAACCATTGATGATTTCGGCGGATGTTAAAAATATTACCTGTGCTGATGGACAGGATGGTTCTATTACGATAGAAGCGAGTGGTGGAGCTGGAAATTATATATACAGTTTAGATAATTTTATTTACAATGGTTCCGTCGAACAAATCGGCTTATCAGAAGGTATGTATTCAGTCTATGTCAAAGATGCCAATGGTTGTATCGATAGTATACCGGATATTGCAGTATTCAGTCCTGCACCTCTGACCTTGGAATTGGGGCCGGATGTCTATTTGAGTCAGGGTGAAACTTATCAGTTTGATCCTATGATTGGTAATTTTGAATTGCCATTGACCTTTGAGTGGCAATCTCCAGATACCGAATTGCTATCCTGTATCGACTGTCAAACTCCTTTCTTTGATGCCATTCGTCAAGCAACCTATAAATTAATTGTCATTGATGGTCGTGGGTGTTTGGTAGAAGATTACATCAATTTGTACATTGAGAATAGTGACGCTGTTTATGTTCCAACGGGCTTTACACCGAATGGGGATTTCAATAATGATTTACTATCCGTTTTCGGATTAGAAGGCGTTCAGGTCAAAACTTTCCGCGTCTTTGATCGATGGGGAGAGGTCATGTACGAAAATCAAGATTTCATGGTCAACGATGTGTCCATCGGTTGGGATGGAATGTTTAAAGGTACAGCCGTACAACCGGGCGTTTATACATGGGTGGTAGAAGCTGAGTTTACGAATGGATTTGTAGAAATATTTTCAGGAAATACAACATTGATAAAGTAGGGAAGATGAGATACGTAATTACATTAAGTTTAATTTTATTGGGCCAATTATCGTGGTCTCAGGACGCTGTGTTTTCACAATTTTACAACAGCAATGCCGTATTAAATCCTGCTCTTACGGGTGTATTTGATGGAGGACAACGACTAACCCTCCAATACCGAGATCAATGGGCGCAAATTCATAAGAGTCAGTCTTATAGAACGGTTGCAGCCAGTTTTGATGCTAAGATTCATATGAAGCGCAATGATTTCTTGACCTATGGTATTGATTTTACGCGAGATCAAGCAGGAGCGGGCGCCTACACACAACAAGCCGGACACCTTAATATCGGATACATTAAACAAATTGGAACACGATCGTATAGTCCCATTAAGCACTTTCTTTCTGGTGGATTGAAAGTGGGTTTTGGACAGAATTCCGTCAATGTCGATCAATTGTGGTTTGGATCTCAATTTGATACCAATAATGGATATGTTGATCTAGGAAGACCTACAAATGAGGATTTAATCAATATGAATGGGAATTCTCCATTATTTGGTGATTTTGGATTGGGATTGATGTATTATAATATTATTGAAGAGCGTAAAACGATGTACATCGGAGTATCGGGTGCACATTTGGCTCAACCAAATATATCCATGACTGAATTTGGAGATGTACGCTTGCGACGATTGGTTACTGTTCACGCAGGAGGTGAATTTCCGGTGAATCGAGAATTGAGTATCATGCCTAATTTTGTCATGCATTTTCAAAGCCCAGCTCGCATGTTTATGCCAGGAGCACATGTTCGATATATGCATCAAGACTGGAAGGAAATTGCTTTACGATTTGGTGCCTGGTTGAGAACCGTTCGAAGTTTTGATTCGAACGTGATCAATGATGCCATTATATTCAGCGCAACATTCGAGTATGAGGCCTTTTTATTTGGATTGTCGTACGATGTAACCACTTCTAGGCTGATTAATGCTAACAGCGGTCGAGGTGCTTTCGAATTATCCGTGCAATATCGAAATCGCGATACCAAATATCGTACGCCGATTAAGTGTCCGAAAATGTAATTTTTTTACAGCAGTTCTTGCCCTGTTAATGTGATTCCATATGAATGCTAGTCATTGCTTTTTTATTTTGATGGTAGTCAGCTTATGGAGTTTCACATCCGAAAGTACTGGATCTCGAATTACAATAGTAGAACCGACTGTACAGCAGGAGGCGAGCTCCATTTGGAGAACCATTCATGACATTTCATTTTTAGAAGAGCAAGGATATACCATTCACTTACCAAAAGGAGCGTTCATTGATTCCCTAATCAATAAATCTAAGAACGGCACTTTTGGAAATGAGGATTTTTCCGCCATTTACCACTTTGTAGAAACACAGGTTTTTGATAAGAAAAACTATCAAACCGCCATTCAAAAGATAGAAGATCAAATGGATCTTTTGCATACACTTCTTGCGGAGTTGGATCAAAAGAAAGCTTTATGGGATTGGACATTTAATATGTTTGATTCGTATCAAGTTATATTAACCTTATTTGGGACGGGTGGAAGTTATGATCCAGATGCTGGGACGATCACCTTGCAGACGAATGCCGAAGGAAGATTTAAGAATTATGATAATCCCACCAATACGATTATTCATGAAATTGCACATATGGGCATGGAGTATTCCTTGGTTCGTAAGTATCAGTTAAATCATGGCCTTAAAGAAAGATTGGTCGATACTTTTGTCCATCTATTATTTCAGGATGAACTACCAGAATACACGGTTCAGAACATGGGAGATACTCGCTTGGATCTATATTTGAAATCCGAAATGGATATCAAAGAACTTCCGGCGATCTTATCCGAACTTCTGCCTAAGTAGTATATCTTGTGGAGGGATCACACCTCGACATTACCTGTTTACCTTTGGCGAAATCACTTTTCATGCTTACGATTTCTTCCACGCGATTGCTGCGCGTCCAATCACCAGCAACCTACTCTTCGTATTTTTTCGCTTGCCTCCCACAATCTTCCATGGCTTATAAATTTCAATTTGATGGAAGTTTATTCTTGAATATCCCTAATTGTTCGAAGGCCAGATCCATGAGTTGAAGACTATAAGCATTGATTTTCTGATGTGTTGGCATCCAACCCATCAAAAATCGTGTAAAATCCGTCCAAGCAATGGCATACAAATCTCTCCATTCTTGTTCTAATGCCAACACATCCACCCTAGGATGCTTCTGATTTACCTGTAGGGTTAGTTCTGCGAAATAATAATCCAGTAAAGCGGACGCATGACGTGCACAGTCCGAACTAGAAAGACAGCTTCTGAGCAGATAAATGACATCCTTCATACCACATCCGCCACCAACGTATTGAAAATCAACAGCGGCCACCGATGACTTCGACGCTGAAAAACAAAAGTTTGCCACCTTCGCATCACCATGGATGATGGTTTGATAGCTACAGCTATTCAATCGTTGATCGATTGCTTCGGCTTGGGACTTGAGTCGAGCATTTTCGATCTTAGACCATTCGTCTCGACGCGTAGCTAAGTGCCAATAGCTGCCGATTTCCCATAATCCTTCAGGTCTGTATCCAAGAAAATGGCCATGAAAATGAGCCAACCATTGAAGACAGTTTCTGACATCCTGCAGTGAAACCGCATGTTTGCGCAAGGGGAAATCAACATCCAAATCTTCCAATACGATCCACTGTTGTGTTTGAAGTTTCCAGGAAGCGATGAAATGTGGTATTTTACTGGACGATGGACAAGCTTTACTCCAGCTTTGATACCAATGGGTTTCGACTTCGTAGGAACGGACTTTTCGAAGATGGGATGTATTACTATTCCAACCTCTGGGATGCGCCACCTGCCGGTCCAGCGTAATGGACTTGACAATGACGGTGTTGTAATCAGATTTTTCCAATTGATATCGAGCAATCGTGCCGTAGCCACTCCATAAGGTCTGAATGACCGACTGTTTTTGAAAAGCAGCAGCTCCAGTAGAACGAAGTAAAAAGTCTTGGAAGTCCGTATAATTCATGAGTTCAAATCTAACTCAAAGTATGCATTGGAACCTTGTAATGAGCGGTCAAAGTACAATTAAACAAGTGAAACGTCTTTTTTTGAAGTAGATTGACCTAGTAATAGCTTTTCTAATGCAAATTTCGGGTTTAATGAAGCTTCGGATATTTCTAGCGGCCAACGAATCATAAGGTATCAACAAAAAGCTACGAAATTACCGCGTCAGTTGCATGAAATCCTTGTCCTTCGCCTTTGGGCGAATGGATGAGTCCAAAGGGACGAAGATGGAATGGAACGCCCGGACGCCCAAATCCTCATACTATACATTCAAAGATATACGGTGAACACCAGGTTGATATTTCTTACTCAATAAGGAGTGCAGGAAATCAAAGTGATTTTTATTTTTAACAAAATCGATGTCCTTAAGATCGAGAATCAAGACAGGGTAGGAGAGTACATTTCTGAAATACTCAAAATAGGAATCCTGAATTTGCTTGAGATATTCCTTGCTGATATTGCTCTCATAAGAGCGACCGCGTTTATCGATGTTTTTGCGTAAAATATCCACATCTCTATGGAAGTAAACTACAAGATCTGGTTGTACGAAATTGGCATCGAGCACATGGAAAATCTTGGTGAATAAACGGAATTCTTCTTCGTTTAGGTTTTTACGCGCAAATAATAATGTCTTTAGAAAAAAGTAATCGCCGAGTATGAATTCGTCAAACATATTGCGCATCGACAAGATGCTGCTCATCTGTTTGTGGCGTTCCGTCATGAAAAACAACTCGACTGTAAAAGCGAATTTCTCCGGATTTTCATAGAACATCGGAAGGAATGGATTGTCGTCAAACTCCTCGAGGATGAGACTACAATTATGAATCTCCTGCATCATTTCGCAGAACGTAGTCTTACCAGAGCCTATATTTCCTTCTATACATATATAATTATATGGAATCTCGTACGCCATTCAATGGAATAAGTTTTACTTCACTGTTATCATTACAATCCTGGAGTAGTTGTTCTGCGGATTTTCCGAGTACTGGGTGTATCCAAGACTTGGCAATGTCAACCAAGGGTTTCAAAACAAATCGTCGATCTTGCATCCGAAGATGCGGAATTTGTAATTTAGGACTAAAGATAATCTTATTACTATAAAATATAATATCTAAATCGATTATTCTCGGTCCCCAGCGCAAATCTCTTTGCCGTCCCATCTGCTCTTCGATACTGATACACCTTTGATGAATCGCGTAAGGACTCTCAGTCGATTCGAAGATAAGTAACTGATTGTAAAAGGCTTGTTGATCCTTGAGGCCCCAGGCCTCTGTTTCATAAACAGGACTAGATTCTATCAAGCTGAAGTGGGATGACAGCGCTGACGTGGCGTCCTTCAGATGTTGAGCGCGATCTCCTATATTGGAGCCTAATTGTATACAGATGGTTTGCGTCAAAACGTAGGTATAAAAAAACACCCACCTATGGAATAAGCGGGTGTTATCTTTTTTATGAATGGCATATTAGCTATTTCGAATAGCCGATATATATTTATTAAGCTCTTCCCGCACACGAGGGAACAAGAAGAAACATCCTATAATATTCGGTACGGCCATCGCAAAAATCATGGCATCTGAAAAGTCAATGACCGGTCCGAGACTGATTGCAGATCCTATCACAACGAATATACAGAAGATGATTTTGTAAGAATAATTGGATGCCTTGGATCGTCCGAATAAGAACATCCAGCTCTGAAGTCCATAATATGACCAAGAAAGCATGGTTGAAAAGGCAAATAAAACCACGGCGATCGTCAATACATATGGGAACCAGCTAAATTGAGAACCAAATGCATTCGAAGTAGCTAAAACACCGTCTGGAGATTTCACTCCGTATTCCATGATGGATCCATCACCATTCGTAATGATAATTACTAAGGCTGTCATCGTACAAACTACGACGGTATCGATAAATGGTTCTAATAAAGCAACGAGTCCTTCTGAAGCTGCATAATTTGTTTTTACAGCGGAGTGCGCGATCGCGGCAGATCCTACACCAGCCTCATTGGAAAAGGCTGCACGCTGGAATCCGACAATTAATACACCGACAAATCCTCCCATAATACCGGTTGGAGAGAATGCACCACCGAAAATTTCTCCGAATGCTGCTGGAATTCTTCCTGCATTTAATACTAAGATCAATACGGCTGCCAATACATAGATACCAACCATGAAAGGAACAACTTTTTCGGTTACAGAACCGATCCGCTTGATACCTCCTAGAATCACCAATGCTACCAGTACCGCTAGGATGATACCGAATATCACACCAGCACTTCCACCAGTGGCACCGATCATATTATTGAATTGAGCAGCTGCTTGATTGGCCTGAAACATATTTCCTCCACCGAAAGATCCTCCGATACACATGACGGCAAAAATGACAGCCAATACCTTTCCGAAACCAGCCATATTTTGTTCCGCTAATCCTTTTTTCAAGTAGTACATTGGACCACCGTATACCGTACCATCTGGCCCGATATCTCTATATTTTACACCGAGTGTACATTCAACAAATTTGGAGGACATCCCTAAGATTCCCGCTAGAATCATCCAGAAAGTAGCTCCTGGTCCACCCAATGAAATAGCGACCGCCACCCCAGCAATGTTTCCAAGTCCGACGGTACCTGATAGGGCCGCTGTAAGCGCTTGAAAGTGCGAAACTTCTCCTTCCCCCTCCACTTTGATCGTATCAACAATATCTCCATCGACCGTGTTGACCATGGCATTATTTACGGCACCACCTTTATCTAGATGGTCGTATTTGCCTCGAACCACATTGATCGCCGTACCAATATTCATCACATTGACGAAGCGGAACAGGACCGTAAATGTCAAGGCTGCTAGTAATAACATTATGACCACGATGGGTACTTTGATGCCTGCAATTTCTATTGGATAAAAAACAAAACCGCTCCATGCGTCAGCGATCGGTCGGAAATTTTCATTAATGGCAGCGTCGATTCCGCCTTGCGCTTTGGCTATAAACGGAATGATTAATAGAACAAGAGCGCTGCTGAATTTAATTAGTTTTTTGAACATATATTATAATATATATTGAGAATTAATTTTTCGAATGGTTGACAAAAATCAACTCCGAAAGGTATTACATATTTCTCAATAATCGAAGTCTGCAGGCTATAAAGTTTCATTTGGAATATCCGCGACAAGGGGATAAATAGGGGGCTAAGTCGATCATGCCCGAAGGTCATGATGCGCCTTCGCTATGCTACATGGCTCGTTGTTCACTCGGCTACTGGCCATTGGCCAGTATCTAGCCTTCGGCTACCATTTCGCAGCGCTAGCCCGTTAATCTGAGCGGAAATGTGTCCATAATTCTTGTCCAAAACCTATGATTTTTGCGCTATTTTGGACGAATATTTGGTCTGTTAGAAATGGGCGATATTTTAGGGAAGTTGTGAAAACTGGTCGGTAATATAAATTTTATTATCCGGTAAAAACTAAGAATTTTTGATATAGATAAAAATATAAATATGTATATTGAGTTGATTATCTATTAGTTAATTTAGGTCATTTTCACGGGGGTAAAATGGGGCACATATATTTCAATTTTTAATATCAATTGATTTGTATGGATCATAATTGTTGTTAGTTTTGCACCCAGCTCATATAGCTAAAATTGTATATGCGACAATATCTCTCACTGCTAGAACATATACTTCAAAACGGAGTAGAGAAATCCGATCGGACGGGAACGGGCACCAAAAGTGTCTTTGGTTATCAGATGCGTTTCGATCTTTCTGAAGGCTTTCCGATGCTAACCACCAAAAAATTACATCTCAAATCTATTATTCACGAATTGTTATGGTTTATCCAAGGTGATACGAATGTCAAGTATCTGCAGGATAATGGTGTACGCATTTGGAATGAATGGGCGGATGAAAATGGCGATTTAGGTCCAGTATATGGAAAGCAGTGGCGTAGTTGGGCCAAGCCTGATGGTGGCACCGTCGATCAGTTGATGAATGCCATCGATAAGATCAAAAATAATCCAGATTCTCGACGAATTATCATCAATGCATGGAATGCGGGAGAATTGGATCAAATGGCCTTGACACCTTGTCATTGTTTATTTCAGTTTTATGTAGCCGATGGCAAATTATCCTGTCAATTGTATCAGCGGTCTGCCGATACATTTCTTGGAGTACCTTTCAATATTAGTTCTTATGCCTTGTTGACCATGATGATGGCGCAAGTTTGTGATTTGCAAGCTGGAGAATTTGTGCATTCTTTTGGAGATGTACATTTATACATGGATCATTTAGAACAGGCTAAATTACAGTTGACGCGGGTGCCAAGAAGCTTACCTACCATGAAGATTAATCCAGAAATACGTGATATTCTGGACTTTACATATGATGATTTCACCTTACTTGATTATGACCCATTACCGCATATCAAGGCCAAGGTGTCTGTATAACAAAATGAAATTCGTTTCGCTTATCTAGAATTTTTCTAAATAATATGAAACGCTCCTTAAATTATTGTTAAAACCTATATGGGTGACTATTTTTGCGGGAGAAAAGAATTGTCACAGAAAGGTAAATTTAGATTTTCCGGTCTTGTGACATTTTTGAAAGCTTAGACTTGAATAAATAATATGAGAAATTATTCTTCTTTTTTGAAACCATTATTAGTCATCTTCTTGGCTATGTTCGGAGCATTGTCTTATGCTCAAGTGTCCGCAGATGCTGGTAAAACTCTTTTCCGTAACTACTGTGCGTCTTGTCACTCCAAGGACATGAAGAAAAAAATGACCGGACCTGCATTGGGTGGTGCTGAGGAGCGTTGGGGTGATTATGCTCCAGAAGATTTATATGCTTGGATTCGAAATTCACAGGCATTGATCGCTTCTGGACATCCACGTGCGAATGAATTGTGGAATGAGTGGGGTACTGTGATGACGGCATTTCCAAACTTGACTGATGATGAGATAGGGTCTATTCTATCTTATATCAATTGTATGGATGATGGTTCTTGTGTTCCCAAAAAGGATGATCCAAATACTACCGTCGGAGCGGTCGAAGCAAAAGGTACACCAAAATGGTTGTATGGATTACTATTGGCTTTATTAGCGGGACTGGCACTTGTATTAGCTCGAGTCATTTCTAATTTGAATGTGATTTCTGAAAAGAAAATCAATCCGAATGCCGTTGTAGATCGCAAGTCTATTTTGGATATTTTGACAAGTAAAGGAATTATTGGTTTCGTTCTTTTTGCTTTTGTCTTATTGGGAGGATATACGACGGTGAATAATGCTGTAAGTCTAGGACGTCAACAAGGCTATGCTCCAGAGCAGCCTATCAAATTCTCACACGAAACACACGCTGGATTGAATAAAATCGATTGTCAGTACTGTCACGATGGTGCAAGGCGTTCGAAGCACTCTGTAATTCCTGCAACGAACACTTGTATGAATTGTCACAAGGCGATCAATTATGGTTCTGAGTATGGATCTGCAGAGATAACGAAGATATATGTATCCGCAGGTTTCGATCCGGCTGCCGGAAAGTACATCGAGAATTACGATGATATGTCGGAAGCGGATATTGAAAAATTATACAAAGAGTGGATTCGAAAATCAAATGCTGAGAACGATGAGAAGTTAGCAGCTGCCAGCGCAGAAACGTTGAATGATATTGCTGATGATCAGTGGGAGGAAATTGTAAAGAGTCTGACCAATGATGAGAAGGAAAGTGTTAAAGGACCTATCGAGTGGGTGCGAATTCACAATCTACCGGATCACGTATACTTCAACCACGCACAACACGTAACCGTTGGAAAGGTAGAGTGTCAAACTTGTCACGGTCAGGTAGAAGAAATGGAAGTAGTACAACAGATGGCTCCATTATCTATGGGTTGGTGTATCAATTGTCACAGACAGACCGATGTGAAGTTTAAAGACAATGCATACTACTCTGCTTACGAAGACTACCATAAAGAATTGAAATCAGGAGATCGTTCTAATGTCAAAGTTGCGGACATCGGAGGATTAGAGTGTCAAAAGTGTCACTATTAATAGCATCACCCTTTGGGCGTAAGCCCCATTAATAAAAAATAGAATCTATATATATTATATAATATAGTATTAGATAATACAATACAGAATAAATGAAAGAAAAAGATCAAGGCGTGTGGATAGGAGAGATGGATCTCACTAACGACCCTGGCTTTATTGAAATTTCCGAAAAAGAATTTGCTTCTATGCCAGAAGCTCTTGGAAACACTGAAGCTGTAGAACAAATGGAGGGAAATCGTAGAGATTTTCTAAAGATGTTAGGATTCGGACTCGGTGCTGCCACCATCGCAGCTGGTTGTGATATTCCTGTTAAGCGAGCTATTCCATATGTTGTAAAGCCGGACGCGATTGTTCCTGGTGTTGCTACATATTATGCGACTAGTTTTGTTAATGGCGGAGATTTCGCTTCGATTCTTGTAAAGACTCGAGAAGGAAGACCGATTAAGATAGAAGGAAATGACCTAGTAGGTTATGGTGGAACTTCTGCCAGAGCTCAAGCGTCTGTTTTAAATCTATATGATACGGCTCGTTTCAAGAAACCAATGATGAATGATGGTTCAGTATGGACTGATTCTTCATGGGATGCAGTAGATAAAAAGGTAATGAATGCCTTATCTGCGAGCAGTTCTATACGATTGGTTTCATCTTCTGTATATAGTCCAATGAAACAAAAGGCTATTGATGCCTTTATTGCTAAGTATCCATCTACTAAGCATGTTCAATATGATACGGTTTCGTATGCAGCCTTGTTGGATGCCAACGAAGAGGACTTTGGACAACGAGCGATGCCAGCTTATCATTTCGATAAGGCAGACTTAGTTGTCAGTTTTGATGCAGATTTCCTTGAAACATGGGGAGATGGTAACAAAGCGACCGTTGATTTTGTCAAAAAGAGAAAAATCGAAAAAGTAAAAGGTGCGAAGATGAACCGTCTATATCAGGTGGAATCTCACATGTCTCTTACTGGATCGAATGCCGATAATAGAATCTTGGTTAAACCATCGGAGCAAGGAGCTGCGATCGTTACGTTATATAATTACGTAACTGGTTCTAATTTGGTGGCTTCATCATTGAATGCCGATGCAAAAAAGGCGCTTCAAGTAGTAGCAAACGAATTAAAGGCAGCCGCTGGACATTCGATTGTTCTTTGTGGTACGAATAACAAAGCTGAGCAATCATTGGTTAATGCGATCAATGCGCACTTAGGAAATATTGGTTCGACGGTAGATTTTGCACATGCAAATCTTACGAATCAGGGAAGTGACGCCGATGTAGATCAATTGGTGAGCGACATGAATAGCGGATCTGTTGATACAGTTATTTTCATGGATGCCAATCCAGTCTATGATTTTACAGCAAATGGTAAAATGGCCGCTGCTGTAGGAAAAGTAAAAAATAAGTTCAGCATCGCTTATGCGAATGATGAAACAACGAATATTTGTGATGCCGTGGCACCGGTTAATCACTTTTTAGAATCTTGGGGAGATGCAAATCCTAACAAAGGATTTTATTCCTTGATTCAACCGACGATAAGCCGATTATTTGAAACACGTCAAGCGGAGGAAACCTTATTGACTTGGGCAGGTGTATCGTACGGTGATTCTATCATGGATTACCTTAAATCAAACTGGCAGAATACTGTTTTCGGTATGCAGTCTAGTTTCGGAAACTTCGAGCGTTTCTGGGAAAAATCATTACACGATGGTATAGCGATGGTTTCTACTTCGGGAGAAGCACCATCCTATGCAGGAAATCCAAACGCTGCCGCTTCGAATGTAACGAAGACTAAGGTAGGAGATGCTGTCGAATTGAAAATATATGAGACAGGACACATGGGTAATGGGCAATATGCCAATAATCCGTGGTTGATGGAGATGCCTGATCCGATCACTCGAACAAGTTGGGGGAACTACTTAGCAGTTCCAGTTGACTTTGACGGAGTTAGTACCATGGTTGCGATGAATGATCTGAAAGATGGTGATTTAGTGACATTGACGGTTAATGGAAACGAATATACGGTTCCTGTCATCCAACAATTCGGTCAAGCGCCTGGTACAGTTGCACTTGCATTAGGCTATGGAAAGGCTGTTTCTGGTCTATGTGGCACGAATGTAGGGGTTGATATGAATGAAAATGTTCGGTCGGATGCTAATGGATATAGAACTTATTCATCGTCTGATGTAACGGTTTCTTCAAAAATTGGAAAAGAAAAAGATTTCTCTTGTGTACAGTATCACCACACGTATGGTGTACAAGATACGGACAAGAAAACAGGTGAAATTATAAACGCAGATGAAGCTGCCTTAGTAACGTTTAGTTATGGAATGGGCGTTCAAGGATATCAAGGTGCATTGACAGATCGATCTGTTGTGTATTATTCAAACTTGGAAGACTTGGCTTCTAGCGTAGCTCATTTGGATGAGAAGCGTGCACATGCTCAACACTTAAATGAGCAACAAATCTATGGTGGTCATGATAAGCTGTATAAGCAAGGACACCACTGGGGAATGCATGTTGACTTAACTTCATGTACTGGATGTGGCGCTTGTACTGTTGCTTGTATGGCGGAGAACAATGTTCCTGTTGTCGGTAAGAAAGAGGTGAGCAGACACCACGAAATGACTTGGTTGAGAATTGACCGTTACTATTATGGTAAATTGGAAAATCCAAACACGGTATATCAACCAATGATGTGTCAGCATTGTGATAATGCACCTTGTGAGAATGTATGTCCAGTTAATGCGACGAACCACTCTTCTGAAGGTTTGAATCAAATGACTTATAACAGATGTGTTGGTACTAGATATTGTGCAAACAACTGTCCTTACAAGGTTAGAAGATTCAACTGGTTGGATTATACTACAGCGGATATCTTTCCTGGAAACCAGCCGGGTATCAATGGTGAGGAGCAGGCTTACGGAACGGATAACTTGACTAGAATGGTACTTAATCCAGACGTCACGGTTCGATCTAGAGGAGTTATCGAAAAATGTAGTTTCTGTGTTCAGAGAATTCAAGAAGGTAAGCTGACGGCTAAGAAAGAAATGCGTGCATTAAGAGATAGTGATGTGAAGACGGCATGTCAGACGGCTTGTTCTACTGGAGCTATCACTTTCGGAGATATGAATAATAAGAATGGAAACTTGAGCCATAAGCTTGAAAATCCATTGAACTTCATCGTGTTGGAAGAGGTGAACGTAAGACCATCTGTTCAGTACACTATGCGCGTGAATAACAGAAATAAAGAAATAGACGCTTAATATTTAATAAAAGATAAACATGAGTGCACCCGTATCATTAATAAGAGAACCTTTAGTAACTGGTAGTAAAACATACCACCAGATTACAGAAGATCTCGTGTCGCCGACTGAGAAAGCACCGGGAACCCTTTGGGTAATGGCCTTTTCAGTGGCAGCAATACTTGCCACCTTTGGTGTATTTTGTATTGCATGGACTATCTGGTTTGGAATTGGATCTTGGAATCTGAACAGAACAATCGGATGGGGTTGGGATATTACAAACTTCGTTTGGTGGATTGGAATCGGTCACGCAGGAACCTTGATTTCTGCGATCTTATTACTTTTCCGTCAGAAATGGAGAACCGGTGTAAACCGAGCGGCAGAGGCGATGACCATTTTCGCGGTAATGTGTGCGGCCCTTTTCCCAGGAATTCACGTAGGTAGAGCATGGGTTGTATTTTACTTCTTCCCATACCCGAACACGAGAGGTCCATTATGGCCAAACTTCAACTCTCCGCTACTGTGGGATTTATTTGCGATTAGTACATATTTCACGGTTTCTTTACTATTCTGGTATACGGGATTAGTGCCGGATTTTGCAACGGTTCGTGACCGAGCAAAAGGAATTCGAAAGAAGATTTATCATTTCCTATCTTTTGGATGGAATGGTTCTGCGAAGCACTGGCAACGATGGGAGTCTATCTCATTAGTATTAGCTGGATTAGCAACGCCTTTAGTACTTTCTGTACACACGATCGTAAGTTTCGATTTCGCCACATCGGTGATTCCAGGATGGCATACAACGATTTTCCCTCCTTACTTCGTGGCAGGAGCGATTTTCTCTGGATTTGCGATGGTATTGACATTGATGATCATTACCAGAAAGATTTTGAATCTACAAGATTATATTACGATAGCACATATCGAGTCTATGAATAAGGTCATTTTGGTGACTGGTACCATCGTAGGGGTAGCTTATTTGACAGAGCTATTTGTAGCATGGTATTCTGGATATGTATATGAGCAGTTTGCTTTCTTCAATAGAGCATTGGGACCATACTGGTGGTCTTACTTTGGAATGATGTTCTGTAACGTAATTTCTCCTCAGTTTTTCTGGAGCAGAAAGATTAGACGTAACATTGTTTGGACCTTCTTCCTTTCTATTGTAGTAAACATCGGTATGTGGTTTGAGCGATTTGTAATTATCGCCACTACATTGGCAAGAGATTATTTACCATCAAGTTGGAGTTTCTATATTCCTACTTGGGTTGAGATAGGAATTTTCACAGGTACGATAGGAATTTTCTTTGTACTATACTTGATTTTCGTGCGTGTGGCACC
Organism: Saprospiraceae bacterium; assembly: GCA_020628475.1. GTDB lineage: Bacteria > Bacteroidota > Bacteroidia > Chitinophagales > Saprospiraceae > JAHDFB01. Next base: position 6,567 of record JAHDFB010000057.1, on the reverse strand, counting down.
AGTGGTTGCCATTGCGGAGGTGAAGAGTATATTGAAATCTTCAGGTGATCAATACAGTGGTGGACACGGACATCACCATCATCATGAAGAAACAACATCTACTGAAAATCACTAATAAATAAGAATAATGGCAAAAGCGACAAAAGACGTTATTTACGGTCTATACAACGACGAAGAAGTTCTGATGAATGCTGTCAAAGTAGCGAACAGCAAGCATTTAGAAATCATGGAGGTTTTTACTCCGTTTCCGGTACACGGTCTAGATCCATTATTGGGTTTTGAAGAATCAAGACTACATATTGGTGGTTTCATTTATGGAGGTCTAGGTACTCTAACGGCCTTTCTAGGTATGACTTGGATTTTCACAAAGGATTGGCCTGTTATTTTTGGAGGTAAGCCGTATTGGTCCGTTCCTGCATTTATTCCGATCACATTTGAGTTGACGGTATTATTTGCGGCGATCGGTATGGTGGTAACATTCTACATTATTAATGGAATGGGACCTGGTATCAAACTTCCTATACTGGATAATAGAATTACAGATGATAAATTCTGTATTGCTTTCGATAAATCAACGGTAGATGCTTCTACAGCTGAATCTTTCTTGAAAGAAACGGGTGCAGAAGAAATAGACTCTAAAATTATATAACTAACGAAGAGATTAGTACTAATGAAAAAAGGATTAAATATTCATATTTCTATTTTATGTCTTTGCATTTGGCTTCTGGTAAGCTCATGCCAACAAGCAGGTGGAAATAATACGGGTAGTGAATATATGCCGGATATGATGCACTCTATCGCATATGAAGCTAATTATTACCAATACTATTATAATAATAGATGGGGTTCTAAAGAAGACTACCATAAGTATGCTTCTCCAAAAGAACCTGTTGAAGGAACGGTTGCAAGAGGAGCTGCTGGAATGGCAACTCCATACAGTACTTTAGATCAGAGCTTGAATGGTGAATTGACCAACTCTAGTATCAAAATTCCAGTGAATGGTAGTGTACCTTATCACTATGAAGATACCGAGGAAGAGCGGTTGAGAGCAGCTCAGGATATGATCCAGAATCCGTTTCCAATCTCAGATGCAGCTTTAGCTAGTACAAAAGAATTGTATAATACCTATTGTGGTATTTGTCACGGAGAAAAAGGAGATGGCGCAGGATATCTCGTTCGAGAGGATGGAGGTAAATATCCAGCACAGCCAGCGAACTTCTTGTTGGAAAATTATGTGACGATGACCAATGGTCAATACTACCACGCAATCATGTATGGTAAAAACGTGATGGGTGGTTACGCCGATAAATTATCTTACGAAGAAAGATGGAATGTTATTCATTACATCCGTTCGCTACAGGCAAAAGAATTAAAACGTACATACAACGAAACTGAAAATACCTTGAATGATTGGGCTACACCGCTAGCAGATATGGCAGTAGTAGAGGCTCCTCATGGAATGGGTGATCATCATGGAGATGATGACCATGGTCATGGAGAAGCAGAAGCTCATGACGATCATCATTCGGATGATCATCACGGTGAGGACGAGGATCACGGAGGTCATGATGCACATGACGATCACGGAGATCATCATTAATCAACATTGTTCAATCTAATTCAAAAAGAAAAATTTAATAATGAATAATCAATATACTATACCAGCAAGGCAAACGACCATACTTCTAGTGGGTATTGCTATCGGTGTTGTATCTCTTTTATTAACCTATTTTGGTTCAGGAGATAATGAACTTCATTCAAGATTCTGGTCTAACATTTTGCACAACTCGGTATTTTTTACGGGTATTTCATTAATGGCGGTATTCTTTTTATCAGCTTCCATTACAGCCTGGGCAGGATGGTATACGGTATTTAAGAGAGTATGGGAAGCATTTGGACAATTTCTAATCGTTGGATTTGTGCTGATGTTGATTCTAGGACTAGGACTTTACTTTGATTGGCATCATATTTATCACTGGGCGGATGCAGAAAGTGTAGAACATGATAAAATATTGCAAGGAAAGTCTGGATTCTTGAATGCGAATATGTATGTGATTTTTGGTGGAATCATCGTTGCTGTTTGGTACTTCTTTGCTAGAAGAATGCGATCGATCTCTTTACATGAAGATGATCATGGTGGTGATTCAAACTTTTCGCACCATAGAAAATTACGTTGGTATGCCGCTGTATTTTTACCAATTGCAGGTTTTACTTCTGCAGCAATGATTTGGTTGTGGGTAATGTCTGTAGATGCACATTGGTATAGTACTTTATATGCATGGTATGCAGGTGCAAGTTGGTTTGTATCTATGATTGCATTAACGATCATGGTGATTTCTTTCATGAAGAGTAAAGGATATTTTGCGGATGTTACGGATGAGCATTTACATGACTTAGGTAAGTTATTATTTGCCTTCAGTATATTTTGGACATATTTATGGTTCTCTCAGTTCATGTTGATCTGGTACGGAAATGTTGGAGAGGAAACGGGATATTACTTATTGAGAAAGAATGAATACGGAGTAATGTTTTACGGTAACGTTGTCATCAACTTTATCATTCCGTTTTTCGTATTAATGAGAAATGATAATAAGAAGAAATACGGTACATTGTTATTTACGGCAGGCGTTGTATTTTTCGGTCACTGGTGGGATTACTTCTTAATGATCAAACCTGGTGTTATTCATACCGCACATGAGTTATTAGGTGGAGGACATGGACATGGAGCAGATGCACATGGAGCGGCGGATCATGGTGCTCATGGAGCAGATCACGTTGCAGAAGCAGCGCACGGAGCTGCGGATCATGCGATTCACGGAGCAGGTGAGGCGGCTCATCATGCATCCGAATTTTTAATGGGATATAATTTACCTGGTTTCTTAGAGATTGGTACATTGATAGGATTTTTGAGCTTGTTCTTATTGTTCTTCTGGAGAACCTTAGCATCGGCTCCTTTAACTCCGAAACAGGATCCTTTCTTAGAAGAAAGTTTACATCATCACGCTTAAAAACAACTAATTAATTAATATCGATTGCGATAATAATTTAAAAAGATAAAATGACAGCACTAATAATTTTATTAATACTTGTTCTTCTTGTAGTCATAGTTATTCAAATATCGAAAGTATCTGAATTATCTGGAAAGATACGAGGGGAGGAGGTAGCAGAGCAACAAGCAAATAATCGTACGGCCGTTTGGATGGTTGTTTTTATGGTACTATTCCTTATTGCATCGGTGGTTTCAGCGATTTATTATAAAGATCTTATGCTGGGATACGGTCCACTAGGAGCCGCATCGCTTCATGGAGTCCAGTTGGACAGTGTATTCAATGTGACCTTATTCTTTACAGGAATTGTATTCGTTGTAACACAATTCTTATTATTCTGGTATGCTTATAAATATAGAAAGCAAAAGGGGAGAAAAGCTTTGTTTTTCTCGCACGATAATACCTTAGAGTATGTATGGACAGGTATTCCTGCCCTTGTGATGACGTTCTTAGTGGTAAAAGGTCTTGTGGTATGGAATGAGGTAATGGCTGATGTAGGACCAGATGAGGATGTAATAGAAATTGAAGCGACAGGTTATCAGTTTGCTTGGGATATTCGTTACCCGGGACCAGATGGTCTTTTAGGAGAGCGTGATTATACACTCATCAAGCAAGGTATTAATCCTCTAGGACAGAATTGGGAAGACGAGAAAAATCACGATGATTTTATTGCTGATCAGATTTATTTACCAGTAAATAAAAAGGTACGTGTGCGGATTACTGCGAAAGATGTACTTCATAACTTCTATTTACCGCATTTCCGTGTAAAAATGGATGCTGTTCCAGGTATTCCTGCCTATTTTGTATTTACTCCAACGGTAACCACGGAGGAGTTCAGAACTCGATTGAAGGATAATATTAATTGGCAAGATTTGTCCGATCCAGAAGATCCAGAATCTCCTGCTAAATGGGAAGCATTTGATTACGAATTGGCTTGTGCTGAGTTATGTGGTATCGGACACTACAGTATGAAAAAGATCGTAAAAGTGGTTTCTCAAGAGGAGTATGATGCTTGGTTGGAGCAGCAGAAATCTTACTATTTATCTCAGGTACGAGGAAAAGAGTACGATCCTAATTTAGGAAAATTATTAAAGGTTGAAATTGCCCAGCAGAAAAGAGACTTCTTCAAGGAGTTGGATGCGGCTATGTCATCAACCGAAGAAGAAGATATTTCTTTACGTTTGAAGAATATAAATTTTGAAACAGGTTCAGCTAACTTAACTAAAAATTCTCGGTATGAACTGGACAATCTTGTAGCAGGTCTAACAAAGTACAAAGACGTGGAAATCGAGATTGCTGGATATACGGACAATCAAGGTGATCCTTCTTCTAATTTGGAGTTATCCAAAAATAGATCCAATGCAGTATTAAATTATTTGACGGAGCGAGGAATCTCGGCGTCTCGATTAACAGCGGTTGGATATGGAGAAGCCAATCCTACAGAGAGTAATGATACTCCTGAAGGAAGAAAAATGAACAGAAGAATCGAATTCAAAATTTTGAAAAATAAATCTATTTAGTGATGGCTGAGATTTTAGAGTACAACGAGCAAGAGCTCATCAAAGAACAAGGTTATGATGATCACTTTCACGATCATCATCATGGAGATAAATTCAAGTCTGGATTTATCGGTCACTATATTTTTAGCATGGATCACAAGATCATTGCTAAACAATTCTTGATAACAGGTATGATTTGGGCCATCATCGGTGCCGCTATGTCTATTATCTTCAGAATGCAATTAGGTTTTCCTGAAGAAAGTATGACTTGGATCAAACCTTTATTAGGAAAATGGATTGTTGTTGAAAATGGGGTAGGTACCCTGGCACCGGAGTTTTATTATGCTTTGGTTACGATGCACGGTACAATACTTGTATTTTTTGTTTTGACAGCCGGATTGAGTGGAACATTCAGTAATTTATTGATTCCGTTGCAATTAGGAGCACGAGATATGGCATCTCCTTTTATGAATATGTTGTCATACTGGTTCTTTTTCTTGGCAGGGATTGTAATGTTCTTTAGTTTATTCTTATCAACTGGGCCATTCTCGGGTGGTTGGACCGCTTACCCACCATTAAGTGCCTTACCACAGGCTTCTCAAGGATCTGGGTCGGGTATGACTTTATGGCTGTTAAGTTTGACCTTATTCGTTGTATCCGTACTATTAGGTGGTATCAACTATATCACTACTGTACTTAACCTCAGAACGAAGGGAATGAATTTATGGAGAATGCCATTGACAATTTGGGCATTTTTTGTAACGGCTATATTAGGACTTTTATCGTTCCCGGTACTTGTATCAGGATTCTTGATGCTTATGTGTGATAGAGGTTTGGGAACTTCATTCTTTTTGAGTGAGATTTTTGTAAACGGAGAAGCATTACCAAATGTTGGAGGTAGTCCGATTTTGTATCAGCACTTGTTCTGGTTCTTAGGACACCCTGAAGTATATATTATTATTCTTCCTGCCATGGGACTTGTATCAGAAGTCTTATCGGTACATGCAAGAAAACCAATATTTGGATATAAAGCCATGGTATATTCTATTTTGGCGATTGGATTTTTATCATTCATCGTATGGGCACACCATATGTTCATGTCAGGTGTAAATCCGTTTATCTCAAATTTCTTCGTGGTATTTACCTTGATCATCGCGGTTCCATCAGCCGTTAAAGTGTTCAACTGGATCACCACCTTATATGGAGGTAATATTCGATTAAATTCTCCAATGCTCTTCGCTATTGGTTTCGTATCGATGTTTATTTCAGGTGGACTTACTGGTATTTTCTTAGGAAACTCCGCGATTGATATTCAAATGCACGATACCTACTTCGTAGTAGCACACTTCCACATAGTAATGGGAGTAGCGGCATTCTTCGGAATGTTCGCGGGTATTTATCATTGGTTCCCGAAAATGTACGGACGATTTATGAATGAGACCTTAGGTAAGATTCATTTCTGGGGTACCTTGATCGGAGCTTATGCCGTATTCTGGCCGATGCACTACATCGGAATGGCAGGTGTACCTAGAAGATACTACAGCTTCAACACTTTTGATGCATTCAATGATTTTGCAGCGATGAATAAGTTTATCACCATTGCAGCGATCGTTGTATTTGCGATTCAAATTTTATTTGTGATCAATTTCTTCTATAGCATTTGGTATGGTAAGAAAATGAAGACGAAGAATCCTTGGCAAGCAACCACCTTAGAGTGGACTACTGATATACATCCTGGACACGGTAACTGGGAAGGAAATATCCCTACCGTACACAGATGGGCATATGACTATGGAAAAGATGGTCATGATTTTATTCCTCAATTTGTACCTCCGCAAGAAGGTGAAACGGACGTTCATTAATGAGTGGTAAAGTAAAAGTACAGACATCTACTTCCTTAAACGCTGGTTTTAAAGCAAAACTGGACGATTATAAGGTTTTGGTAAAATTCAAATTGAATGTTACCGTGGTGATGTCGTCTTTGTTGGCATATGCAGTAGTAGCTCAATCGAATATCAGTT
>JAHDFB010000056.1 GCA_020628475.1 Saprospiraceae bacterium | reverse complement strand
ATGAAGCTAACCGTGAACCGTGGAGAAGGAATCATTAACAAAGAACAAATTAGAATCGTTGAGTATGATGCTGAAAGGTATCTTTTAATGGAAGTTGGTCAAGTTGGGAATATTGATGTAAAGAAAGCTTTTTCAGAGCATTTATGTAAGGCATTTACATATAATCTGCAATCTTTTAAACAAATGGCGTTCATAAATAGCTATTCAAATTCTTACACAGGTCCCATAGTATGTTTTATTAATAATGAAAAGAGTAGACCTACATTTGATATTTTATTTAGTGATGTTTTTGCGAAGAAGGACTCCCCTTTGCGTTTTTATATAAAAGTATCCAAGTCTGAAGAACTGATTAATAGTTCAATGTATGACAAATTAAAAGCATTGGAAAAAATTAATCAAGAAATAGATTTTTTTCAGATTCAACGTACTGAAAATAGTGAAATAATTTTGATTGAAGCAGATAAAAAGCATCCCATTTTCTGTGATTCAATACTGACTTTGCAGGAATTCTATTATATAGATGGAAGGCGTTATTTTAAAAAAGATACGCATTTTGCACATGTAGCATATTGGCCGAAGGTCAAGGACTACAGTGCTGTCGGATTATATTGTGAATTTATTAAAAAGAAATATATCCATCCCATTATGTTATTAAAATGAATAGGCCATGAAGAAATTTATCCTCTTTCCCATCAATGTTCAGGGCCTTTGCGTCAATGAATCATCTCCCTCTAATTTCATGTATTTTGAACAGGACTTTCGGAAACTTTCAAGCGGGACCGCTGAGGGAAGAGCACCTATTAGTGAGAATATTATTTCTGCTCCATTTCAGTCAGGAGAACAGCTGGAACATGGAATTCATATTCATTGGACCTTACCGGAGTTAGTAACGTCTGTTGTTTCCGATACATCATTAGAACAAGATATAATACCGCAAGCTCCTGATCGTTGGGTGATCGTCCGTTTTATTCAGAATGAAAACAAGATTGAGAAATATCGATCCTGGATTTTAGAGAGTAGGGAGATGATGAAACACAAACCGACTTCCCTTAAAGGTGGACTGAGTACTATTCCAATCATAGAAAATTTATTACCAGATGATCAAGCGTATAGATATCTGGGTAAAGCCTATGAATTGGAGTCATGGGGAGCACCTAAAAACAATAATTTACTCGAAAATTTCACGGCTTTAGGCCATGGTCAATTGCATTTTTCAGCCTTCTACCCGAATTGTAGATCAGTTTTTGGATTTTTTGATGCACAGGAGGATTTGGATAAAGATTTGGAGGATTGTCCTGAATCATCAAGCATTGGTTATAGTGTTGTGGGCCTTTATGGAACCGAGGGAAATGACATCTTTAATGATAAGAATCTACACGATATTTTAGACGCTTTGGAAGAATCGTTAAAGAAGTCTATTGAGAATAAACTGAAACAAACTGGAGCATATAGTCGTTCCATTTTTCATGGTTCCATTTCGAATATTCATTGGGGAGAACAAAAATACGAAGACAAGATTGATGAAATAGAATTGGCTTCACGTATTTCACTGGCTATTGCGAATAATCAACAAGAGGCTTATGCAGCGCTCAAAGCTAGTAATCCAACGGAAGAAAAGGTTTTAAATTTACTGATGCAATTTTTAATTCATCAAGTAGATCACAAAGAATTTCATGAGGTTCAAGGCCATCTATTTAATGCTCGTTTTAATGCTGAGTCTGGGGATCATAAACACTCATTAGATTTTAACAGCAATAAAATTCAAAACACATCATTATATCAGGCTTATAATGCTTTAAATCTACTTAATGAAAGATCAAATGCGTTTTATTCTAAACAACGGGCCTCGACGAGTATTCGTTGGGAGATATTTACCGATTGGTATAAATGTATAGTAGCGTGCTATATTTCAAATGCAAAAAGCACATCAGGATCATCGATTGATTATGAAGATATCTATGACAAATCCTCAGATTTACTAGCAGATTTTATAGAATACTTTAATAGCTCAGATAGTAAAGAATTTTTATATAATTCCGAATTAGCAACGAAAGATGCAACATCATCAAATTTTTACTCGGCGAAAGATCCAGTGGTAGTATTTGATTTAATGAAAGAAGACGAATGGATATTTTCAGGAAATCGAAATTCGTCATTGAATGGAGATGTAATTATTCGTGATGAAAACGATATAGGAATCTGTCCAGAAAAATATCGCATTGATATGACAAGTCCATCTGATTGGCCTTCGAGTCAAAGTTGGGATATCATTACTGCCTTAGTAAATGAAAGTATTGCATTGTCTTTTGGTTCTGAACAAGGAGTGATCCCTTCCTCTTTTAGTTGGGGGACATGGAAATCAAATCCTTGGATTCCAATCATGATGGAATGGCAAATGGAGTTGATTCCATTGAAAAATAAGGATAGTGTCGAAATCGAGGTTGATTTTCTTGAAAAGAATTTCATTTGGAATTCGAATAAAGATGAACTAGAATATAATTCTTGGAACTTAGATGTAGATAATCGCTTGTCAATTGTGGGAAGAAATATTATGCATGATAAAGTGCAAGAATTGGCATCTTATGCATTTAATAAGGTCCAACCTACAGATGATAGAAGTTGGAAAGTGTCTCAAGATTCTTTTGTTCTTACGCATGTCTTAGACGGTTTTAATGAAGCATTACTGATGAGGAAAAAAACACTTGAATTGGATATTTATGACAATGTATATGAAATAGATTTATCAAAAAGTGTGGAAAAAATAGTGATCGATCAAAATGTTGAAGCTCCATTACCAAATGCTTCTTTTTTACCTATTAGAAATGGCATCTTTAGGCTAAGTAAACTTAGAATTATAGATGCTTTCGGTCGTTATACCGAAATTGAAATTTCCAAATTACATGAGTTAAAAATTGATAAAAGTTTAGCCTTATCGGATACAGATAGAAAGGAGATACAAAAAACGTATTCAGAAGTCCGGCAGATTGATCATTTTCTTACTGCATTCCCACCTCGGATCGTTCAGCCTGCTCGAAAGCTATTTGAATTTACCTCCGATCCCGCTACGAGAGCAATTTTCGAAAGCAATGGTGTTCCTTTTCGGGAGGGCTATGACCAAGTAGAAGCTTGGTATATCATTAATTACATCAATAAGGAAATAACGGTATTCGATCCATTGGGGCAAGCACTGCGCCGTATTCATGTATTAAATACGAAGCTAGTTATTTCTGATCCCATAGGCATCAACGATAGTCCAGTCATCAGTAGCGACACCGTACAACAATTCATTCAATATTTTGATCAAAAGGAGACTCAAATCTTAGATGATTTTATAGAAATGAATCGGGCGGCTATTGCTCAGAAATCCATTGACTCGAAGAAATATAAAGAAATCCAATACTTTGCCAGTCCGCCTATGGCTATTTCTAAGATTCGATTGAAATTTGAATTAAAGGACTTGCCCGCTTATGATCTTTCTTGGGAAGCTTATGCTGATTTTTTAAAGAACTATGATTCTGGTAAACGCCCGAAAAGACCACATCAAGGTTTTGATGAAGTTCAGATCCCAATCTATTTAGGAAACGATTCAGATAGAAAGGATGGACTCATAGGATTTATGAATACATCGACTAATCTATCAATACACAGTAAGTTTGGTTCGATGGATAAAGATACGTCGGTGTCCATACCATTATCTTTTCCAGAGCGAACGGATGGCATTTTGGATTACACAAAAGGTCCTTGGTACGATGCGCACGATCTGATTGTTTTTCACGAACCGACGCTTTCGATAACGGCCAACTCTGGGCTGCTCCCGGTTCAACGGATCCGATTGAATGAGCAACATGTGCAGGCTATAATGAAGAATATCAACTATCACATGTTCACAGGAGCCATAGTAAGCAGAGAACATTCGATTGATCTTCCGCTACCTCAAGAAGCGGAATGGTCTTGGAACTGGTTACAAAGAAACAAGGATCGAACCTGGGACGAATCCATCGCAGTCAACGTTCCAAAGAATACGGTACAGGAATCTTTTATGTTGAAAGAGGGCTGGTTGGAATTAAAACAGAAAAAATCGAAGGAAGGATAAAAAGGAATGGCTAAAACCATGCGGTATTAGCCATTCAGATCAATATTATTTATCAGTTATGCTGTTTACCACTAAAAAAATATATCAACTATTTCTTTTTAACAGCTCGATGATGTCATCTTGGATATCTTGTTGTTTGTTACGGGCATACCAAGTATGAACAGGCACACTATAGGAACTACCTTCCGCCAATAGTGATTTTACCAATTGTTGAGCTTCTTCAGGCCGAGGACCATAACTTCCTAAAAGCTTGAAAGAAGCATCAAATTGCAATAGAATGGGTATTGATCGACTTCTTCCATCCGTCAAATGAGCATCTATCAAGTCTTCGTGTTCGTCACGATAGATTAATCGAAGGTCGATTCGTCCCTTTGAAGCTTCAGCTACCTTGGCGATAACGGGATTGATTTGAGAAGCATCCCCACACCAATGTTCCGTGATGAGTAACCATTTGATATCAGTATTGATTGACTCAAGGGATTCAAGAACATCATCGCGTAATTTCAGTTTACGATCCAATCGTGCTTGACGCTGCCAATTTTGCGGTAAATATTGAGTATAGGGACTGGCGTCTTCTGATTGCATTTCAGCTTCAAAATTCAATTTATATTGTTCATAACTAATAGCTTGATCAAAGTATCGAGCATAGTCTTCTTGTTGTAACTTTTTTACTAGAGTTGTCATAATAATCTATTTTACTTCAAAGTTAACAGCATAATCCAGTAAAAAGATTGACGAAAATTCCTGATGAATGAACAATATTTCCTTTTTGTACTAAAAGATTACGATCTAGAAAGCTTTAATTCGTCATATAGGCGTTTTACCATCAGATCACCATATCCGTAAATACTCGCACGCTGGTTGAATACTCGAAATACCTCTCCAAAAGAATCGGTACCGAACTCTTGCATGATTTCTTGAAGAATTTCCTTTGGACGACCTATGGAATCTTTACTTGGAATACTAGCAATAAGCGCCTGAACCGATTCGAAAATAAAAGGATACTTTCCCTTTACGGCATGCGCAAGTTCTGATAGACGCTCCAAGTCATTGCTTTGATAGGCGCTCCATAGTTTGGACAAAGGCTCTTGTACGTTAACTGGTATTTTATGCTCCATCAATTCAAGAAGTCCTTCTTCATCATAGGCACTAAATCCATAAGGACTATGTTCTTTCGGACGAACTAAATAAATCGTATTTGCGGAGGTCTTTTGAAGTAAAGAAAGAACATACCAGCAATTGATTTGACAAAATACGTCATCCTCAAACCACAAATAAACCGTTGTTTTTTCGGCAATATTCAAGACTTTATCAAATTCGGATTTCGAACGTTCCAAGTATTCTTCAACCGTACAAACCTGATATTGATCTTGAAGATATTGTCCTCTTAATCGGTAGAAAGTTTCCATGGACTCTGCTTCAACAGGACCATCTACTAGGCATTCTCTTGCCACAATCAGTTGATCTTTTTTCAAGACATCTGGAAATTGATCGAGTAGGGCGTCCCCATTAAGGATATGAATTGCTTGCATTTAGATTCTTATAAAACGTAAGAAATACTGTTTTTCTTGACCGTGTATAAGCAAATAATACATTCCTGAAGAGAAAGGTTCATCAATTATTATAGAACCGGAAGTATTTTTTAATTGTAAATCGCGATTTATGAGGGATAACCCCTTAGAATTAAATATTTCAATGCTGTAGAGCCCTGGAGTTAAATCGAAATACTCTAAACGCAGTTCGTTTTCAATCGGATTTGGTACAACTTGTATGGAAGAAGATGGTTCCTTATAAGTGGAAACAATGATCACGTCTATTTCGGTTTCATAACTCTGCTCACAAAAAGCATTGTTTACCGTAAGTCTTACAGTATACGTTCCATCACTCTCATAAAAATGAATTGGATGCTCTTCATCACTTGTCATCCCATCTCCAAATTCCCAGTAATATTCATCCCCACCATTCGTTAAACTGGTAAAAGTACTTGTATTTTGGTCATATTCGAAGGCAACCTCCGGTGTTTGCTTGACTTCAATATACTCCAATTGTTCCAATATGGAACTACCATAATCGTTGACGGTCGTTAATCGAACATCAAAAAAACCGGGATTTTCATAGTAGACGAACACGGTATCCTCTGTACTTTCATCCGGACTTCCTCCTTCGAAGTACCATAATCTCGAATCAACCAAAGTTTCCGTTTCATCTATAAATTGAATACTCTTTCCACTACAAATGATTTGTTCTGAAGCAGCGATTAAAGGTGTACTGTATCCATCTATCTCTATAGTTGTATGAGCGGTATCCATATTACATGGATTTGAAATGATTAATTCAACCAGATAACTACCATTTTTTGGAAGTTGAATAGTAGGATGGTAACTGGATATGGTATCTGGGAGTTGATCGATGCTCCAATAATAATTTAATACATTAGAACTCGTATTTTCAAGGGATAGATTAGACTTGTCCAAAGTGAAATCAAAAGAAGCTATCCCTGTTTCAAAAACATCGATCCAAATTGTGTCTGTATCGATTCCAAACATATTAAATACCTCCACAACGATAGGAAAGTGACCATTTTCGTCGAACGAAACAACTTTACTATAATCGAGACCGACATCAATGCCCCCATTATCATAGGTCCAACGAATAGAATCGAGTAATGGATTCGTCTCAATAAAAAGTTCAATTTCTTGATCTTTGCAAATCTGTTCATCTGTTGAAATGAATGCAACTTCTGGAAAGATATCAATAGTAAAGGTTTCGGAAGTGCTATCAACACTGCAAACATTTTCAACAATAAGAAAAATGGTATAGCTACCGTTTTTGTTTAACTCGAATGAGTTTTCCGATTGAGTCAGTGTATCTGAACCATGTATAATAAGCCATTCAAACTCGGTAAAAGAACTACTTTGATTATCTAATATAATCTGATTGTCCAGAATTTCATATTCAAATTGAGCTAGAGGATTTGCTTCGATATTGAACACTAAACTATCAAGGTGAGTACCAAAGGGGTTGTAACTATATAGATAGACCGTCTTGTTTCCAGTTTGAGAAAAAGTGACATCTATTGATTGTTCATCACTTGTTTCAGGGATTCCTCCGGGGAAATGCCACCGTATTGAATCCAATATTTGATTGGATTCTTGAAGAAACTGTATAGGGGTATCCATACATAGATTAGAACTAGAAAGTTGAATCCTAGATTCTGGGTATACGAAAAAATCAATGGTTTCTGAGTACTCCACTACGGAGCAATCATTGTACGCTTGGATGGTTAAGAGATAAGTGCCGTTTTCTGGGATGTTGATCGACGGATTTTCTTCATTGGTGGCGAATACTTCTCCGTCTAAACGCCATTCAAAATAATTGGAATATTCCACGAAACTGTTCAAAAGAATATTAGTATTTTCAATTTCATAACTGAAAGAAACAGTGGGATCAGGAAATATATAGAAATCTTGCTGAAATACGCGACTGGCTTGATTCCCATGAAAATCAGTAACATAAAGTTGTATATCTTGTTGTCCTCCTTCCATAAATTGAACAAGTATCATAGAGTCTGTTTCTTCAATAATACTAGCATTCGAAATAGACCATGTTGCAGCTAATAATGCTTCATTTGTTGTATTTAGAATTTTGACAGTGTCATACATACAAATACTATCTTGCTGTACTTCTATGACTGGTTCAGGATAATAGTCGTTCGTTATATCTTCGGCGGTAGAATCAACTTGAATATTTGAACTTAAGAAAAGTTTTAATTGCTGTTCTTGGTCAGGATTTCCTATCAGATGTATCGTGCTAGCTGTAGTCCGAAAAATTTCTGAGCCCTCAAGTTGCCATAAACTATTCGCTATTTCTTCATTTTCATTGTTGATGCGCATGTAATTATTCCCTGTTTCTACCTGTAATTCATTGGTAATGGTGATAGAAGGTATTATTTCTGTTTTTAAAATGGATGGCTCATCTTGTTTACAAATTGAATTGCCACCAAACCAGTTTCCAGTTTCACCATCAGAAGTCGTATAGATTTTAACGCTAGCATCTAGACAATCTTCATCTGGGCATTCCGTATCGCAGGTAGCTTTCAAGGTAAAGCATATGTTCCAAGGTCCAGGAAGAATAGAGCAACCATTTCCGTCACCCCAATCAAAATTAGGGTGTCCATCTGTATCATCTGGATCCAAAAGATTGTAAGAGAACCAACCAGGTGGCATAATAGTTCCAGATGAAATGCCTTCATTCGAACAATCCGATTCTGTATAATGACACATATCTAAGATGCCGTTATCATCGAAATCACCGACTGTTTTGGAAGTTACCGTATTATTGTATGTAATATCATTATACCAACCCCAGATTCCATCATACTCTTGAATATCTTCAAAAGCGGTGCTCAGTATTGGTTTACCAGTACTATCTAAACTAGCTTCTCGATCCCAACCTACACCGAAAACTGGAATGATTCCTTGCAGCCATTGGCAGCCTGTCTGATTAAAGGATGCATTAAATTCATCGATCGTAATGCAAAATTCTACTTCTTCACATGCCTCATAAGGACCATAAAGAGGAGAACCGAAACTAGTGCTTACTGGTTCCAAATGTATACTCGTAACACAGGCACTTCCAGATTGGTGCGCGGTAAGGCATATTTCAAATTCTGGTGACTCTACGAAAAATGAACTGATCCCAATATAATAGCTGGTATTAAACTCCACTTCAATAACTGATGATCCATAGTAATTACCGTATTTACATGGAATAACAGCCTCTAGATTTGAACATGATCCCTTATACAATCGATATACCGGTACAATATCATTATAACTGGTGACTTGCAGGTTGATTTGATCATAATCAAAGCTCGATCCAGATTTAAACGTATACCATACGACACCCTCATGTTCACAATTTCCCAAAGATTCAGAATCCATTACACCAAGATTACAACCTGTAACACAAGCATTATAGTCAGCGGATATTATACCGAGGTCTATAGCGTCGATACACAAATCGTTCTCTAGGCAACTAGAAATTGAATTTTCACAAGCGCTGATATTAAAATCAACGGGATTGTCAGGAGGGGAAGCAATTACAAGTGTGTATTGCACATTTTCTTCTACGCCGATGATGGCTAGTTGCGCTTCAGAGATAGGACCACAATATTCACCCAAACTGATAAACAAACTATCACAATCCGTCAACCATTTACCAAACAAAAGACTTATATCACCATTATTCCCAGGACTTTCAAGAACAATGTCCAAGTAGGGTGAGCTTGCATTCGGTTGAAAATCATAATATACACTCAGATAATCAGAGACGTCACAAATTCCGCTATGTACAAATTTCACGTCATAATTTGCATCAACCGTTGTTCCATTAATGGATTGACATGGCAGCAAAGTACTGGCATCACACGGCAAATCATTTTCGGGCTGAGCCCAAAGTATGATAGGAAGTACAAGGAAGAGAAATACAAGTTTTTTCATCGACATGGCTTGAAAATGACTAAAGTCTAAAGATATTACTTTGATCAAGATCTCACCATATGAAAAGCCATTTAATACGAGTTGAACATGTTACTTATTATGGAATAAGCCAAGATATTAAAAACACTAATGCATAATAGCTTAGTGAAGCCAAGAAAACGATCAACCAGCTTCTCCAAAAAATGAGTTTACGACTGACGGTTTTACCAATTTTTTTGTAATAGTTTCTTAAAAACTTAGCGATCATAGCAATAGACCCTGCAAGAGGTACCACAAACGCTAGTATTAATACGAACAATGTCAGCGCAGTAGCAACACCTCCATAACCTAAGATAATGGCGACAAATGCCAAGGCATTAAAAAGGACAAAAGCAAGAATCAAGGTGATCGCAATGGCTAGGATAAGTTTGTTGCGATGCTGCTTGTTTTCATCTATTGTTTTCTTTAGAAAACGCTTTACCGCAGTTTTACCCTTGGTAAACATTGCGTAGATGCCTTGTGATTGAGGCGTTTCAAAAGTTGATACACTCTTTGAATTTCCTGAATCAGAATGTACTGCGTTGAGTGATCCGAAAGAGCACAAAATGATGCCCATAATGCATAAATATTGAATAACTGATTTCATAGTACTGATTTTTTGAAATACTAAACTACAGAAACAAAACGGTAAAATTGAATATAAAAAAGACTATTGAGCGAATAGGCTATCTGATTGTTTAAAGATCCTTTTATCTATAATGAAGTTTCTCTTTTGGGCGTCCGGGCGTGTCATCCGCTCGTATTCCTGCGTCGTATTTAATCAGAATCTTCCAGCCAAATAAATCCGTTATGCATATGCTAATACCAATCATTTTAACCTAAAAGAACGACTTGGAAACCCGCTTCTACCACTGACGCAAGAAAAAAAATCCTAGAACCAAACTGATCGTAGGAATACTTAATCTACTCTTCTAGTTGATCTTTTCAAGTCCAATCAATTGATGATTTTGTCGAAAGATTGTGCCGTTTTCATCGAATTTTAACTTGATTTATGCAACATTTATTTATGGATTGAATCCTTATGACAAACAATGACAATTAAAATGAAAAAATTAAATCTTAGCGCACTCGTGCTTGTAGTAATTAGCCTGCAATCTTGTAGTTTATTCAATTCAAATTGCACAGAAATCGAGGGAGATGTTGTAACAAGAACCATTGATTACAATAGTTTTAATGAGCTGGAAATTGATGTTCCAGCGCAAGTAACAGTGAGTGAAGACGAAAATCAATCCGTAACATTTACTGGACCTAGTGATCTGTTGGATTTATTAGAAGCAGATTCTGGGGTAATTGGATCTACTTTGAAATTGGAAATTGATGGCTGTGTAGAGTATCAAGAGGAAGAATTACAAATTGTAATTGTGGCAAATAGCCTTAGTAAAATTTCTGTGAATGGAGCAGCAGATATTGAATCCTCTTCCGCATTAGCAGCCAGTACCAACTTAGAACTTGTTGTTGATGGGGCCGCAGAAATAAATCTTGATCTGGATAATAAAGAAACCCTCGATCTTAAGGTTGATGGAGCTGCTTCAGTTGAATTAAGTGGTAATTGTACTAAACAAACGATTGATGTAATAGGTAGTGGTGATATCACGAATAGAACATTAACAACGAGCGAAACGCAAATCAATATTGACGGAGCAGGACAGATACAAGTTAATGCCTCAGAAATGTTAGATGTGACGATCAGTGGCGCTGCATCCGTTTGTTATGATGGGAACCCAACTATTACACAAGAAATAAGTGGTGCAGGTTCCATTTTGCCTTGTAATTAAAGGGGTGATTTTTAAAATGAATGCTATATATATATGGCACGTTCTTCCATCGAGGAACGTGCCTTTTTTATAATGGCATTAAGCAGTTTTCAGCTTGGGGAAATCCTTGAAATCAATAGTCAATATGGGTGTGTCTATTTTCGCCAAAGCTTGAAGCGTACTATTTCCTAATAAAAAGTGTTTAATAGGTTTGTTGAATTTGTTGCCCATGACTAATAAGTCGGGCTGTAATTCTTGGATAAAATTTCGAATGCCCATATCTACCGTAAAATCAGCATAAAAATGACGCTTAATGTTTACCGTAGGAACTAATTTTTCAAAATCCAGCATCGCCTCCTCCATAATCAATCGAGGTTGACTAAATTGACTGGATGTATCGATTGCCAATAAATGAATGGTCGTTTGTTCATTAATATCGAAAAGCTGCAAGAAATACTGGAAGATCTCTTGGTCCTTTTGATTAAAACTAGAAGCAAAAACAATGTTCTTGAAGCGAGGCTCTAGTAGTTCTGATTTAAGCACCAATACTGGACAATCAACATGATTAACAACAGCTTGGGTATTGGTATACCATTTTGAATCCAAACGTTCATTTTCGGGGGTCCCTGCCATGATAATTAGATCGGATGCCGTACGTCTTACGATATCTTGCACCTTAGTAATGAAATTATCCGCACTTAAAATAAATTGACAATCTACTTGAAATTGATTGGATAGCACGTTCCATTGACGTATTAGTTCTGATTTTCTAGGACTTTCATCATCTAAAAATTCAGCTTTCTTGGAACTAGACAAATCAAGACTAATCAATTCGCCTTCTGTTAAGTGATGATAAATATTCAGTTTCGCACCATACTGTTTAGCCATTCTAAAAGCAGTTTTAATGGATTTGTTCGAGCGCTCCGAAAAGTCTGTTAATACTAATAATTGTTTCATAACGAATAGATGTTTGATTCGATACTAAATTATAATGATACAAAGCAGCTTACCTTGATTTATATCAGTCAAGCACCTGATTAAAATCAGTTTACAATCGCTAAGGCGCTCCTATCTTGGTATTAATTCTGTACTTCTTCATGCAAGTAAAGAATGATTCAGCATAAAAATATAATAGAATGAATGAGGTAATTGAAATCAAAGTATATGGAACGAAATCGTCTAATCAGCAGATGGTCGTTAACGAATTAAAATCTGTATTGATAAAAGCTCAAATTCCATTTGTGTTAACGGAAGAGACCGATGTAACCGCATTCATTAAAAAAGGTATCGAGTCGGTTCCTGCGATTCAATATGATGATCATGAGATAATTCCATTGCGATCCAACGGAAATTTTAAGCATTCATTGAGAAAAAGTATTAGTTCCTTATTGGACAGTAAGCAATTCGGACATTTAAATAAAATGATCGTACCCATTGATTTTTCTAATACTTCTAGGAATGCCTTGCGATATGCCTATCATTTAGCCGAAAAAATAGATAAGGTGGTAAAAGCATTACATGTTTATCACCCTTCCAGCCAAGATATGCGCGATGCTGTATACATACATACAGACTTTTCTTCCATGAAAAAGAAGTATTTGGAGGAATGGGTTCAGTCCGCTCAATCTTCTTGGCAGCATGATCAAAATGAGTCTGTATATATGGTGCCAGAATTTAGTGTAGGCTTTCCAACCGATAAGATACTAGATTCCGCGAAAGAAAATAAAGCAGAGTTGATTGTTATGGGAACAACGGGAGATTCAAATAGAATGAAGAGGTGGTTTGGTTCTGTTTCGTCTAATGTGTTGAATGAGTCTCCTGTTCCCGTTTTATTTATTCCGCCGAATGCTAGTTATTCTGGAATAAATAAAATCATTTATGCTTACGATTCCTATAACATCGATAAATCGTGTATAGATGCTTTGCTTCAATTCGCGACAAGCTTTTTGCCTGAAATTCAATTCTTACATGTCAGCAAAACGGGCAACGATAATCCAGGATATTATATAACCGACTTGATAGGAGATAGATATCCAATCGATAAATTTCAAACGATTCAAATTAAATCTTCGAACATATCGGAAACGTTGATAAACTATGCACTGGATCAACAGGCTGATTTAATGGTATTTGGAACGGAATCCAAGACGATGCTACAGAAAATAATGATACACAGCCATACGATCGATATGAAACACACGACAGAAATACCACTTTTAGTTCTGAAGCCTACTAACCGAACAGAAGATTCGTAAAACAAAAATCTTGGAACGAAAATAGACTTACTCCAGAATCAATTTAGAAAAGGCATCCTTATATTTTCGGCCAATGGGAATTTCGTTTCCATTACTGAGAATAATTCGGTTAGAAGAGATTTTTTTAACATGATCAAGATTTACAACATAGGATTTGTGTACTTGATGTAAGGGATACGTTTGTAATTTTAGAAGCCAGTGTCTTAAGGACATGGAGGTTAAATGTTTTTTTTCTTTGGTGAAAATCTCCGTATAGTCTGCATGCGATTTGATATATAAGATTTCTCGTATTCCGATGTTAATATAATCATATCCTGATTTAACAAAGATGGAAGTTGGAGTCTTCTTTTGTTTAGAATCTGTTAAGGAAATAGGTGGTTTGACTGATCCATCCATAGAAATTTTCGAGACGGCTTGTACAAATCGTTGAAATGAAAAGGGCTTTAATAAGTAATCTACTACATTATATTCATAGCTTTCTAAGGCATAATCTGTAAAGGCTGTGGTTAAAATCACCTTGGCATTTGGAGCTGATGATTTCAAAAAGTCTAGTCCTGATATTTTAGGCAAATGAATATCTAAAAAGATGAGATCAACGGCCTCTTGATTTAAATATTGAAGTGCATCCAGGGCATTTGTAAAGATGTTTTTTAATTCTAGATGGCCAATATCTGCGATATATTTTTGTAAGATTCGTTGTGCAGGAGGTTGATCTTCAATAATTATACAGGTCATGATTCTTCTTTTTCTGTCAGCTCCAAATCCAAAACTACTTCAAACGTATTTGATTGATGATGAATGTCTAGTTGATGTTTGTTTGGATATAATAAATCTAATCTTTTTTGTACATTTTTCAGTCCGATTCCAGAAGGCAATCCTTCGATATTTCCGCGTAGTCGATGACTATTGATGCAAGTAAAGCGCAAGGCATTATTCTTTGGAAAAGAAATATCAATACGAATGTCAATATCTTTATCTTGACTGGAAGTACTATGCTTAAACGCGTTTTCTATAAAAACAGATAAAATCAGGGGAGCAATTTTATAATGTTGGGGTATGGACTCGACTTGAAATTCAATATTGCCTCTGTTTTCGACTTGAAGTTCGTTGAGTTTTGTATAGTTTTTGAGGTGTTCAATTTCCTTATGTAACGAGACAAAATCTTCTTTGCAATCATATAAGGTATACCTTAATACAGCTGATAATTCCAATATGATAGAAGGTGTCTTTGGAGAATGTTCGATGGCATGGGCATATAAATTATTCAGATGATTGAACAAAAAATGTGGATGGATTTGAGATTTTAAAAATCGCAATTCGCTATCCTTCACCGATTGTTTGAGCTGGGTTAATTCTTTGTGTTTTTGATGTGCATCCCAGGCAAATTTAGATCCTGTTATCAATAGAATAGGAGGTAAGACTTCTAATAGGCTGAATATGACACCTGGAAAACTTTTACCTCGACTATCTGGAAAAAAAATTTGTTCCAAAACAGCTTCTTCTATCAGAATTACAAGCGCAATGATGACAATGATACTTGCTACGAAAAATAAATACTTTTTTGGATAATAGAACTTTGGAAGAATGGAATAATTGATCACCCATGCTGCAATGGCATAATTCAAAAAGAAGACTATTTGAAAAAGATGAATGTGAGGATTGTCCTTGTCAAAGGAGAAAATTAAAAAAAGAATGATGTGTAATACAAATTGAAAAATCAGCTCATTCTTTGTTGATTTAGACATATCCTTATAAATAAATACAGCTTCAAAGTTATGTTCTACAATTCATATAAAACACTATAATCGGTCAACGGTTTGATTCAACAGTTCAACGACTGGTTTACTAGTCTCTATAAAACTCAGTAGTTCATCCTATTTAATGTTGCGTTCAAAGAATCCATTCAAATGAATTGAAAATAAGAAGGCATTTTTGTGTTATTAGCGAATTAAATCATAATAATGAAGTACTTATATGCTATTATCATCTTTTTTCTCATGTTCATCCATGGTACAGCATCTGCTCAGGATGGTGCGATCCAGGTGATGGGAAAAGTGGTAGAGTCTACGAATCAACAGCCGATTGAATTTGCTACCGTTATACTAGCTGATAAAGGATCAAATCAGCCAATTTCTGGAACGACAACGGAAGAAGATGGTACTTTTCAATTGGAGGCATCACATACGAATTTTTACATCGAGATTCGATTTTTAGGATTCAATCCGATCAAGATTGATCAATTTAATATTGAAAATGGCATTGTGCAATTAGAAACGATTCAGTTGGGCAGTGATCAGGCCATGTTGGATGAAGTCATGGTGACTGCCGAACGATCCAGCACTGAATTTAAACTAGATAAACGTGTTTTTAATGTTGGGCAGGATTTATCCAATTCGGGTGCAAGTGCCATTGAGGTTCTTAATAATGTTCCTTCCGTCAATGTAAATATTGAGGGTCAAATCAGTTTGCGAGGAAGTCAAGGAGTACAGATTTTAATTAATGGAAAACCATCGGTTTTATCGAGTGATGGCGCTAATGCTCTTGGAACGATTACGGCAGACCTTATAGAACGTGTCGAAGTCATCACGAATCCGTCGGCAAAGTATGATGCTGAAGGAACATCAGGAATTATCAATATTGTCCTTAAGAAAGATGAGAAAAAAGGATTAAATGGTGCCATTACATTGAATACAGGTTTTCCCAATAATCATAGTCTGGGTTTTAGCCTCAATAAGAGAACCGAAAAATTTAATGTATTTAGTCAATTGGGAATAGGACATCGCACATTTCCTAATCAAAATAGCCGCATCACTCGAGATTTAGTCAACGATGTAGAATTATCAAGAACAGGAACGAGTGAAAAGAATGAGACCTTTTACAATGTGGTTTTAGGGACAGATTATCATATCACCAAATCGGATGTGTTGACCTTGTCTGGAAGATTTGCCTTTGAGCAAGAACGCGAACTATCGGATAATATTTTTGAACTTTCTAGCGATGGACAATTGGAACGTTGGAACAGAACAGAAAGTACGCGCGCCGTGAATCCAAAATGGCAATATGATCTACAGTACAAAAAAGATTTTAAAGATCATGAGGATAGAGATTTATTATTTTCGGCATTGGGTAGTTTCTTTGGAAAAAATCAATCGTCTGATTTCCAAGATGAAACAGAAATAGGTTTGCGAAATAATGGGTTTCAACAGACATCCACGGATTTCAAAGAGGCGCAGTACACCTTTAAATTGGACTATACGCATCCTTTGGCAGCACATTTTATGTTAGAATCGGGTTTACAGTATGTAAGTAATGATGTGACCAACGACTACCAAGTCCTCAACTTGATAGAAGAAGCATTGGTCATAGATCCAAATTTTACCAATTTCTTTGAATTTCAACAAGGTGTTGTCGGCTTGTACTCGACACTCGCCTATGAATTAGATAAATGGGGTATCAAGGGAGGTTTGCGTTACGAAAATACCCATTTTAGGACGGTTCTTCGAAATACAGGAGCCGAAAATAGTGATAACTATTTCAATTTTTTTCCAAGCTTTCATAGTTCGTATAATGTATCTAAGAATTTTTCGGTGCAAGCTGGATATTCCAAGCGTATATATCGACCAAGGTTGTGGGATTTGAACCCCTTCTTCAATATTCGAGACAATTTTAATATCTCTACAGGAAATCCAAATCTTCAGCCAGAATTTACAGATTCGTATGAGTTGACCGCTATTTGGAAGGCGGAAAAATTAACCATGAATGTGGGTGTCTATCAGCGAAATACCATTGATGTAATCGAAGACATTACGAGTTTTGATGATAATGTGAGTTTGAGTATGCCTTTTAATGTAGGAGAAAGCAGAACGACTGGCCTCGAATACAATATGAAATATGTACCATTAGATTGGTTAAGTGTGATGACGGATTTCAATTTGAACGCTTTTAGAAGAACGGGTAGTTTCGAAGAAAATACATTTGATTTTGGTGATGAGCGATGGAGTGGTCGATTGACATCTAAGATTAAATTACCCGCTAAAATTGATATTGAATTGGCAGGTCATTACAATTCTAAATTCCAGACCGTTCAAGGGGAAAGACGCCCCAACTATTTTGCAAATGTTGGAGTTCGCAAGAAGATTATGAAAGGAAAGATCATTCTTAATTTAAGTGTTCGAGATGTGTTTGCTACGAGAAGATGGGAAACAGTGACGGATCAATCTGATTTCTATCTTTACAGCTTTGGTCAACGTGGGCGATTTGTGGTATTTGGGGTGAGTTATGGATTTGGTAAGGGCGAAGCGATGGAATTCTCTGGTCACAAACGGTTTTAACTTTCTTGAAATTCAAAATGCTTTATTATGAAATTAAACCAATACTTTAGTTCCAGAAATCTTCATCGTGATCTGGCCTATTTCTATGTGGGATTAATCATCGCTTTTTCTCTTTCAGGAATTGCTTTAAATCATAGAACGTCCTTTGATCCTCAAGAATATACAGTAAAAACAATGCCAATATCCATTGATTTGCCTCTTGATGATCAAGACCGAACAGAATCATTTTTTAAAGAAGCTTCCAAGGATTTTATCGATTCCGAGTTCCGGGCCATGCGCATCAGGGGACAGGAATATCGTTTGTATTTCGAAGATGCCTTTGCATCTATTGACGCACAAACCGGCCAAGGTGAAATAGAGTTTCTAAGAACAATTCCTCTACTCGGACAAATGACCATATTGCACAAGACTACCAATGTCTGGTGGATTTGGTTCTCCGATATATTCGGAGTGGCTATGTTGGTGATTGCGATTACGGGTATGTATATTTCGAGAGGAAAGTACAGTTTTAAACGACGTGGCTGGAAATTAGCGCTGATCGGACTGACATTTCCCTTTATATTCCTATTTCTGATACGATGAATCTACGAAATATCATCCTTTCCAAATGAATCCAAGGCCTTGCAATGTTCGCTACAAGCAATTCTTATTATTCTGGTATGATTAAAATGGGAATATTGGCTTGTCCAAGTTCTATATCGGTATTACTGCTGTACAATAAACGATTGAGTAGATGATGTTCATGACGGATCATAATCAATAATTCAACAGGATGCTGCTCAATGTATTCTTGTATATGTTTGACGGGATTATGTCCTTCTTCAATAATAAATTCGGCGATGTGACCACTTAAATATTCGCTAATGAAAGGATCAAATGGAGATTGTTCTGTCGAAGGATCTTTTTTAACATGAAATATATCCACCTGCTTATTTAGTTTTTTACAGAGCGTCGTGATGATATGGAAGGCGTCATTTTGATAGATCGCTTTATTGTCAATGGCCATTAAGAAACGACCATTTCCAAATCCATTCAGTTGAATATTTGGTACTGCGAGAATTGGAATCTTACATTGCTTAATCAGCTTTCCTGTTGTTGATCCCCATAACCGGTTTTGGATACTTTTACTACCTTGAGTACCCATAATAATCAAATCGATTTCATTACTATGTGCATAGCTTGAAATCATTTCGATCGTATGTCCTTGAAGCACCGCATAATGGATCGGATGTGTCAATTTATACACGTCTTGAAAGGAATCGATCAGTTGTTTCAATTCTTTCTCATTGCGTTCATGAATGTAGTTTTTTACAGATTTAAAAGAAGTTGTATGTCTATATTCTACGAAGCTTGTCATTAGATATAGTTCTGCATTTAATGTTTTGGAGATGTTAAATGCAAAATCAATCGCTCTTTTAGAGTGCTCTGAAAAGTCTGTTGGACAAAGTATTTTAAAAGTAGTCATTGTTATGAACTTTAATGGTTAGGAATGATGAGAACGGGAAGATGAATTTTCTGCGCTGTTTTGAAACTTACGGATCCTGAGAATACACGATGAAAGATATTTTTATCGTGATGAATAAGTACCAACATGTCTGCTTTAGAAAAAATGCTGTAATCGACGATATCTTGACTTGGATTTTGTCCCGAAACTTGTTTTATTTCAAAGGCAAATGGAACCTTGTTTTCATCTAGCAATTCATGTATAATTTCTTTTTTAACCGAATGGATCGATTCGTTTTGTTCGATTTGAATGTGAACGAATTCTGTATATGATTCCAGTATGGTGTTCAATTGAATATATTGATCTAATGCCGAGGAAATTTGCCCTTCATTATCAATGCCTATCACTACCTTTTTTGGGATTACGAAATTGGTGTTGTCATGAATCAGCAAGACAGGACAAGGAGCAGCGTTTATGCTGGCGCTGGTAACACTTCCGAGTACTCGTTGAAATACGGATGATTTAGAGATTGTTCCCATCAAGATCATGTCTACTTCATGTTCTTTAGCGTAGGCTGCTATTTCGAGAGCAGGTGAACCAGTTTCAACGACTGTTTCAATGTCTATTTTAGGGATTTCAATATGTTGAAGTTTCGCTAATTCGTACACAAAGTATTGCATCTTTTCCTTGGCAACCTGATAAGGAATTGAATAATCCGCTGACAATAATCCAGTTTCAGAATGCAACGGAATCGCAACAATATGGAGAACAGTCAGCTTGGCCCCCAAGCGTTCAGCTAGATGTGTTGCGTACAGAAAAGTACTCATAGAGGTTTTGCTATAATCAATGGCAGCTAAAAGATGTTTCATCGATACGAATTTTTGAAATTAGGAAAAGGCTTTTTGAATAATGTCATAACTGGATACCATGCCTACCAATTGCCCCAGTCGTAAGACAGGAAATGCATGGTATTTATTATCTTTTAAAAGCTCAGCGATCTCATGAATGGTAGTATCCTCTTGCACATAGACAAGTTTATTACTCATGATATCTTCGGCCGTATGCGTACGTAAAATTTCTTGATTGTTAAAGAGGCTTCTTCTTAATTTTAGATTGGTACCCCAATCTTTCATTAATAAAAGATCTCCTTGACTGATCATTCCTATTATTTGACCATTTTCTATGACCGGTAAATGATGAATATTGTATTTATCGAATTTTTCTTCGACAGCGTGTAAATTTTCATCTTTATCGATGGTGATCAAGTCGGTGCTCATGATTTCACGAGCTGGTGTAGATTTATTAATTGCTATCATTGTTCACTTATTTTCTTGAGTATATCGTAGCTGGTTACTAAGCCGATCAATTGACCTTCTTCGACAATTGGTAAGGCATTGATTCGTCGTTCCAACATCAGTTGAATCGCATTTTTGATGATCATATCTGCTTGGACGCAAATGACTTCGGTAGTCATGACTTCCTCAATGGCGTCCAAAGACAATTTCTTGTCACGTATGAATTGATCAAAGCTATGCATGATGGGTTTCTTCGTGAGGAAGAGGATATCTCCCATCGAAACGATACCTACTAATTTTCTCATGACTGTAATTGGAATATGATGTATATCATATTCACTGAAAATCTTTTCGGCCTGTTTTATCTTATCCTTCGGGTGAAGGGTTAACAGGTTGGTTGACATTATACTTCGGATTGGATCAAGAACATTCATAATTAAAAAGTTTATACACCAAAATTCAACTCTAAATCCAGATTATGTATTGATTTGAATCAGCGAAAAAACTGATATATATCATGTTTTTGATAAAGGGGTGTTGGTAGCTTTATACTAAAATTGACCTTATGAAGAAGATATTATTAATATTGCTAGCCACCATGTTTCTTTTTAATGCATATGCTCAGAAAGAAGGCTTTGATCGACGAAATGTTTTGAAAATCAGTCCAGTGGAATTAGGTCGAGCAGAATTCAAATTGGCCTATGAATACTATTTCAATCAACGAAAATCAAGTGTACTCTTATCACCAACGATCATATTAAAAGGTGAGGAAGGAGATCAGCGTGCAGGATGGAGAGCTATGGCTCAGTATCGGTATTATTTATCACATCTAAATAGGATGAATGAAAATGACTTTATCGGTATTTATAACATCGGTTTTTATGCAGGAGTATATGGCTTGTATCTGGATTATGCTGATCAATTTGAATTAAGTAGTTATAATAACGAAACGGGAAATTACACAATCGTAGAAAATGAACGTACTATTCATGCGCAAGAAGGAGGTGCGTTGGTTGGTATCCAAGTCGATATCACGCAACGATTTGTTTTGGATTTTTACATTGGAGGCGGTTTGAGGTTTAGTCAAGAATCGAATAGTGTTGAATTAGAGGAGGCAGAATATTTTACCCCGTCTAGGGGCGGCATTTTTCCGTACGCCTATAATGGTGTGAAGCCAAATTTTGGCTTTATGGTAGGACTTTTATTTTAATAGTTAATTCTATAAAAACCTGTATGATGAGCGGATAGGAGAAAGCTTCTATTCGTTCATTTTTTTGCGATATGGATAGGAATGGTGCCGGGCGATTTTTCGCCCGAGCATCCCGAATACCTTGTCTGACAAGGTGTGAGTGGATGACCATAGGGAAACCATGGATAGCCAGGGCCGACAGGCCTGACGTTAGGACACATCGAGCAAATTAACGGCAATCATCATT
>JAHDFB010000055.1:2342-22668 GCA_020628475.1 Saprospiraceae bacterium | reverse complement strand
CGAAAGTCCGAAGGACCGACCGAAAGGGAGTCATGGACGTAGGGCCCGGACGCCCTAATAAAAAGACTTAATCTACAATTAATCGAGTATTTTTTCTAATTGTTCGAAGTAATCATAGGCGTCTAATATTCGATTGCCATACCAAGAAAAATAGGTACCATCTACTAGAATGGCAGGGATGTTTGGAAGCTGTTGATGGAGCTCATCGATGTCCTTTTGTTTAAATGGAAAAGGCTCGGAAGACAGCAATAAGTAATCTGGGTTTAATTGCCTGATTTGGTCAATATTGATCTCAGGATAACGGAAGTCGTACAGGGCAGAAGAAAAATTCATCTCTTGTAACATCTGATGAATAAAGGTATCTACACCAATGGTCATATAGGGTTTTTTCCAAATTAGATAGAGGCAACTCCGAGCTGCTTTGTCTGTCGCATGCCAGGCTACTCGTCTTTCTTCAATCTGATTGATTAATTGTTCGGCAAGCGGAACACGATCAGTCAGTCTGCCTATGTCACTGATCATTTCGAGCGCACTATGTATGGTTTGAATATTGGACACATAGATGGGCGCAACACTAGCTAGACTATCAACGATTTCTTCCGTATTTTCCTCCTTATTACAGATTATAAAATCGGGTTCTAGATCTTTTATTTTATCAAGGTGTACTTGCTTCGTACCACCTACTTGAGGTACCGATGTTTTTAGGATTTTTGGCAATACACAGAATTTGGTACGACCTACGAGTTCTTGCTGTAAATCCAATGACCAGAGTAGTTCTGTAATGGAAGGTACCAAGCATACAATACGTTTAGCACTGGAATCAAGTTGAACGGATCGCCCCAGTTGATCATGTAACCGAATCATGTCTACTTTTTTTCTCCGATGTAATCTCCGGCGTATAGCTTTTCACCGGCTTCGATGGCGATATCTAGCTTATTGGCTAAGGGAGGAATCGGGCAGTTATAACCTGATCTGTAGGCGCAATAGGGATTATAACATTTATTGAAATCAATGACCAATTTGCCATCTTTGATGTCTTTGATTTTTAGATCGATGTATCGTCCTCCTCCATAGGTTGCCTCACCATTGGTCAAATCATTGAATGGTAAAAATAAATAGTCTCGATACTGCGGCATGCGTATCAATTTCATGTTTTGATAAATCTCTAGTTGATATTCTTGACCATCAATAGTGAAGTAGGCATCGGCAAACTTGTGAAATTGTTTGATCATTCCAGAAGAGGTATTGACATCGAAGGGGACAGGTTCTGGGTTTTTAACGATGGTCGCTTGCACTTTGAAGCGATCATCATTATCGTAAAATCGCATATCATCCAATTGCTTACCTTTCAGAGGAGCATGGCTATCGTTATCAAATTTTTCTTTGTAGGCCTGACGATAGGCATCAATATCGCTGGCCTTATGGAAGAGTTTTGGAGAACAGGCAGAAAAAGTAACAAGTAATAATAGAGAAGTAAAGATTTTCGACATCATTAAGATTTATTATTGATCAATAATAATTGATTGCCTCGTGCATCCATTCGTGTAATTCTTTTTAGTCCGTATGGGGCTAAGTCATGCCAAAGTAACCAGGTAGACGTGGCGGCATCATAGCGATACAGGGCATTGTCTTTTGCCATGATCAATTGTTCAAGATTTCCGTAAAGACAAAAATCAACGGCATCTCCTAGAGCTGTCGCTAGCTTTTGCTTTCGATCATTCATGGCATTATAGGTCATGATGTCATTTTTACCTGTGGTCGATTTGCTCAAGTAGATTAATTCACCTTTTTTGGATCGTTTAAAACAACGTCCAATATTTTGATCAATTTTTTTCTTTTGTTGACTTCTTTGATTGATAATTTCCAGATGATATTGATCTTCTTCTATCACAAACAAGGCAATATTTAGATTGGGGAGATGTTGATAATAGCCTACTTGTCCTGTATTTTCCACCAGTATCGAGCCTTCGTTGTCCAAAGAAAGTGGATATTCCCATAAATTTTGGGTGGTCTCATCTTGTTCCACCCGCACTACTGTGAAACTTCCGTCACCATTGATGTTGGGCGAGTACTCGCTCTCTAAGGTATTGGTTAAACGTTTGACAGTATTAGCTTGCAGGTTGAGCTTCGTGATATCCGTATTATTTTCATCCCATTGTGTCGTTAACAGGATTTCATTATCAGAGATAAATACGGCTTGATTATTATATTGGTTCGGATTGAAATCGGAAAGATACGAGACTTTTTCAATCGTTGAATCATCATCAAAGGTAATCATGAACAGCTCCGTATTGGGTAATTGGGCAGTCAATAACAACGTGCCAAAAAGTATTGGAACGATCATTAGATTTTTGATGAAAAACGCATTCATTGCTGGTAGACTTGATTAACAGAACCTGTAATATACTAAAAGCCTACAAAACATTTGCTTTTTTGAAGAGTCTATTCCATCGAATTCCTTTGAATAGGTTACCGTCTTTTAAGGACATCCATACGAAGATCGGTTTACCAACTAGATGATCGTGCGGAACAAATCCCCAGAATCTTGAATCTTCCGAAGAGTGCCGATTATCTCCCATGGCCCAGTAATAGTCTTGTTCGAAGGTATAACTATTGGATTCTTGGCCGTCGATATAAATTTTACCGTCTTTGAAGGTTAAATCATGACCTTCATAGGTACCAATAATTCGTTTGTAGAGCGCAATATTATTTGAGTTGATATCAACTGTGGCGCCTTTCTTAGGAATATAGATTGGTCCAAAATCGTCTATAGTCCAGTTGAAGTTTTTAGGATCATTCGGGAATATCGATCTTGGGTGATCTAGCTTGTCATTTTGTTTGATCGCTATTTGAGTCTCCGGAAACTGTTCTTTTATTATTTGAGCTTGCTCAGGAGTCAAGGCTAATTCGTTTGGATTGTAGGAGTTTACATCACTAGCCGTAATTTCGTATTTAGCTAGATTCTTCAATTTATTTTTAGGCAGTGTATTTGGCATCACCAAATAGTTAAACTGCATTTTAGACGGATTTTCCAGCGCTTCACCATTTACATAGACCTGATTGTCAATGATCTGTAATGAGTCACCTGGAATAGCTAAACATCGTTTGATGTAATGATCTCGCTTATCCACTGGTCGTACGCGCAAACCATATTTTTTAATTCCCGCTTGCACATTAGGCGGGTACAAGGATGTTTGAAAGGCGGACAATGATCGTTGTGGTGTCAAATAAATACTATCTCCTGCTGGCCAATTGAATACGATCGCATCATTACGTTCAACCTCTGATAATGCTGGTAATCGGTAATATGGAAGACTTGGGCTTTTTAAGTAGGATTCGCTTCCGATTTTAGGGATCGTATTATGTAATAACGGAATCATCGCCACCGTCTGAGGTGTTCGAATACCATAAGCCGCTTTACTCACAAACAAGAAATCTCCAACTAAGAGTGAGCCTTCCATAGAAGGTGTCGGAATGATGTAAGCTTCGATCAAAAACATTCGAATGAATGCAGCCGCAAAAACGGCAAATACCACCGATTCTACCCATTCTCTGGCCCCTGATTTATGATAGGGGTTGTTTTCGGCAAGTTTTTTGAATTCATAATCATTTCCAGCGTCTTTGGCATCTTGCATGCGCTTGGCATATTCTTTTTCTAAAGTGAGCGTCGTACCTACATATTTGTCTTGATCATTGAATGCCGTTTTGAAAAAGGCCAATGGAGCGTAGATAACGGCTAATGCAGAATCCACAAATTTCAGCTTTCCAAAAGAACGAACCATATCAACCGCCATTCCTGTAAATATGAATATGTTGACGATAGGGAAGAGTAACCAGAGTGCATAGATGGGTTTTCTACCGATTAATTTGCACCATTCAATAAAATTAACACCGGGAATCAATCCTTTGATTGGATCAACATCCGTTTTCTTGAACAAGAAGTATAAACTGATGCTCAATAATATATATGAAATGATTAGAAAAATTAAAATGCTCACGGATTATCTATTTAATTAATGCGCAAAGATAGGATAGTTCTTCATTGCAAAGTTAATTGTCTTGTTTTTTGTTGCATCAAATTTTCGATTAACGGGGTCTATTTTTATAATAAGCCACTTTATTATCACATTTTTATGTTGAATGTGAACTAATCAGAAGATGGTTTATTAATAAAGCATGCATTTACCCATTTAAATATTCAGTTATGTTTAAAACGCCCCACACTCTAATCCTTCCGATTTTCCTTTTATTGGCTATAGCGATGATATCTTCATCTGGCGGTAGAGATGATCTTAGGGCGAATGCCCCAGGAGATCCCAGTGGTTGTGAAGGATGTCATTCAGGTGGTACAGGCTCAGTGACAGGAACCTTGACGGGTGCACCGGCGACCATTATTCCTGGCAATACCTATACCTTGACCTTGTCTGCCGGAGATTTTGGTAGTGGGGAAATGGCAGGGTTCCAAATAGCGGCATCTTCTGGAGCTGCTTTTCCAACGAATGTGGGAACCTTTACGCCGGGAGCAGGCACACGAATCACTCCAGCTAATCGCTTGGTTCAAACAAGCCCTCAGTCATATTCCGGTGGTGTAGCGAGCTGGACATTTGATTGGACTGCTCCGACAGAAAACACCTATTCTGAAGTGACTTTTTTCTATTCGATCAACAGTGCTGATGGGACCGGTGGTACATCCAATGATGTTACTTTCAGTGGTAATTCTGCGAATATTCCTGTTCCAGTACATTGGGCATATTCAAGGATGGAGCAACAGCCTGATGCAAATCGAATTCTATGGGGAACTCATACAGAAGAAAACAGTGCTTCTTTTGAGATAGAACACAGTTATGATGGTATTATTTTTAGGAATATCGGTTCGGTTGATGCCGCCTTGTATAGTAAAACAGTTCAACACTATGCATTTGAAGATCGACGAAATTTAGAAGGGCTTTCTTATTATAGAATTAAGCAGATCGACATGGATGGACATTTCGATTACAGTTCTGTATTACAGATTGAAAACCGCGCTTCCGATATCAAATTGTATCCAACGGTGAGCACTGGATCTTTTCAGATCGAAGGGTATGATGACGAGGGTGTCATTCGAGTTTTTGATTTGAACGGTCAAGAACAATATCGTTCGACTTATAATCAAACGCTTGATTTAAATCATCTCATGGCAGGAAGCTATGTTCTTCGTATTGAAGATGCGTTTGGAAGGCCCGTAGAAATTTTCAGGGTTGTCAAACTCTAAAAGCAGGTTTAAATTTCTATTTGACTGGTTTTTTGGTTCGATTTTATAAATCAGAACGAATGGACATTCAATTGGTGTAAGGGATTGAGTGGGGTATCGCATATTTGAGTCAGACTTTAGGATTTTTTATCCATTAACTGAAAAGGTCTGATTAAAATCTAATTCATATGCGATACACAAGTTTATTTATTTCCATTTTTTTGGTTTTTCATGGGAGTATACTCTTTGCTCAGTCGAATCAAAAAATATTATTTGTTTGCTCCAATCAGCACACTTATGGCAATACCTCCATGAATGCCTCCAATCATTTTGCAGAAATTGTATTGGCCTATGACGTATTTGTTCGCCAGGGATATACCGTAGATTTTGTTAGTCCAGAAGGTGGAGCAATTCCGATTGGCTATATTTCTACTTCAGATCCTATCCAGAAAAAATACCTGTACGATGCAGATTTCATGCAGTTACTCAAACAAACAAAGAAACCCTCAGAGGTTCAAAGTGATCAATATGTAGCAGTATATTATAGCGGTGGTGGAGCCGCGATGTTTGGAGTGGCTGATAATACCGAAATTCAATCGATTGCAATCAATATTTACCAACGCGATGGAATCATATCTTCTGTTTGCCATGGTACGGCGGGGATTGTCCATCTCAAAGATCAAAACGGTCAAGCTTTGTACGCCAACAAGAAAATCAGTGCTTACCCAGACTTATTCGAAAATATGGATGCTGCTTATTATCAAACGTTTCCCTTTTCTATAGAACAAAGGATTCAGGAAAACGGTGGCATTTATGTTTTTTCAGATAAACCAAGAGATAATTTTTATATACATGACGGAAACTTCATTACTGGACAAGATCCTTCGGCTACCGTATCGGTGGCTGAGACGGTGGTGAGCGTTTTACAAAACAAATTTTAATGAAAAAGATACTTTTTATTGCTTTGACGGTATTGACCGTTTTACCATTATT
Organism: Saprospiraceae bacterium; assembly: GCA_020628475.1. GTDB lineage: Bacteria > Bacteroidota > Bacteroidia > Chitinophagales > Saprospiraceae > JAHDFB01. The sequence goes on along the minus strand of JAHDFB010000055.1, from coordinate 16,445 downwards.
CAGTCAAACAACGGAGACGAAATCGGAAATTCAAGAAATTTCAGAGACGATCATGCTGTATATCGATGGAACGGCGAATGGGGAGCCGGATAAATTACGAGAGGCCTTTCATCCAGATTTCAATTTGTATACTACTAAAAATGACAGTCTATGGATTCGTTCTGGGGAGGCATATATCAATAATATCAAGCCTGGTCAAAAATCGAATCGTGTCGGACGGATCATATCGATTGATTATGAGAATGATGCTGCCACCGCGAAGGTTGAAATCATCATCCCAGGATGGCGTGTTTTTACAGACTACTTTTTATTGATTAAATACGAAGGTCGTTGGAAAATCGTACATAAGAGTTATTCTTGGAGAACGTACGAGTAGATTCAAAGGGTGGTAGACACAGGATGCATGTGGTGATTGGTCTTAACGATTAATCGCCACATCCACCGCAGCTGGAACAACTCGAACAATCAGAACAGCCATGGGAACTATGATTAATTGAAGTGAAAAATATATAATCGTAGGCATTTTCAATATCTATCATGATGTCCAAAAAGGTGTTTTCAATCGATTGATAGTTTACCCATGGTCCGATCATAGAAAGAGCAGCCTGATCTCTTGTTTTTACAAGCCTTTTCAAAGTGTCATTTAATTGCAGTATGAATGTGCCGGGGATCTTGTCTAATAAAAATATATGCTCTCGAATTTTTAAACATTCCATTAGAAAATCTTCATTGCGATTCATTACGCTGTAATTCATATTTTCTCGCAGGTAAAGGAAGTACCGGCTTATTTCAGTTTGTCGTTTTCTTCCTTCTTTATTTAATATATTCAATCCGAATAACTGAATAAAGGAATTATTTTTAAAGTAAGTATTCAGACTGTTGGAATTACGAAGTCCTTTTTTTAAAGGTCTTGAACCTCTAGTATTTTCATAAGCCATCATGATAAGATGTGGGAATAGAATTCTTAATTCTGGATTCATATGATAAACTTGTAAAAATGTCCTTTCATGTTCTTTGGCAAGGTAATTCTGAAATTTTGGGCCAATGATAAAATAGCTTTGATTTAGATCATTTGAAACAATATCAAGTTCAAGTATTTTTCTAAAAAGTAGATCAAACAGCGTGCACCGCAATAATTCTTGTACAGAACTTTCTAGCGGTGTCTTAAGAAATAGCATTTCTGCGGGTGTCCAATTTTCTGGTATTTTCATGATTTTTTGAATGGCTTTTTCGGTATAATCCAATAATCATTTCGATCGATTTTGACGTAATTCGGACTTTTGGATGAGGCCGTTGGCATTGGCCAAATATCTTCTGGTGCCACTTGTTCGAAAATATATTGATACCGCTCTAAGGTTAGTAGGTACTGATGCTCAAACTTCTTTTTTTCTTCGATTCCTTTGGTTGGTCCATGATGAATAGTTTGATTCAAGGTATCGCTGCAGAATTCTGTCCAATAGGATCGAGTATACAATAAATGTAGATGCCATACTTCATCGACTACATGAGATGGGCTCATAGAATCATCTGTAATGCAACAAAGTAATATGAACTTTTTATATTCTTGAATGGCCCGAAGGGTGAAGGCTATGGACCATTGATTTTCATATCTAAGTCGATCGGAAAATGTATAAGAGGAATCGGAATCGTTTATCTCAAAGTGTTGAATTTTATCCCAAAGTTTTTGTTGTTCTGGCGTCATGTAAGATGTAGCTCTTTCTTACATATATAACAAAAAAATCAAGGTCGATCGTTCCAAATTTTGGCATTTTTTGATCGATGTACAAACAAATTGGGCAGTTCTAGGTTTAGTACGATATACTTTACCAACATTAAATTCTACTTATAATGAAATATCAGTCGTTTTTCGTCATTTTATGTATTAGTCTGTTCAGTTCGTCTCTATTTTCTCAAGATTCCATTCATTATCCCCGTGTCCGAGCGGTAGCGGAATTGGGTTTTCTTGCTGTTTTAGATCATAATATTCAATTTAGTAATAGCGGTACTAACTTCAATTATGTCAAAGAAGGTGGTCAGGATGTTTTATTTCCTGTCAGTCGTCTATCGATGGAGATCGATTTGAATCGAAAAAATACGCTTATTCTATTGTATCAACCTCTGCGATTGGAAACACAGGTTTGGTTAGAAAATGATTTGATTGTGGATGATCTAACCTATCCAGCTTCTTCGAATGTCAAGACCTTATATAATTTTCCATTTTATCGATTGAGTTATTTGAGAGAATTTATGGCCAATAATCCGAAGCATGATTTTGCTTTTGGTGCCACGATACAAATCAGGAATGCTACGATTTCATTTGAGTCGGGAGATGGATTGTTATTTCGATCGAACCGAGATATCGGTATTGTACCTGCTTTGAAATTGAGAACACGAAGTCAACTTAGTCCTAAGATTTATGCAGCGATCGAAGCGGACGGTATGTATGCCCCTGTCAGCTATTTGAACGGTAGTGATAATGAGGTCGTCGGTGCGATTTTAGATGCTAGCTTGAGATTGGGAATGGAAGTGATGGAACCCGTGGATATGTTTCTTAATGTACGCTACCTCGGTGGCGGAGCCGTAGGTACATCGGATGACAATATTGGTCCTGGAGACGGTTATGTTAGGAATTGGTTGTCTTTTTTGACGGTTTCGACTGGCTTTATATATTCATTTGATGGGATATAGTCTGTATAAGTAGTCCAATTCTAGTTATTCCTTAGAGCTCGGATCTATTGGGATAGGGATAGTAGCCGCTTGTCCATGAAAAATTCCTTGGATTTTTTTCATGGATGACCTTAGGGAAACGGCGGATAGCCCGGCCATCCCCCAAATCGAAAAAAAGAACATTCTCCAGAACAAAGGCGGGGGTATTTTTGTATATATGTACTACAAGATTGGCTATGAGAGGTTATCGATTTTCGAAATATCAAGGTGGGGATGCAAATCAGAGCACGTTTGAGCGCTTATTAAAAATTTTTCAAGATTTACTGTTGTATACATCGGGCAATGTGGATGAGGCATTGTCTTGGTTGACAACGTTGGATCAAGAATATGAGTTGACCACGCCTGAATATGGTATCTCCGATTTTATCAATGAACTGGAAGAACGCGGGTATTTGAAATCGGATCGAAACGCTGGTGGAGAGGTCGGGAAAGTGCCTACGTCTAAAATGGAAATTGCCTTGCGGCAAAAGGCGCTGGACGATATTTTTGACCAGTTGAAAAAGTCCAAAAGGGGAGAGCATAATACGAAGTTTTCCGGATTGGGCGATGAGGCAACCAGTGAAAGTAAGCCTTATCAATTCGGAGATAAATTGGATCATATCAATGTTTCTGATTCCTTGAGAAACGCCCAGATTAATCATGGTGTAGATGATTTTCAATTAACGGAACGCGACTTAACGGTCCATGAGACTTATTATAAATCTCAAACAAGTACGGTCTTGATGATTGATATTTCTCATTCGATGATTTTGTATGGTGCGGATCGAATCACTCCGGCGAAGCGCGTCGCTATGGCGCTATCGGAACTTATTACGACTCGCTATCCGCACGACACGCTGGATATAATTGTTTTTGGGAATGATGCTTGGCAAATTCAGATCAAAGATCTTCCGTATCTGCAAGTAGGACCTTATCACACGAATACGGTTGCTGGCCTAGAATTGGCGATGGATTTGTTGCGTAAGCGTAAGAATAATAACAAGCAGATTATGATGATTACGGATGGTAAGCCTACTTGTATAAAGAAGGGAAAGAAGTATTTCAAGAATAGTTTCGGACTGGATCGAGGTATTTTGAATCGAACCTTAGCGTTGGCTGTGAAATGTCGGAAATTACAGATTCCTATTACGACGTTTATGATTGCCAGAGATCCGTATTTGGTGCAATTTGTGGATCAATTTACGAAGGCGAATAATGGGAAGGCTTTTTACAGTTCTTTAGAGGGATTGGGAGAGTTTGTTTTTATGGATTATAAAGAAAATAAGCGCAAAAAGCGTTAATATCAACATATGAATTATCAAGAAATTAAAGATTTAGGCATGCTGCGAAAGTCGGGGTATTCGAGTCGGAGCATTAAAGAAGAGATTCGCGAAAATTTGCGTGTTAAATTACAACATAAAGAACCGCTTTTTGATGAGGTAATCGGTTACGGAGAGACGGTCATACCAGATGTTGAAAGAGCCTTGTTGTCTCGTCACAACATTCTTTTTCTTGGCTTGCGAGGTCAGGCAAAAACGAGAATGGCGCGTTTGATGGTGACTTTACTGGACGAGTGGATTCCTGTGATTGAGGGCAATGAGCTGAATGATGATCCGATGAATCCGATCACGCTTCAAGGACAGATGATGGTCGCTGAAAAAGGAGATGCTACGCCCGTGTCTTGGTTGCATCGAGACGATCGGTATGTGGAAAAGTTGGCGACACCGGATGTATCTGTGGCGGATTTGATAGGTGATGTTGATCCTATCAAAGCGGCTGCATTGAAATTGCCTTATTCGGATCCTCGAGTATTACATTATGGTCTGATTCCACGTTCGCATCGTTGTATTTTTGTCATTAATGAGTTACCGGATTTGCAAGCTCGTATTCAGGTAGCCTTGTTTAATATTTTGCAGGAAGGCGATATCCAAATTCGAGGCTTTAAGATGGCTTTACCTTTGGATATTCAATTTGTATTTACGGCGAATCCAGAGGATTATACGAATCGGGGGTCGATCATTACTCCTTTGAAAGATCGGATTGAATCTCAGATTTTAACGCATTATCCGGAAAGTATCGCGGATGCGCGTGCGATTACGGATCAAGAGGCCAATATCAGTACTTTTCAAAAGGAACATATTCAAGTGGCCGCTCCTTTGCGAGATTTGGTAGAATTGATCAGTATGACTGCACGGGATAGTGATTTCGTGGATGAGAAGAGTGGGGTATCCGCACGACTGAGTATTTCGGCCATGGAGAATTTGTATTCTACGGTAGAGCGTCGTATGTTATTAAATGGAGAAGTACGTGGAAGCGCCAGAATTACGGATTTATGGGGAATCATTCCTGCGATTACAGGAAAAGTGGAATTGGTTTATGAAGGCGAGCAGGAAGGGCCGTATAATGTGGCTCTTAGTTTTATCGGTGAAGCGGTGAAAACTGCTTTTCTAACGCGATTTGTAGATCCAAATAAACTTAGCAAAGGAAGACAGAATGATCCCTATGGGACCATTCGTGCTTACTTCGCCGGTGGGAATGAAGTGGAACTGTTGAATGATGCCTCGGAAGAGGATTTTTCAAAGGCACTTCATCAAGTTGCAGGTTTAGATCAGTTGATTCAGGATATTGCCGAAACCGATGAGGAAGGACTTTATTATAAAGAACTCATGATCTATGGTTTATCCGAGTTGGATGTTTTGACTAAGGATTTTCTTGGAGGCGGTGCATCTTTTTCCGACCCTTTAGCGGATATGTGGGATGATTTAGGATCGGAATAAAAGGCTAATTACTGATTCGAGGAAGTTTATCTTCCGTACGTATGTATATATTTTGGTAGCCGGAATCCAAGCGTAAAGACTTGGCGCCTCCACCCAGTTTGAGGGTGGCTTCTTGTCCAAAATGGAATCCCTCTTCGTTGCTTATTTCGTAATCTTCTAGGTCACTATAGATTTTACCGAATCCTGTATCGGCGTAAATTTGTGCGGATTCTTTCTTTGGAATGTGAATATCTACACTGGCGTATGTGGATTCGAGCGATGATCCATCGATCAATTTGTCAAAAATGACTTGCACATCGGCATAGGTATTTTGAATGTTGATCTTTTGCTGTATATCGTAGGCCTTGATGGAACCGAATGTTGATTCTGCTTCAATAGCTAGGCCTTTTGGTACATAAATCTCTATGGATACTTCTACTGTACATCCTACTTTAATTCCATTGACATAGGTGACATTGGTACATTGACCATCATCGGTGGTGGTCGTATTGGTTTTCTTGATGTTGATCTTTTCCTTGTTACAATCGACTTTTTCTATATCCAATGAAGTGGTTAGATGTATTGTTTGTGCTCTTTTATCCAGATCGAATTTGAAGACATCGTATTGATCTTTTGGAATGTCCAAGGTCGTATTGACCTCCACATAGCTTTTATCCCATGTTTTGATTTTGACCTGTGCATATTCGTGTGAAAGCTTGATTTTAGAAGCATTTCCGATTTCCAGTGTTTCTGTAGAAACTTTTTGTCCGAATGTGCTTGTACTGAGCAGAAGGAATGCAAGGAGGCAGCTTAGATTGATTTTCATAGTCTAGATTTTTCGTAGGTATACTTCGTTGAAATTGGACTTTAGTGTGATGTTTACACCGCCATTGTTGATTTTTCCTGTGATGATTTTGCTTCCAGTGCCTGATTTAGAAGCTTCATGATCCATGATAATATCCATATCGCTGTATATTTCGCCATGTCCGGTCTTTAGGGTGAGGTTCGCATTGGTAGCACTTGGGAGTGATACATCGACGAAACTGTGCACAGCTACCAGATTGATCGTGCCTTCTTGGCTGATTTTGTCAAATGTTGCCTCTATATTTCCGTGTAAGGTTTTGATGGCCATGGGTCCTGTCACATATTCTAGACGTACGCTGTGGTTGTTGAGTGACATATCGATAGCATCTTGAAAGTTTTTAATCCAAACGACTTCACCTCTGAATGTTTTATCTTCGATGACTAATCCGATTCCTTTTGGAAGTTTGATGGTCAGGGCGCTGCAATCGCAATGGGCGTGTCCCATGGTTGCCAGGTAAAGGTTTCCTTCTTTTTTTGTTAACGAATAGCCTAATCCTGTATTATCTTCGATCCCCCTAGAATCTAGGACTTTCAATCCTTTTGCTCGATCGTTGTGTGGATTATTTTTTATTTGAACTTGAGAGCTTAGAATGACTTCTGAACCATTGTATGATTCGATGCTGACGTCTGCAACTCCTGAGATAATCAGGTTGCCTCCGCTATGTTTTACTTTGTATTCTTTGGTTTCGAAGTGTTTATCATCTTTATGACGATTGAATACATGTTCGTATGATAATTCGTGATGATGTTGTGCGATAGCTTGTATGCTGATGAAACTAAAAATGCATATAATTAGATATTTCATTGTAATTGATTTAGAATCGGATATCCGATTGAATGTTAAAATATTTGTGTTGTCGACAGTTGTTGTTGGTATTAATATTCTTGAAGTTGAAAAAGACCTAACTGGGCTTCATCTTTGATGAATTGATCCATGGCTTGATCTTTTGTTATTTTCTTTAATTCTGTGATGGCTGATTTTTCTTTACTTTCCGTTAGAATATTGATGTAACTAATCAGGACGACCTGATCGGTTTCATCCGCCATGCTTTTATAAATCGAAGCTCGAACTTGTTCGTTATCGATATGTTTTTCTAAGGCTTCGAGGGCAGATAATCGCACATTGCTACTTGGATCTTTGGCCATAGCATCCATTAGTAAATCCAAGGCTTGTTGGTTATTATCTGGTAGTGTCGCCGAAATTTGAACGGCTTTTATCCGATGCGAGGAGGACTCATTTTGCATCAATTTGGTCAGATTCTCATTCATTGCGATCATCTGTTGATTGATTTCTTGGTTATCCGCTTTATTTTTCACCAAAAAGAACAGCATGGCAGCCAAAATTGCACCGATAGCAAGCATCCATATTGTTTTTGTATAGTTGGTATTTTTAGTCGATTTAGCTTGTTGCTTTATTTCTTCGTTTAGAAATAAGCTAAAGTTTTGCTTTAATCGATCTGAAGGAGCTTGATGTGGAATTTGATCGAAACTCACATAGACTGATTTGTATTGATCAAATAGCTTTCGAGCCTCTACATTTTCGGTAATCAATTGTTCGATTTGCGCTGCTTCTTCTCGACTGAGCTCATGCTCGAAATATTGTATAATTTTATCTTCTATATTATTCATTGTTTGGTATTGAAAATGATGTCTTTTAATCGCTTGATACCTCGGTGAATCTTGACTTTTACAGCGGATTCAGACAGGTCTAAAATTTCTGCGATTTCCTTTATTTTTAAATTCTCAATTTTGCTAAGTTGAATGATTTCCTGATCTGTTTTTGACAGTTTATTCATGGCATATAGCACTTGATGATATTGTTCGTTTTGTTCTCCCGTGGTGTTTTCTTCTTGGTCCGGTATTTCTCTGATCTGTTCTATATCACTCCATTTTAGTTTATTTTGTCTAAAATGATCCATATATACGTTGGACGCAATTCTGTAAATCCAAGCTTTGAAAAGATAGTCTTCTTTGTAGCTATCCTTATATTTTAAAATTCTTTCAAAAACCGTTTGTGTTAAATCTTGGCTTAAGGCAACATTGTGTGATTTATTCACGAAATAGTTGTATATCCTTTCATGATATCGATCAAATAAAATAGCTAGATCATTTAAATTTCCTTTAGTAACGGAAAGCATATAATGATTATCAGTATTCGTCAAAATGTTGTTTTCGTTTGAGTTTTTGAAGTAATTTTTATTCACTCTGTTCTTAATACGAGATTTAAATAAAAAGGTTACACCTTTGAGAAAAATAATTAAATTAATCAAAAATGAAGCATGTTGCCGTGTATTGTGGATCATCCTCTGGAAATAAAGAAATTTATTCGGAGGCTGCTCGATCATTAGGACGTGCCCTGATTTCATCGAACAAGAAGATGGTATACGGAGCGGGTAGTGTTGGTTTGATGGGCATTATCGCGGATGAAATGCTATCCTTAAAGGGAGAGGTCATCGGTATTATTCCTCAATTTCTGATGGACAAAGAGGTCGGTCATCGGCATTTAACACGGCTTGAAATCACCAAAGATATGCACAGTCGAAAAATGCGTATGGCCGATTTGTCGGATGCATTCATTGCCATGCCAGGAGGATTCGGGACCTTGGATGAGTTATTTGAAATTCTTACTTGGGGACAATTGAATCTTCATTCTAAACCCGTTGGAATTTATAATATCAATGGCTATTTCGATGGTATTTTAAGCTTTCTGCAAAAGGCTGTCGAGGATGGCTTCTTAAAAGCGCGCTATGTGGATCGAATTATAGTCGAGGAGGATGCTTCGGCATTACTGCAGGGGATGGAAGCTTATTCATCAGGTCCTGTTCAAGAAGGTAAATGGTTGTAAAAAAACCAATGCCCCCATCATATTGATATTATGATTAATAGGAATGGAGGTAGAGGGCAATTGGTTCTTTGGAGTGATTCGATTGAAATCACAAAGGGGGTTGGGATAACTGTTAATTTATGAACAAGATATTGTATTCTGTAACTATTGTCAATAGCTACTTAGTGAAAGGATGGGATTATTGAGTGAAAGTACCTGAATTACGGAGCTTTTCGTTTCAAATCTTTTGGATTTAAAGATGGACTTACTTCATGTAATTGAATCCAATCGTGTACCCAATCTGGTACGGAGGGTGCATAAGGAATACCCATCGCCGCTGTCACATCTTTTGCTGGAACGATTCCGTTCTTAGAAGTTACGGCTGTCCGAATCAAAGCAGATGAGTGAATAAGCTCATTTCGTATGGTTTTCTGATAGAAATAATACCAACGATCATCATATCCCACTATTTCTGTTTCGATGCTAAATTTTTGAAATAATAGTAATCTGCGTCGGTATCTCGTGAAATTGCCGGCCACCATGAGTCCCCATTTTTGCTTTCTCAGGACTTTGAATAATCCCATTCGATAGCCAAGATCAAAACGTCCTAAATCCATGAGTGTAAGATGGCGTCCGTTGTTTAGTTCGGGATAAACGTCTATATCCGATAACCAGACTCTAGTTTTGATGATGGCTTTATCCTGAATAGTGATGGAAGGAGCCATTTTAGATTTAAGAAGGGTAGATATGGTTCTGAAATAGGGATACATCTATACAAATTTGTTACAATGCTACCGAAAAAAAAAGATTCGTGCATTGTTTCATAAAAAAAGCCTTTATCCAAGTGCGGATAAAGGCTTTGTATTTTTTGATATTGTTCTTATCGAATAATTTGAAGAGGATAGGTTCCTTGTTCTTTTGAATCTGTATAGATTCGAACAAAATAAGCTCCAGCAGCTAATTGCTGAATGTCTATCACTTTTTGCTTGGTATTGATCGTTTCTGAAGCCACTATTTGACCCGTTGCATTGATAATTTCATATTGTTGAATAGAACTTTGCTCCGAATCGATTGTAAATTGACTATTCGCCGGAGAAGGGTATATATCAATGCCTTCTAGCGCTATTTCGGTGGTATTTACCGTAGGAGCACCCGTTACAAAAAATTGATCAAACCCGGCTTCTACAATATGGCCATTAGCATCACTATCACCTACAGCAACCTCGATGGTCATGGTATTGGTGATGGCTAAGGCTTCTGCTACATTGAAACTGAACATATCGGACCAGAATTCTTGAGAATTGTTATATACTAAAATATCGACGTCTTCTGCACCATTGCTTAGTCGAACAGTAATCTCATCATCAAATTGACCATTTCCGCTTCCTGTAGCAAACCATAGTCTAAATTGTACTTGTGGGTTATCGTAGCTCGTCAAATCCATTTCTGGTGATCTTAAAATCGTGATTCCATCATCAACATCCGAAGAGAAGGAAGATCCGCCTACTTCATTATCGGTAACATAAGCCATGTTTCCAAGATCTCCTGTGACATCTTGATCAGGATTGAAAATCATGCCATTTCCGAATGTTCCTGCAGGTACCGCTCTTTCCCAAGCTCCTGTAAAATCATTTGTTTCTTCAATGTTTTCTACCTGCCATCCAAGGTCTACGATAAAATCATCCATATATCCTTCTGGTAATTCCAGTGTATAGTTTTCGTTGGCTTGAATATCGCTATTGCTTAAGACCACATTATGATAGCCCCAATTTCCAGCAAAAATGTCATATTGTCCAGCTACGACTGATCCGGCTGCCGCTCCATTCTCGTCTGTTTTAAACGAATAGTTGATCGACTCACCTCGAACGAAAATTTGAGAATTTTGAAGTGGATTCCCATCGGTATCGGTCACAGTTAAGAAATTGACATCATAAGTAGGTAATGACTCCATTTCTACATCTTGAATAGTCACTTCTCCGTTGATTAACTCTACTTCTAATGTTACAGGGAAGTATAAAGGATGCGTATATTCAACAGTAAAAGTCCCTGCGGTTGCCTGTCCTGTTTTATATTCTCCATTCGCCATTGAAGAAGCTGGATCTTTCAGGTCTGAAGAAATCAGATTGATGTTCGCATTGGAAATACTGGCACCTGTGTTTTTATCGGTGATTTTCCCTTCTAAATAACAAGCTCGAACATAATCTACATCAAATACCCAAAGTCCAGAATTTATATCACTAGCGATCAAAGTACCTGAAGGTAAATAGGGCGTTACTCCCCAACATCCTTGGAATCCACCATTTGGACCATCGAAGGTGTCGTAATATCCTACTTGAATCAGGTTGTCCGGTTTATTTCCGTCAATAATAACGACTCCAGAAGTATACCATGAAGTTACTAAAAATCCATTGAAGTAATGCGTATTATGTGGAATGGTTGCCGTTCCAGCCGTTCCAGGAGGTTGGAATTTATCCAAGAATTCGATATTTGTTGGATCTGAAATATCATAGGCATCGACAAATCCTTCTGCTCGTTCATCCGTTGTGAAGGCATATGTATTTGTTGGGTCACCCCAAGCATTGTGGGTAAAGTCACTGGATGTTTCAACACTTCCTAGTAGAATAGGATTTGTTTTATCGCTAACATCATACAATGCCAAGTCACCACCGAATATTTGACTAGCATATAAGGTGTCTCCTTTTGCATAAGCATCATGCGCATATGGTGAAGGTATAGAACCTAAGTATTCTGGATCCAAGGGATCTGTGTTGGGATCAAAGAATTCGACACCCCTTCCTTGACAACCTGCGAGGTAAATAATCCCATTTTCATCAATGTAAATATTGTGGCAACGGTCCAAACTTAATTCACCTTCATCTACGACAGGCTTCAGAAATTTGAAGTCAATATTATCTGGAGCTTGAGTCATGTCTATAATTAATAAGCCATCATCACCGCTATCACAGGTTACATATACATATTCACCCCACTGTTTCATATCTCTCCATGTAGAATTTGAACCTGGAATAAAAATTCTTTCAATCGGATTTTCGGTATCTTCCAGGCTGTATACTCGGGTGCCGATTGTTGTTCCTAGAACCGCATACTCCGTTCCATCCGGAGCCACGTATCCCCAAATATCATTTCCATTCCCGTCAGAATCGATTTGGCTTTTTAATGTCATATTCAACTGAGCAGTACTGAAGAGCCCCGCTAAAAGAAGAATAGTAGTCATGACAATTTTCATATAATAATTTTTAGTCTTGTTATTTAATTTGCTATATGTTGGTAAGTGGGCAAAATTAACTTTTAATTTAGTTCCATTTGGAAAATAAAGTTCTTAAGTAGGACATATTGTACAATTTTCTACTATTTACTCAAGAGCATCGATGTAAATCGACTGATACAGCAAAGTTTTTCTTCTTGGTTATACATTTTAATTTCCCAAACATGTAATGTTTTTCCGAGTTTGATGGGCTTTAATATTCCGGTAATAAGATCTCCTTTCTTGGCCGCATTCAGATGATTCGCATTGATTTCTACACCTACTGCTCCTTTTATTTTTTGTGGGTCTCCAATTAACCAACTGCCTACTGAACCCATGGTTTCAGCAAGTGCTACAGACGCGCCACCATGTAAAAGGCCCTGAGGTTGCACTGTCTTGTTGGAAACAGGCATTGTAGCCTTTAGATAATCGGATCCAATTTCGGTAAATTGAATATCCAAATGTGCGACCATCGTGTCATCTTTGAACGCGTTTAATTGTTCAATGCTATAATTGTCAAACCAAATATTCATGTATTTAGGTGTTTTATAATTTGATCAAATGTATTCGAAGCGTGATCTATCCAAATGGCTTCTTCTACCTTTCTAAACCAAGTTAATTGCCGTTTCGCATAATTGCGCGTATGCTGTTTGATTTTTGAAATAGCAAATTCTAGATCACATTCGTTTTTGAAATAGGGGAATAACTCCCGGTAACCAACAGTTTGTAATGCTGAAAGGTTTTCATAAGGCATCAGTTCTCGCGCTTCGTCTAAGAGACCTTGTTCGATCATTTGATCAACTCGAAGATTAATTCGTTTATATAATTCGTGTCGAGGACGATTTAAGACGAAATACGAGTAGTTAAAAGGTAGGATTCTATTTCTTTGATTTAAGAAGCTTGAAAATGCTTTTCCAGAAGCTTCTATGACAGCAAGCGCACGAATCAGCCTTCGACTGTTTTGAAGGTCCACTTGCTCATAGTATATTGGATCCTTTAGTTTTAGTTGTGATTGAAGATGTTCAATGCCTTTTTGTTCCCAATCTTTGTTTAATTGTTGAAAAACAGATTCTGGGACTTCTGGAAAATCGTCCAGGCCCTCGATTAATGCTTTGATGTAGAGCCCCGTTCCACCGGTTAAGATGAGCTGCTTTTTTTCTTGGAACAAACTTTCTATGACCGCATAGGCTTCTCGCTGGAAGTCATTTGTTGTATATTTTTGATGAATGGATACATGATCGATAAAATGATGTTTAACCTGCTGAAGTTCATGTATACTTGGTTTTGCAGTTCCAATAGACATTTCATTATAGATCTGACGACTATCACAAGAAATGATTTCCGTATTAAAATGCTTGGCGAGTTGAATAGAGATGGCTGTTTTACCAACAGCTGTTGGACCAGTAATTATTATTAGCGTGGGTTTAACCGTCATTATCCTCCATACTTTTCATGCCCAAAAATATTTATAATTTTACCGAGTAAACAAATGTACATGATTTATAAGCTAATTCGACCAGTTGTTCGTTTTGCAACGAAATTATATTTCCGTAAGATTTATATAGATGGTTTGGAAAATATTCCAACGGATAGACCTTTGATATTAGTAAGTAATCACCCATCAGCATTTATTGAACCATGTTTACTGGCCTGCTATTTGCCTATAAACCTTCATTTTTTGGTGCGAG
>JAHDFB010000055.1:0-2332 GCA_020628475.1 Saprospiraceae bacterium | reverse complement strand
GGGGATTTGTTTTCGAAGAAGTGGTTATCCTGGTTACTAGTAGGAACCAATCAAATCCCCATATTCCGTTATAAAGATGGTTTGAATAATGTAAAGAAAAACCTGATTACACAACGAGCTGTTGAAGAATTGTTCAAACAAAACAAGAGTTTGTTGATGTTTCCTGAAGCACATACGCATGAAAATTTGTTCCTCCGACCGCTAAAGAAGGGATTGGCTCGTTTTGCTTTTATGGATGAGCATGCTGATTTAGCTATATTACCGGTTGGCGTTAATTTTGATCGGAATGTATTGTTTAATTCGAAGGTAAGTATCAATATTGGGGAGGCCTTGGATGTTCAAGAATTTAAAAGTCGCTCTTTTGCAACAGAGGCCAAGATGAATCAAAGTTTATTGGCCGAAGTATCTGATCGCATGAAGGCTTGTATTCGACACATTGATCATGAAGATCGAGAGGATTTGATTTATTCTACCTACTCGGTCATGGATTTGCATAGAAATGAAGCTATTCTTCCTGTGGTTGAAACTGGAAATCATGTGTTTTTGGAGGAGAAAAATATGGCAGAAAGAATTGATAAGGATGATGCTTACATGAGAGCCATTCAATCGTATTTTGATAAACATAAACAGGTTAATATCGATGCACCTAAGTGGATTGATTTCTTATTTATGATCGTTTTACTTCCGGTATATTTACTGGGGATTGTTTTACATGCCATTCCTATCACCTTTGCCAGGAAGTTTGTGGATCATCGGATTCGAGCACATGAATTTAAATCTCCGGTTTATTTGGCCTTATTGATTGGTCAATATCTATTGTTGACCATTGTTTTTGTCTTATTAGGACTGTTACTTAGTTGGAAACTGTTGGTCGCATATTTAATTGCTTTTGGTATTGGAATGATTGCAATTTATTATTCTCGGGCTTACGCCCAAAAGTGGAGATATATTTTATCTTCACGTGCTAATAGAAAAAGTCATAGCGTGCAGTCAAAAGAATGGGTAAAGGCTTTTACAAATTGATCTTATGAAATACAATATTCTACTTTTAATAGGCATCTTCTTGCTGAGCTCCTGTCATCAAAATTCGGAGAATGCAGCTTCTTCATCTGAACATAAAAGCACGAAACATTCGGTAGAAAAGGTAGAGTATGCCATGGTTATTCATGGTGGTGCTGGTACTATTCTAAAAAAGAATATGACAGAAGAGATGGAACAGTCCTATGTAGCTACCTTGAATGAAGCCTTGGATACTGGAGCGTCTGTTTTGTCGAAGGGTGGAAGTGCTTTAGATGCTGTTACGGAAGTGATCAAGTTGATGGAGGATTCTCCTTTGTTTAATGCTGGAAAGGGAAGTGTATTTACCAATGCTGGAACAAATGAAATGGATGCATCGATCATGATGGGTATCGATCAAAATGCTGGAGCTATTGGCGGTGTTACAAATGTCAAAAACCCTATAACGGCTGCAAGAAAGGTTTTAGAGAATTCAGAACATGTACTCCTAACTGGTCAAGGAGCAGAATTATTTGCGGAACAGCAAGGCTGCGAAATGGTAGATCCGTCTTATTTTTCGACGGAGCGTCGTTTGAAATCGTTGGAGCGTGCTAAAGCCAAGGAAAATATGGGGTTCCATGAAGAAACCGAAGAAAGTAAGCATTTTAAATACGGTACTGTTGGTTGTGTTGCCTTAGATAAAGCTGGAAATATTGTGGCTGGAACCTCTACTGGTGGAATGACCAATAAACGATACAATCGGGTAGGGGATTCGCCTATCATCGGTGCAGGTACTTATGCTGATAATGCGACTTGTGGTATTTCTTCTACTGGTCACGGAGAATATTTTATTCGTTACGCTGTAGCCTATGATATTGCGGCACGTATGGAATATAAGGGTATTTCGATCGAAGAGGCAGCTAAGGAAGTCGTGATGGAAAAATTGGTGAAAAAAGGAGGTAGTGGCGGCGTTGTCGGGCTGGATTCCAACGGAAACATTACGATGACTTTTAACACGCCGGGTATGTATCGCGGATATATTAAACCTGGAGAAAGGCAGGTGAAAATATACAAGGAATAATTGTTTTCTAGGTCGTTTATTGTCATACTATCTTGGTCACATTATTGGTTTTTATAATGTGTGAGCAGATTTTGATCTTTTATAAAAATCTGGTTGTTAGTTATTTATACGCATTTTTGAAGATTGTCTTTATTTATTGGAACGAAATGGTCTGCTGATTACACTAATAAAGGAATCAATAGACACATCATGTTAAGCACCAAAGAAATTCATCCTAAGGGATTTTATTTGTTCAAGGGAGAGTCTTCTGCCAAT
>JAHDFB010000054.1 GCA_020628475.1 Saprospiraceae bacterium | reverse complement strand
TGATGGTAGTGGAAATACAGCCGTTTGTACTTCTCAATTTATTATAGCAGATACTGAAGCTCCTATGGTAGTAGGTGCTAGCGCTAGTGATACTGTCAGCTGTACTGAAAATTTTGATGTTGCTTTAGCCAACTGGTTAGGATCAATCACGGCAACTGATAATTGTGATGAACCGATTATTACTACCGAATTAGCTTCTGTCACGGAATCTTGTGACGGAACAAACTCATTGACCGTTTACATGTATTCTGTTGTCGCAGAAGATGGCGTTGGAAATGTATCGGCAACGGTGATGGAAACATTTTATGTTTTAGATGATGTCGCCCCTGTTATTGTCGCCCCAGAAGATATTGAGATTTCGTGTGGTAATGAGAATTTAAGCATAATTATGGCGTGGTTAAACGATTACGAGGTAACGGAGGCTTGTCAAGAATATACAGTAACCAATGATTGGGATGGGATGGTACCAGAATTATGTGATGCAGCTTCATTCCCGATTGTATGGACTGTGACCGACGGTTGTGGTGCCAGTTCAACCGCTACGGCTAATATCAGTGTTGAAGCGGATGATGAAGGACCTGTTTTTCAAAATTGTCCTTCTGATATGACAGTGAATGTCGATGTTGATTTATGTACTTCTAATGTAATTTATAGTGTGCCTGTTGCAACGGATTGCAATGATGTCGCATCTGTCAGTTTATCTGGAGGCTTGGCTTCAGGAACGGCATTTCCATTAGGAGCAACAACCATAGAATATACAGCTACAGACGGTTGTGGGAATACCTCAACGTGTAGTTTTGTGATCACTGTAGAAGACAGTGATATCCCTTCTATTTCTTGTCCAAGTACCATTGTGGATGTATGTACGGATGCTGGAATTTGTGTTTGGGCATCTACGGACTTAATCAATCCTGTTTCGATGGAGAATTGTCCGAATGTAGAGATTACCCATACAATCGTTAGTGCGGATGGAAGTATTGATGTAACAGATGCTACTGGCGTAATAGCTATAGGTACAGCGTTCCCATTAGGCACTACTACAGTGAGTTATAACATTCAGGATGGATCTGGATTAAGTAGTTCTTGTAGCTTTACTGTAGAAGTTTCTGATTGTGAGGCTCCAGTGTTGACTTGTCCAATGAATATGACGGTCGAATGTGATGGCGCAGGTAATACGGCTGATCTTACAGATTTTATCGATGGAGTAATGGCATCCGATAATTGTACGGCAGATTCAGAATTAGTGGTGACGGAAATGGTATTTAATACAATTTCAACTTGTGGAATGACTTCGACCACAACCTACCAATTTACAGCGACAGATGCAGCTGGGAATAGCACGGTATGTTTTGCAGACTTTATTATAGAAGATACGACGGCACCAGTCATTAATACGACGGCAAGCGATGAAACAGTTGCCTGTGATGGTCAAGGAAATGTCGCTGGATTTATCAGCTGGTTGGCCAACAATGGAGGTATTGCAGATTCGGAGGTGACTGAAGATTGTGGAGATTTTACCTGGCAAAATAATTTTGCGGACATCAGTTTTATGGCAAATGCTCCTTGTACTGGAGAAATAGGATCTTGGGAAGTAGATTTCTGGGTTGAAGATGCCTGCGGACAAATAAGTGAAGTGGTTACTTTGAGCTATATCATAGAAGATACGGAGGCACCAATGATCACGGCGCCTGCTGATATCAGTCTTCAATGTGGCGATGTAGGTGTGGAAGGCACGATCAATAATTGGTTGAATTCTGTTAATACTAGTGACAATTGTTCGAATGTAACGGTGACGAATGATTATGACCCAGCGAATGCGCCAATGACCTGTGAGGACATGGTTACGGTAACATGGACAGCGACGGATGACTGTGGAAATGAGGCGACGGCTAGTGCAAGCATTGAAATGTTGGATACAGAAAAACCAATAATCATGATTGCAGCACAACCTTTATATGCTGAATGCGGGGCTTCAACAACCGAAACTGAAATTGCCAATTGGTTGGCATCTGCAGCAGGTTTGATTGTGGTTGATAATTGTGATATGGATGTGACTTTCACTTCTATGTTAGAAACAGAGACGGGTGATTGTACTGGGGGAGATATTTCCATATACTCCTTTACTTTTACAGATGATTGTGGGAATTCTATTACAACAAATTCTTATGTTGAATTATTTGATACGACTGCTCCTTCGATAACGGCTGTGGCCATGGATCTTAATGTGGTTTGTGATGGAACAGGAAATGCTAGTGACTTGAACGCTTGGTTGAATACAAATGGAGGTGCCATGGCCATGGAATCTTGCTCAGAAGCTACTTGGTCGTATCAATTGATTTCGAGTATTGATATATGTGGAGTGACGGGTACAGATACCTACGTATTTACGGCAATGGATGATTGCGGAAATATGGTATCGGATACGGCGGATTTCACGGTGACTTCTGCTCCAATAGAATTATCTGGAGGTGCTGATTATGAGACGGAATGTGCAGATAGTAATGCTGGAAATGATGATGAATTGCTTAGTTGGTTAAATAATAACGCGGGAATTAGTGCAGAAAATGCTTGTGGACTGATCTTCTGGTCGAACAATTTTGATGCGGCTAATTGGGTCGATGGTTGTAACGATGGTCGAAATATAGATGTAACCTTTTATGCATCTGATGAATGTGGGAATATGGATTCATTAACCTTCAATTTTAGTACATCGGACAACACGGCACCTGAATTTATTAATTGCCCATTGGAGGCCTATGTTTTCGAGGTGCCAGCGGGATCTTGTGAAGCATATGCTAATTTCTCTCTTCCAATTGCTGAAGACAATTGTGGAACTCCAACTGTGGTACAAACGGATACAACTGGACTAACGAGCGGAAGCTTGTTCCCATTAGGATTGACCACCTTAGAATTTACGGCTACAGATGATTGTGGAAATTCTTCAACTTGTACGATTGATATTCAGATCAATGACCTATCCTATGAATTGATAACAGCATGTCCTATGGATGTAAGTACTGTCAATGATCTAGGTATGTGTGGAGCTGTTGTTGATAGTATTTCATTGGAAATCTTGGATAATATCTGTGATATTAATTCAGACATTACTTTTGAGATTTCAGATACGCTTGGAAACGTGATTGCTACCGGAACGGGAGATGCAAGTGGATCATTTTTTGAAGTAGGAACCAGTATAGTTGAATATTTCATTGTGGATCAGTACGGTGCCATGGATTCTTGCAGCTTTATCGTAATGGTGGCAGATGTTGAGGCGCCGGTTTGTGCTGGAACAAGTGGTGTCGCTTATATGCAAATGGATACGGTGATAAGTATTTCGGAGCTGGATTGTGGTGCAGAATTCGAATGGAATCATCCTTTCTTCTCGGATAATTGTATGGAAGGTTCTATGGAAGTTACCTATGATTATGAGAACACGGTAACGGGAACTTCTAATTCAACGACTGAAACAATTTTATCTGAGTCTGGAACAATCGATGTGGCAGGAGATTTAGTCTCTCGTGTATTTGAAGTAGGAGTTACAACGGTTACCTATGCGTTAACGGATGCTGCAGGAAATATTGGCGTTTGTTCTTTTGTCGTGACGGTAGAAGCAAACGAAGCGCCTGAATTTGAGGCGGGCTGTGAAGATATAACGATTAATCTTGACCCAGGCGATTGTTATGCAAGCATACATCCACCGATTGATCTATCTAATACCTGTGGAATTGATACGGTCACCTATTCTTCGAATGGAGAAACGATCGATTTAAATCAGATTCCAATTGGTACAACGACGATTGATATCAGTGCCATAGACATTTATGGCAATGTTGGAATGTGTTCTTTCGATATAACCGTCTTAGAATATAGTAATACTACCACCGTGATAGGCTGTAATAATAACATCAATATTTCATTAGGTGCGACCTGTGAAGCCATCGTGACGCAAGATATGATTTTAGAAGGTGGGCCTTACGGTTGTTATGAAAACTACTGTATGGAAATCACGGATGAAGATGGAAATATTGTAGATAATGTCTTTGATTTAGAAGATGTTGGATCAACATTTACAGTGTCAATTATAGATTGTAATGGAGATGGAAACAGCTGTTGGGGTTATATAACCATAGAAAATAAATTGATTCCAGAAATCAGCTGTCCAGAGGATGTTACCTTGACTTGTAATCAGGATCCAAACGAGCTATATCCAGTAGGACACCCATTGGAAGGAACATTGGTTCACGGGATGGCTGTTTTAGAAACTTGTGAGAATTCGGCAGAAATTAGTTATAAAGATGCGCTTCAAGACTTTGGTGAATGTAGTGAACCTAGAGTCGAATTGATAAGAACTTGGACGATTACAGACGATGAGGGCAATGAAGTTTCTTGTGATCAGCGATTTGATTTCTTACCATTTGATCCGATGATGGTTGAATATCCGCAGGAATACATTCTTGATAATTCGTTCAATTGTTCAGATGTAGAACAAGATCCAAGTTTGACGGAACCAGAAAACACAGGATATCCAACCTTTGGCGGTCAACCGATCATTGGAAATAATTATTGTGATATTCACTTAGGATACTGGGATGAAGTATTGATCGATGTGAATTGTCCTTCTGCGTATATCATCTATAGAAATTGGAAGATTGATAATGAATGTTTACCAATAGAGGATGGAGTAAACCCACTTGAATTTACACAGCGGATTAAGGTGAAAGATACTAAAGCACCGGAATTGGATGAATTGGAAGATGTAACGATCAATGTTGATCCATGGTCTTGTGAAGGAAGTTATACTTTACCGACGTTGACAAATACAGATGATTGTAGTTCATTTGAAGTAGAGTGGCATGCATCCTATGGTCAAATTGTTGGTAATCAAATCACCAATTTATTGAAAGGTGAAACTACGGTAAATGTAAAAGTGAAAGACGGCTGTGGAAATCAGGCATTTGGATCGTTTACAATAACGGCGGTGGATTTAAATCCTCCAACAATTATATCAGAAACGCAGCATACAGTAAGTTTATCACAAGATGGTATCGCCAAGCTTTATGCGGAGGATCTGGATGATGGTTCGTACGACGGATGTAGTGATATTGGATTCCGAGTGATGCGTATGGATATGGGAGGAGATTGTGCTCCACAAGATTATTTTGAACCAGCAGGTGATGATAATGCACAATTAAATGAAGTCGTTCACTTCTGTTGTGCGGATGTCAGTGATGAACCTGTGATGGTCCAGTTGAATGTATGTGACGATGCTGACATGGATGGAATCTTTGGTTCTGAAAATGATAATTGTAATTTGGTGATGGTAGAAGTGTTTGTACAGGAGAAATTGGCACCGCAAATCATTTGTCCAGAACCTGTGACAATATCCTGTATTGACCTAGCCGGAATTGATCTTTCGGATACGGGCTTATTGGATGGACTTTTCGGAACTGCTGAAGCTGCAGCTACCTGTGATGTTGAAATCACTCAAACGGCCGTAGGAAATGAATTATGTGGAGCTGGAGTTATATTTAGAAACTTCACGGCAACGAATTCAGTAGGAACGACTTCTTGTCAGCAAATTATTACGGTAGAAGCAGGACCAAATGAGACCTTGACCTGTGATAGAATTAGTTTTGAATCTTTATCCAATAGTGTATACAACTGGTGTGCTGTCAATGACAATAGTAATGATCCTGACGATGATCTACCAGCGATAGAGATTGATTGTAATGATGGTTTGGAAGTGCCTGCGCTTCTTATTGATATCAATGGATTATGTACGGAAGTAGGCGAGCAAGTAAGTGTTGATACATTCCAATTTGCTGGTGGAGCTTGTAAGAAATTTGTGATTCATTACGAGGTGATTGATCAATGTATCTTCGATGAAAATTTCGTAGATTTTGTAACGGGAGAAATTGATCCTTATCAATCTGATAATGGTTATTTCGAATTCTATCTAGAGGTAGATGCCTTCGATACAGAAGAGCCAGAAGCGCTTTGTGAAACGCAAGAAGTTATTTCTCAGTCTTGTACGGGGTATGTTGGTTCATTTGGTATTACTGGTATGGATAATTGTACAGATGCCGAGTATTTAGGATATCAATGGAGATTGGATGTGAATGCAGATAATACTATTGACTTTCCAGCTAATGGTTGGCACCCATCTTCTGAAGTAACCTTGGATGCAATAGGACTAAGTGAATTCCCAATTGGTACGCACACTATTTTCTGGGTTGTTTCTGACGGCTGTGGAAATGATGCAACCTGTGCACAAACGATTCATGTCTTCTCAGAGGACAAAGAACCTACACCGTATTGTTACGATGGATTGAGTATTGCCGTGATGCCAGCTAATGGCTCCGTGGATATATGGGCGAATGATTTTGATGCGGGATCTTTCGATAATTGTGATGGCACGCTTAGCTTGACCATGATTCCAGAATCTGATGTGGAAGGCTTATCTTCTTTAGAGGCTTACGCCCAAAGTTTCAATCACCCGAATGTTATTCAACAGCCGAATGGAGATTATGGCTTTACATTTAACTGTGATTACCTTACGGAAAATGGAGTTTCACAGATATTGGAAATAAGAATGTATGTGACTGATGAAGATGGAAACTGGGATTATTGTACTGCTAGTTTAAGATTGGACGATAACTTCAATGCTTGTGATGACGGATTGACCGTCACCTCTGAGGTGTCTGGTAATTTGAGAACGGCATATGAAGAAGATATCGCTCAGGTGGAAGTGGAAGTAGATGCAAGCTACCCTGAATTTCCAATGACAGAGGTATTTGATGGAACTTATGCATTCGATTTAGTAGAAAATGTGGATTATTTAATCACGCCTTCTAAGAATGATGATTTCTTGAACGGAGTTACGACCTTAGATATCGTCAAAATTCAGAAGCATATATTAGGTCTAGAATTGTTAGATTCTCCGTATCAATTAATTGCAGCGGATGTGAATAGTGATTGTTTAGTAACTGGAATTGATCTGATACAATTAAGACGATTATTGTTGGGTAAATACGAGGATGATATTTTGCCAGACAACAGTTCATGGAGATTCGTAGAATCAGCATTTGATTTTGTGAACGGAGCACAACCTTGTAATTATGATGAGGTAGCGGAGATATTCAATTTGACTGAAGATGCTCAACATGATTTTGTAGGAGTTAAAATCGGTGATGTTAATGGAACCGCGGAGGCGAACTTAAGCAGTGCAAACAGTGATGTGCGATCGGATAATCCAATTCGACTGAAAATACAGAAAAGAACCATGGGGACTTCTGAACAACAAATCGTGGATGTAGTTCTGGAAGAGTCAATTGATCTATTTGGATTCCAGTTAAATATGGATGTAATGGATGCACGTGTAGAAAGTATTACGTCGGAACAGATCGCCTTGAATGCGGCGCACATTGGTTTTACGAATGCGAACCAATCAGCACATATTAGCTTTGATCAAGCAAACGGCATACAATTAGACGCAGGACAAGTATTGTTTACCCTTGTTCTAGAAGGAAATTCTGCAAGTCCATTGCATCAACAAATACAATTGAATCAAAGAACATTTGTGGATGAAGCATATATAGGATCTGATTTGGAAAGAAGAAGTATTGAGTTTGATTATGGTAAAGAAGAGACGCTCGAAGAGACGTTCACGCTTTATCAAAACGAGCCAAATCCATTTGTTGACAAGACTAATATTCAATTCTTCCTGCCAAATACAGGGGAACTTGAGTTCAGTGTATTTGATGTAAATGGAAGACTTCTATACCAGATAGAATCTGTTTATCCGAAAGGAATGAACACGATTAGTCTGAGCAAAGAAGACTTAAAAGCTTCGGGAGTATTATATTATAAAATTGAGATGGGATCATTTGTTGTAACAAAGAAAATGATCGTGTTGATGGATTAAATTATAGTTTTAAAATGAAAAAGGGGCCATTCATATAGGATGAATGGTCCCTTTTTTTATTGGTCGATTAGAAGAATATTCCTTTCAATATGCTTCTAATTATTTGCTAGTAATAGAACAATTAATTCCAAAGGTTTTTAGGATAAACACCTTGATCAATAAGTTCTTGGAATTTTGCTTGAACATGTGGTTTGTCATCTTTATAAGTCACTCCGAACCATTGGCTAGGAGATGTCAAAATTTGAATATTGATTTCTCCAGATTTCATCGCTTGATCCAATACCGTTGGAATATAAAATTCGCTTTTTTCTTCATGACCGTGATTCGTAAGAAAGGCACTAAACATCGATGAAGCTAGTTTGAAGAATTGTGGATTGAATCCGAACATATTCATGGAAACATTCGTTTGTGGTGATAAAGATTTTCGACCTTCTCCATCTGGGTAACTAATGGTTCCGTTTTCTTCTTTGGCAATTTGAGTACATTCAACAATATCTTTAAGATGACCTTGTTCATCTTCAAAGCAAACTCCTCGATTAACATGACCATGATCACTCAGCGTGTTCACCAAGGGGTAGGCTATGATACTAAAATCATTGGTCTGCTTTTGTAAAAAATCATATAATATTTGATAAGCTTCTACTCCGTAATAATCATCTGCATTTACGATTCCAAAATTTCCTTCCACAACTTCATTGGCCATCAGTAAGGCGTGTGCTGTTCCCCAGGGTTTCTGACGTGTTTCTGGTACATCAAAATCGCCGGTTTGTTTGTCCAATTCTTGAGTAACAAAGTCTACTTGTACGGCATCTCCAAATCGATTCTTAAATTTAGCTTCAAAAGCTTCTTGAAAAGATTCGCGAATAATAAATACGATGTGGTCAAAGCCCGCTCGAATAGCATCATAAATGGAATAATCCATGATCGTCTCACCATTCGGACCGAAAGCATCCATTTGTTTAAGTGATCCATATCGAGAACCCATTCCCGCTGCTAAAAGTACTAATGATGTTTTTGCCATAATTTTTAATATTTGCCTCTATATTACGAAAAAATGTAATATGTATTAATGCTTTGATTGGTAATTTTCTAATGCTTTTTTCAAACAAATCATTCCTTTTTGAATGTCTTTTTCGTTCAAGACATATGCAATTCTTACCTGTTGATCACCAAGCTTAGGTGTCATATAGAAACCATTGGCCGGAGCCAACATCAATGTTTCTCCTTCATACTCAAAATCGCTCAACAACCATTTACAAAAATCAAAGGCATTGGCAACAGGAAGTTGCACCAAATTATAAAAGGCAGCCACAGGCTTGTAAAACTGAATATCCGGAATGTCTTGAAGGCAATTGAAAAGAACTTGTCGACGATTATTATAGACTTGGATTGATTGCTCGATATAATCCTTACCATGCTCATAACAGGCGATCGCTAATTGCTGTCCATGATAAGGAGGACAAAGTCTCAATTGTGCAAATCGGTTGACCGCGGAGAGGAAGTTCTTATTTCTTGAAACGAGAAATCCTACTCGGGCACCGCAAGCACTAAATAATTTAGAAACAGAATCGATTACGATCACATGCTTGTCTACATTCTTAAAGGATAACACGGAGTGAAAATTCTCATCATAACAAAATGCTCGATAGACTTCGTCTACAATCAGAAATAGATCATGCTTCTTAACAAGGTGCAAGAGTTCTTGTAATTTTTCTTTAGAATATAACTGTCCTGTTGGGTTTCCCGGATTACATAAAACAATGGCCTTTGTTTTTGCCGTTATTTTTTGTTCAAAAGCCTCGATACTTGGTAACCTAAAGTCATCTTCAATGTATGAACTGACCGGATTAATACGAACATTGCATTGATGTGCAAATCCCAAGTAATTTGCATAGAAAGGTTCTGGAATGATCACTTCATCCTGAGGATTGCAACAAGTCAGAAGTGCCAACGAAATTGCTTCGGATGCACCCACAGTGACATGAACATGTTCAGGATGGATATTCGTCGAATTAGAAGAAATGTAATCCGCGTACACTTCTCTTAAGCGTAGAATGCCTTCCGAAGGGCCGTATTGGATGATGTTTTCTGGGTCAGATCTTAAAAGCTCCAGGGCCTGCTTTGGTGTTTCAATATCAGGTTGACCTATATTCATATGGTATATATGTATACCTCTTTTTTTCGCTGCATTAGCAAAAGGCATCAGTCCGCGAATAGGGGAGTTACCTAGTGAAGATGATCTTTCAGATATCGCCGGCATATCTTTTTTTGGCGCAAAATTATATAAATTAATTATTCAGTCCTAGAGGATAGATTCAATAGATGATTGATCTTATTATAATATTTTATCTCGAACAATGAATTCTGTCCATTCTTAATAGGTAACTTTGCAGCATGACGAAAAAGATTAAGAATCAAGAAGCTATTCTTAAAAAGCTGGGGATTACGAGCTTAAATACCATGCAACAAGAAGCCCAGTTGGCTATTCATTCGGTGCCTGAAGTATTGCTTTTGTCACCTACCGGGACTGGAAAAACCTTAGCATTTTTATTGCCGATTCTTGCCGAATTGGACCGATCCATTCAGGAGGTACAGGCCCTTGTCATTGTTCCATCTAGAGAATTGGCGATTCAAATAGAATCCGTGGCACGTGAGATGGGCACTGGGGTAAAGGTCAATGCGTTTTATGGTGGTAGACCTTTTTCGAAGGATAAAATGGAATTACAGCATAAACCGGCCCTATTGATAGGAACACCAGGACGACTGGGGGATCATATTAGACGCGGCACTGTAACGACGGAATTTATTAAAGTCTTGGTTTTGGATGAATTTGATAAATCTCTTGAGGTAGGATTCGAAGAACAAATGAGTGAAATTGTAACGGCACTACAAAGTTTAGAAAAAAAGATATTGACCTCAGCTACTCAAGGTGTCGAAGTGCCGGAATTTGTCCAGTTTAACAAGCCGATTGAGATTAACTTTTTAGGGGAGTCCAATCAAAAATTGCTGATTAAACGAATTATTTCACCACATAAGGATAAGCTAGATACTTTAGTGGAAGCATTGTGTCATATCGGCAATCAACCGGGAATCATCTTTTGTAACTTCAAAGACAGTATTCGAAGGGTTAGTGAATTTCTTGATTTTAAGGGTATTCAACATGGATGCTTTTATGGAGGTATGGAGCAAAAAGATCGCGAGCGCGCGTTGATAAAATTTAGAAATGGTACGCACAATCTAATTATTGCCACCGATTTGGCAGCGCGTGGCATTGACATTCCTGCCCTCAAATTTATCATACATTATCATCTTCCTATGCGTGCAGAAGAATTTACCCATCGTAATGGTCGAACAGCGCGAATGAAAAATGATGGTACCGCCTTTGTTTTGCAATGGAGTGAAGAAATCTTACCAGAATTTATTGATGCTCCATCTATTGAGCTACTGTCAGAAGCGGACGTGCCGCCTCAATCTTCTTGGACAACACTGTTTATTTCTGGTGGAAGAAAAGATAAGATATCTAAAGGTGATATCGCAGGCTTATTTTTCAAACAGGGTAAGCTAAAAAAGGATCAATTGGGAATGATCGAATTAAAGCAAGATTGCGCTTTTGCAGCTGTCCAAGCAAATAAGATGAACCAATTACTCCAATTGGTAGATAATACACGATTGAAAAAGAAGAAAATCAGAGTGTACGAAATATAGGAGATTCTATATATTAAAACTTTTTTCTATTTATAAATCCCTTAAATAATTGACATTATAATCAATTCCTTCTAATTTTGTTGAATTATTTCAAAGGAATTAAACAGCGTTGTGTACAATCTTTTGATCTAGTAAACAGTTAGCTAGTGTAAATCGTATTATCATGTTTAGAAGAGGAATGCTCCTATTCATTTATTTTCTTATCTGCCTACAGGGAGGGCAGGCGCAGGAATCATTAGATCAAAATGAATTTTTCGATCCGATGGTAAAAGCATTTCAATTGTACGACGATCAACAATATGATGCGGCACATGCCCTTTTCGAAGAGGTTCTCAATAAAGATAATCCTAAATATAGCCCAGAACAACGCGATAAATGGACATACTACAAGGCGCTTTCCAACTATCTTGGAAGTCCACAGAGTATAGAAGAACTCATTCAGTTTACGAAGTATCATAAAACCAGTGAATGGTTAAATGAAGCAAGAATTGATATTGGTGTTCATTATTATAACGACGAGTCTTTCTTGGAAGCTATTAATTATTTTGCTGAGGTAGATTTAGATGCTTTATCCAATGATCGTTTCAGCGAGGTACATTTTAAAAAGGCATATGCACATTTTGTGCGGAAAGATTTCGGAGTGGCTATTTCCTTGTTGAAAAAGATTCTTCACCTGCAGGACGAGTATTCTTTTCCCGCCAGATACTACTATGGTTTGGCACATTATTTTGAAGATGATCTAGAAGAAGCCGTGCAGAGTCTTCAAAAATTAGACGCGGCACCCGCTTATAAAGATCGTATTCCATATTACATCTCCCAAATCCTCTTTAAGCAAAAAAAATTTTCAGATAGATTATGCTCAGATGAGTATTGCGACTGAAAGTACAGAAAACATCAAAGAAATACGTGGAATTTTAGGGCAAGCCTATTTTATTAAAAAGGATTATCCAAATGCGATCAATCACTTGGCCTATTACATCGATCATACTCAAAAGGTACGTGCGGAAGATTTTTACCAACTGGGCTTTGCTTATTATCAGACGAGACAATATACGAAGGCCATAGCACCACTAAAAGAAATCGCTAATGTATCCAGTAAAATGGGGCAAAATGCGAATAATTACTTAGCCAATTCGTATTTGCAGACAGCTAATAAAAATGCTGCTCGAGCGGCTTTTAAACGCACGAGTGAAATGACTTTTATTCCAGATTTGTCGGAAGAAGCCTTATTTAATTTTGGTAAATTATCGGCAGAAATGGGGCAGGATAGAGAGGCCTTGAATAGTCTAAAACAGCTTGGCCCAGCCTCCATTTATTTTCCGGAAGCGCAAAAAATATTATCACATATTCTAACAAATACGGAAGATTATTCAGAAGCTATTCGCTTTATCGAAGCGCTGGAAATGAAAAGCCCACCTATCTTGAAAAGTTATCAACGCATATTATATACATACGGTATGCAGCATTATTTGGATGGAGAAGTGAATCAAGCTACACAATTATTTAATAAGTCCAATGAACATCCACTAGTTAATGAAGTAACCGCTTTAAGCTATTTTCGATTAGCCGATATAGAACATGATCAAGCCAACTATCAACAGTCCATCAATCACTTGAATCAATATTTGAGCCTTTATAAAACAGGTATCGAAGTACCTGAAGACGCCAGCGAAAAATATGCCTTTTATTTGCAAGGCTATAATTACTTAAAATTGAATAATTATACCTTGGCTCGACAGTATTTTGAAGATGCCAGTAGCAGCATGGAAAATAATGCTGCAGAGCGCGGTTTGTTGATGGATGCATTGCTAAGAACCGCGGATTGTTATTTTCAAGTTAATCTATATCAGCAAGCCATTAACTATTACAATAAGTCAATCGCCCTCAATACGAAAGGAACCGATTATGCGCTTTATCAACGAGGAATCTTACAAGGACTTCTCGCGAAGCCTTTCGAGAAGATCGTGACTATGGATGAGCTCATTGAGCGATTTCCGAATTCTCCTTTAACGGATTTTGCAATCTTTCAAAATGGAGAAACGCTTCAAAGTATTGGAGAGGCTGTGGAGGCGGAAAGAAGTTATAGAAAAATCGTCGATCAATTTAAAAAGTCAACACTTCGAAATAAAGCATTGTTAAAACTGGGCTTGATCGCCTTTAATCAAGGGAATGTGTCGACATCAATTTCTTATTATAAAGAGCTTTTCAATCACAATCCTAATGCCTCAGAATCTCAACAAGCGATCATCGCTTTAGAAGAAATTTATGTAGAAACCTTGAGCCAACCCGATGAATTTTTCGATTTTGTTGAGAAACAAGCGGGTTTCAAAATCAATAGTTTCGAAAAAGATTCTATCAGCTTTCGATCGGCTGAATTACAATACGAAAATGCGGAATACGAAAAAGCGATTTCGGCATATTCTCGTTACATAAAGAATTATCCTTCAGGCTTCAATCAGTTAATGGCACATTACAGAAGAGCCGAAGCATTTCAATTACAAAATCAATATGACCAAGCATTAAAGGATTATGAATATGTGATAAAACAAGGAGAAAGTCAGTACTATTTAAAAGCATTGGAACGGGCGGCATCCATCAGTTATAACCATTCCGAAGCGTACAAAAAGGCCTTTGATTATTATAGTTTATTGGAAGAAATTGAATTAGATCCTGAAAAACAATATCAATTCCAAGTAGGTGCTTTGCGCAGTGCTGTACAAATAGAGGACAGCGATGCTATTCGGTATATGGCGGATCGAGTGTTGAAGAATCCATTCCTGATTCGAGAAGATAAGGCATGGGCTTTGTTTAATCTAGCGAAGGAAAATTATGCGGATGATAAGATTGAAACGAGTCATGCACAGTTCAAACAGGTCGTCGCGTTGAGTAATAATATTCAGACAGCAGAAGCTCGATATTTTATTGCAAACATCGCCTTCAATAAAAGAGATATGGCACAGGCTGAGGCAGAATGCCGTCAGGCAATAACCGATTCGAAACCATATCCATTTTGGGTAGCAAAATCCATGATGTTGCTTAGTGATGTATTTCTAAAACAAGGTGATATATTACAGGCAAAAGCCGCTTTGAATGCCATTCTTGAAAATTTTGATTCCAATCAAGAAATTATAGATGAATGCGAGGCCAAATTAAAATACGTACTGGCCGTCGAAGCAGAATGGAATCGTGTAGATATAGATACCTCGAACGAGGAATTAAAATTGGAAAAGCGTTCTGGAAACAATAAATAATGGGGGAAATGAATCAATCTAAGTTTTTGTATATACTTCTTGCTTTGGGCGTAAGCCTATATGGTCTAAACGCACAAGTCCAAGATAGTATCGATCAAAATACAACGAATAATCCGGCCTTACCATCAGATGAAGTAACAGTATTAAAAGATTTTCAGGCCAGATTAGTGGAATCTCAGCGTATTAAAGTCCTTCCGAGTTTACCCGCCTTCAATACGAGCAAATTAGACTATTTCTATGATGTCAATGTTCGAGGACTGGCCTTAGACTATCCAGCTCCGGTCATAAAGCCAATGGCTATGACACCAGATGAAAAACCGGAATATTATCATTCTTCGATTAAATTAGCCTATGGCTATCCGAGATTTTCATTGGCTGAACTACATACGCATCATACGATAAAGGATAAATTTCAAATAGGTATTGATTACGTGCATCTAGGAGCACGACATGATCAAAGAATACCGTCGCGTTTCAATCGACATCAAGGAGAATTGACCGCTGCTTACCTATTAAATAAGCAACTTTCCTTAGATGTTAAACTATTCAGTCAATTTGATAGCAGAGATATATTGAATAATGCCTTTCAGATCGATGCGACTAGAAGATTTTGGAATAACGGCATGAAAATAGGCATTTCAAAACCGACGGATGTGAATTCGCAGCTGGATTATACCGTCTTCTTCCAACCCTATAGATTGAGCATGAGCGATCTTGGATTGAATGAAGTGGGTTCTACCTTATTTGCCCAAGCTAATTATGCTTTTGGAGATATTAAAAGTTCCGTGCATATGCAGTTTGATCGAGTTGCTAATAATCAAGCGGAGATTGATGCGCTTTCCAGTTTCCGATTATTACCACAATTGGCTTATAAAAGTGATTATTGGAATGTGGAAGCCGGAGCACAGGTCTTATTTGAAAATGGTCAAAATTATATATTCCCAGATGTTCGAATTTGGAGATCATTGAGAAATTCAAGTCTTTATGTAGGGCTCACGGCCGATGCTGATATTCAAGCCAATTCGTTTCGCAATCTTCAGGCTTTTAACCCATATCTCTTCTCCATCGATTCTCTTCGTAATAGAAAAGATACCAATCTTGGTCTGGCGGTTAAAGGGCGAGACGATCGATGGGAATATCATATGGAAGGAGGATATACCTTGCTGAGAGATGCGCTGGAATATAGACTTATTGAAAATACAGAAGGTGAAGATCAATTATTATGGAATGCAAGCAACACTAGAGGAGCCAGCCCTTTTGTGGCGGTAGTCGGCAAGTATGATCTTACAGATAAGATCGAATTAAGTGCAAATGCCCGATATCAATTACTACGGGATTCGAATGGGAACCGAATCAGTGGATACTATACCTACAACATGGGAATCGGATCAAAAATTTCATTACTGTCCAATTCGCTAAAGATAGAACCAGGGTTTGATTTTTATACCGGCTTAGAAAGTGAAGATCAATTACGAAATCGCAGCTTTTATGATCTACATGTAGATATCAGATATAAGCTATTCAAAAAGCTGGACCTGTTCGTCAACGCTGATAATATACTCAACAATAGGAACGAACGTTGGCTGGGATATTCCGCAATAGGTATTGCCGTGAATGGTGGTGTAAAAATTCGACTATAAAACGACAGGCTTACTTTTTGAAGCCAATCGTCGGTTTTTTCAAGCCCTTATCCTTATCCAATTCAGCAATCAATTCATTCAGATCATCGATCGAAATATTATTGTTGGTCCGTGTCGATCCCGACTTCGCTAATCGTAGGTTTTGGAACTTGATAAGATCCAATACGATGTTTCTGACCGCTCGAGCATTACCAAAATACTTGTCTCGTTGATTGTATATTTTATGCATGACAGCACTTAACTTCTCGATGGCTGTTTTAGAGAGTTTATATTCTTGTTCTTTAAGCATTTTAAGCGCAATGTCAATCAATTCTTCCGGGGAATAATCATTGAAAGTCAATCGTTTATCAAATCGACTATTCAAGCCAGGATTGGCCTTTAAGAATTTATCCATGTTGTCAGGATAACCGGCAGCAAAGACAAAAAATGCCCCGCGCTGATCTTCCATTCGTTTTAATATCGTTTGAATGGCCTCATTGCCATAATCGCCTTGTAGACCATTGAAATTACTAAGTGCATATGCTTCATCTATAAATAAGACACCTCCGATGGCTTCCTCGATTCGCTCCGCCGTTTTGATAGCAGTCTGTCCGACAAATCCTGCAACCAAACCTTGACGGTCCGTTTCAATCATATGACCACGTTCAAGGATCCCGAGCGCCTTGTATATTTTCGTTAAAATCCGTGCGACTGTCGTTTTACCCGTTCCTGGGTTTCCAATGAAAACGGTATGTAAGAAGTAGTTATTCAATACATTTTTACCATTTTTCTTGTGATAAGAAACAATGGAAACCAGCTCATGAATCTGCTGTTTGACATTGGTAATACCAATCAAGGAATCCAATTCTGCCAAACTAGACTTCAGCAACTCGTCATCAATCGGAATCTCCGGAATCGGCTTGGTTTTGCTTAAATTGATTTTTTTGACGTCTTCCAGTTGAATCAGTCCTATTTCTTCTCGACTCAGTAATTCAGGATTCTTCTGATTCATAATCCGTAGTCCCATATTGACCTTGGATTTATCGATGAGGTCATGAATAAACCGGGCGTTTCCAAAACTTTTATCACGATTTCTAAAGGCATTGACGATTAGATAATCAATGTGTTTTTTTGCCTCGGCCGATAATTCTACCTCTTTTTCTACACTGGCAAAATCAGCAATATCGGATAATTCCTGTGGTAAATAATCTGAAAATTCAAAGAAGTGTTTAAAACGAGATTTTAGTCCTGGATTCGAATCAATGAAGTGTTTCACTTCTTTCGGATATCCAGCTACAATGACGGCAAGATCACCAGGGCCATTGGACATTTCTTTGACTAGAATTTCGATGACTTCGCGTCCAAAATCCTTCGAATCATCATTCGATCGGGCGAGGGCATAGGCTTCATCGATAAATAAAACACCACCTCGCGCCTTTTCTATTTGCTCTTTGACCTTCGGAGCAGTCTGTCCTATGTATTCTCCCACTAAATCTGCGCGATCGACTTCATGAACATGGCCTTTCGTCAGGAGCCCCATTTTTTTATAAAGCACACCGAGTAAGCGAGCCACCGTTGTTTTACCAGTACCAGGATTTCCAGAAAATACAGAATGTACATTGATGGCATCCTTTTCTGTATATCCCTTTTCTTTTCTTAAATGCAGAAATTGAATATATTTTGCGTGATTACGCACCTGCATTTTGATATCACTCAGACCAATAAGTCGATCCAAGCGTTCCATGATTTCTTCAAAGGTCTCAAAATCCTGTTCTTCTGGAGAAATAATGATCGATGGGAAATTGGCCGGTAAAATCGCTTCAGGAGAACCTTCTTCTTCCTCTTCTCCCAATTCAAATGGAACGGTGGCCAATAATTTATCCAGAAACATGACATCGATATAGTATTTGCCTGGCTTCCAGCTACCTTTTACATTCGAGCCCCATCCGGCTGTCAGGATCAGGGTTTCTTCTCCTTTCTTGATCTTACGTAATCGATTGACCTGTCCTTTTAATTCACGGTTTTCATTATAGAATTTGGCAAAAATCTCCGTTTGCCAAGGTTCTTCGATGTATAAATTATTGAAACTAAGTTCCAAATAAATATAGCGGGACTCTTCTGCATTGAAGGATTTCATATAAATACGATCATCTTCAATAACATCATCATACTGCCCCTCATAAAGTTGTAGGGACTTTAATTCCAGTAAATTTTCATTTTTAGCTTGCAGGCTATCGATTACATAGAAATATTTCGTTCCGACCAATTCGCCATTGATGTATGCTTCCCAGTAGTAGGTACCTCGTTTCCAAAAGATACCTTTTTTCTTATTGCCCCAACCTTCTCTAAAGTAAACGATATTGTCAAACTTGCTGACCTTACGTTTGAAATTGAGTTTGCATAGGGATTTTTCCTTTTTGCCCAGTTCATAACATCGAAGTTCCACTTCTACCTGCCAGACTTTTTCGTCGTAGTATTTGTTGAAAAAGGAAAGTTCAGCGTATATGTAGCCGGTATTCTTTGCATCGAATACCTGTCTATATTTTTTATTGTTGCCAGCCAACCACTCGGTAGATGAGTAGACTTTGAGTTCTCGGAACTTAAAGGGCTTATATTCTTGCTTCTTTTCTAATTGAGCCATGGTACAGTCTAGTCTTAATTACTAGCTTCTATAATTTATAATATCGATATAACAAATGTGTAGTTTTCTTTTAAACTTTTGTCAATATATCACTAAATTTTATTCAGACGAAAAAATCTTTGTTAAATAAGCGAATAAATTTGGAACTAATCACCTTGAATTACGTTTTACCACGTTAAAATGGCTTACTTTTGAGCCAAATTCCATAGGGATAAAAGAAACATAAAATGGCAAAGATTATTTTCAAATTTGAAGATAAAGAGATAAAAGAAAAAATTGTAGAGAACGCGGAAGAGGGCTATTCCATTTTGGAGATTGCCGAAGATAATGATATACACCTAAATCACAATTGTGGTGGTGTTTGTGCATGTAGCACCTGCCATATCTACGTTGAAAAAGGAGAGGACGATTTGGAGGAAATTTCAGATAAAGAAGAGGATTTTATTGACCGAGCAATCAATCCAAGATTGGAATCGAGATTGGGTTGTCAAGCGGTTATTACCAACGAAGAGGCAGAAATTGAAATTACCATACCAGATCAGAAACAAATAATAGGTCACGAACATTAAGAGCAACGATGAGTTTTAAAGATTTTGACGATTTACCAATAAATTGGCCAGATCACGAAGATATAGCGATCAAACTATACGATCGATTCGGAGATGAATTTACAGATAGTCACATATTCAGAATTCGATTTACGGATTTAATCGAGTGGGTACTGGAAATTGATACCTTCGAAGGGAAGCGAGAAGAATGCAATGAAGGGCATCTAGAGCAGATTCAGGCCAAATGGGTCTATGAATGGCGCGATAATCAATAGAATGACCAATATTTTAGCCAAGTTTAAGAAGGTTGATACCTTAATTTTCGATGTGGACGGAGTCTTCACCGACAGTTCTTTGCTCGTCACAGAGGAAGGCCATTTACTGCGCATCATGAATGCAAGAGATGGCTATGCTTTGCGACATGCGATCGATCAAGGCTACACAATAATTATTATAACTGGCGGTAATTCTGCCGGTGTAAAAACACGCTTAGAAGGACTGGGGGCCAAACATGTTTATACGGCGGTAAAAGATAAGTGGAAGCTCTGTCAGGAATTGATGCAAAAAGGACTGATTGACCCTTCCTCGAGTATATATATGGGCGATGACATACCGGACTTAGAGTTGATGCAGCATTTTCCGCTCACCGCTTGTCCACAGGATGCAGCGCCAGAAATTTCTGATATTTCGGATTACATTTCACCATTCAAGGGTGGAAAAGGAGCGGTCCGAGATCTAGTAAAATCGATATTGAAGGTTCAGGATAAATGGTTGTAGATGTCTGCGTCGAATCGTGCAATATCGAGGTTCCGTCCCATAAATTTGATCCTGGTCGCTTGGACACAATTATTCTTTGCACTACTCGTATTA
Organism: Saprospiraceae bacterium; assembly: GCA_020628475.1. GTDB lineage: Bacteria > Bacteroidota > Bacteroidia > Chitinophagales > Saprospiraceae > JAHDFB01. The sequence continues at coordinate 2,499 of JAHDFB010000054.1, read as the reverse complement.
AATCCTTTTTTAGAAAGTCATGAGCTTCCTGTATTGGATACCTTTGCATTGACCATCATTGTTATCACGACAATCATTATCAGCGCTGGTGGGTATATCATTAATGATATATTCGATATAGAGATTGATCAAATCAATAAACCACAGCGAGCCCTTAAAAATCCACAGCTTTGGACGAGCGTGTATAAGCTGCTATTCGTGCTCGGTTTTCTGAGTATGTCGATATACAGCTGGAAGGTCACGCATCCATATTACCTAGCCGTTTACGTCTTGGCTTGGTTGGCATTGCGGAGATACTCGTCACACTGGAAATGCACGCCATTATGGGGAAATCTAGTGGTTAGTATATTTAGCGCTTCCGTGGTCATTGTACTATTAATTCCTTGTTGGAATGCACTTCGATCCTTAGAGCCCACTCAGCTCGATCGACTCATTCGACCATTCAGTTATTATTTCATATTTGCTTTTTGGACCAGTTTAATTCGAGAAGTGGTGAAAGATTTGCAGGATGAAGATGGTGATCGGAAAAACAATTGTAATACACTAGCGGTATCTATTGGTGTGCCGAGAGCAAAATGGTTGGTACAAATGATGATTGTTCTCTTCCTTTGCTTTTTAGGTATTTGGCAATACCAATTTATAGGGGATTATCCGTTTACTGCTTTAGTATACCTCAATGTTTTGGTAACGATACCGTATATTTATTTATTGATACAGGTAGATCGAGCCTCGAAGGCAACCGCCTTCGGATGGATTTCTACCCGTATAAAATGGACAATGATGACAGGGATATTATTTTTGATATTTGAGTGGTGGATTTTGTAAAGTTGGGCGATCCGCCTCTATCAGGCGGCGCTACGATACACCATTCGCCATTCGGCTCATCCCTTCGGGATTCCTTTCAGTCATGGTTTCTCATCGCTATCGCAGTTGAACATAGATTTTACGCTCAAAGGCAGCCGAAAACGACGTAGAAACGGCAAAATCATTGCCTTTCATCATAAAAAAGCATAGAGAAGCAACGCCATTATTATTTTTGCGTACGTATATATAGAAGCAATCTATAAAATGAATTAAAGAGATGGGTATTTTACTTGGAATAGCAATTAGTTTTTGTTCGATTTTTCTAATCGTACTACTGCGGTCTGTCACGACCTTATTCCATGAATTAGGACATGCCATTCCTGCCTTATTATTTTCGGAGGGACGAGTGATTGTCTATATTGGAAGTTATGGCGATACATCGAAAAGTTTAGAACTACACGTCGGCAAATTGTCTATTTACTTCAAGATCAATCTATTTGATTGGAAAATTGGGATGTGCTCCCATCAAGGCATTCCGAATATTTGGAAAAACATGTTGGTTATTATCGGTGGACCGGTAGCGAGTTTGTTGATAGCTATTCCCTTAGTGTACATTGCGGCAACACAGTTTTTAGCATTACATTGGATTTTGTTGATAGGAATCTTTGCCATGTCGGCGACGATTGATTTCGTATTCAATATATTCCCAATCGCAAAACCTATTCAGATGCATGATGGTGGGGTATCATACAATGATGGATATCAAGTGGTAGAGTTGGCAAAAAGAATGGCTTTGTCCGAAGAATATTTGAAGGCAGAGAAATTGATGGAACAAAAGAAATACTTGGAAGTGATAGAATTTGCCATTAAGAAACTTCAGGTAAAATTGGATAAAAACCTATTTCTATTAAAAATCGAAGCGCATCTTAAATTAGAACAACGCCATGAAGCCTTGTTAGCCTATGACGAATATATCAAAGACTTCACGCTTCAGTATGAAGATTATTTAAGATTGGGCATGATATATAAAGAATTGGGTAATAGAGAAGAGGCCATGAATTATTTCAATCATTGTTTTCATGTTCGGTTCGATGATCCTGATTTACTCAACGCAATCGGGGAAATCTGTTTTCTACAAGCTAATTATGAATTGGCCATTAAGCGTTTGACGGGCGCAATCATGTACTCTGAAGATTTTTATGCACCATATATTCATAGAGCTAAAGCCTTTATAAAACTGAAGAGATACGATATGGCGATGAATGATCTGGAACGTACCTTAGAATTTGATCCATATCATTTTGAAGCACATTATCAACTGGGAATTCTGTTTGAACGCCAGGGAAATTATGAACAATCCTTCATCGCCTTTCAAAAGGCACACGAAATCAAGCCCAAGCATCCAGGTTTGGCTTTTAAGATAGAATTAATTCGAGAACATGTAGTTTGATCAAAAATATTCGTAGTACATTTATGAAAGAAGAGGACTTTGTCCATACATGAATCATAATGTAATAGGAATATGAAAAGAATTATCTGGAGTTTTTGTATCATTGTTGATCGCCTGTAATGATGGTGTCGATAAACAACGATTATTCGGTACTTGGAAAACTATCGAATGGAAAACGATCAGTACAGATCAAAAAATATCCAATCAGTTAGATATGACGCTGGGTGAAGATGGCCAATATGTTA
>JAHDFB010000053.1:8305-23087 GCA_020628475.1 Saprospiraceae bacterium | reverse complement strand
CAAGAAACTGATTGTGGAATAGACATCATTTGTTTACTGAAATAAAAAGGAGCTAGGCCCAATTAAAGTGCTTAGCTCTTTTTGTTTTTTAGTAGTAATTACGAATTAATGCACCAAACGTGTATTGGGATATACATTTACCCATGCAAACCAGAATATTTCATGGGCCGGTAATCGAGGAAAAGATTGTCCATCTGGACCAATAATTTCTTGATCGCTTACCTTCCAAGTTTGATTCTTCGCATCTGTTAGTATGCCAGCTTTATAAGAACTCCATGTACTGGAATCTACCAAATAGGCCCGACTCGATCCCATTGCTTCGGTTAATATTAGGATCTTTTGATCCAATACTTGATCTACATGTAGCGGATGTTCCTGTAAGTAATCTACAGAAATGGCTAAGGGATCTCGTTCTAAATGTTGGGTCCTTACTATAAAAACAGGCGCTTTATTAGCGAGTCGTTGATCTTGTTTTGGAACGGGGAACATAAGTTCATCCGTAGCATAATAGGCTTTATAAGCTTCTCCTTCATTGTAATTTCGATCAAATCCTGTTTTGATCGAAAGAACTTTGGTTTTGGGATGACGTTTTACCCAAGTTCCCCAGGTCGTAGATTCAACTGGAATGATAGAAAGCTCAATGCCTTGATTGACTAATGGGCCAATCACTGGCTTACCTTCGATGGTACTCCAAAGAGACTGACTGGCTTGATCATACATCAGCTTATTGGAACGATATAAAAAGCCACTGGTCCCGAGCTGATGGCGAACTCCATCATGTTCCGTATTATAAATGATGACCGTACCACAAAGTGTACAATATACACCAGCAATGGATTGTCCGTTAATGGTGTCAGTAAAGAATTCATGCCAAGCAAGGATACGCTGAGGATATGCAAAGGCCTGATTTCCAATGGTCATTCCGAATACGATGTCTGAATCAGATAGGTAGGAGGCATCATTTGCCTGTATCATGGTAGGATTTCGCAAAGGAGGAATACCATCTTGGCGGACGCCTCCCCATAGAACTTCATCCAATCGAATCAAGGATTGATCCGCTCGATGTTCGAAATATTGCCTAAACTTTGGATCAAGCGCACTATAAATATATCCTTTGAAATCATAGTATAAATGACTGTACATAGATTCCTTTTTCCATAACCATTGACTTCCTTCATAGAAATTTAATGGCATGTCCGGAAGGTGTTGACGGATGGTTTTCTTGATGTGACGGATCATATCTTGATCATCACTGAGATGGATAATATCCAAAAGAATGGGCACGTAGCTTAAGTCCCAATGTTTTTGCAGTTGCCCCAAGGCGATGTCTTTTTTTAGGGTATTTCGTCCAACTAAATCTTTGAAGATCTGTAAGGTATCAAGCTCAGAAGGTACATGCAGAGCTAGATTCTCTGTCAAAGGCGAAACATAATCAATGGGCAAGGTGGATGCCAATCGTTTTTGTCCCCAGAAATCATATTCTTTAACGGCTTGTTTATTGAGTATTACACCGCGATGATCAAAGAGTAGATAAGGCTCTAGCTTGTACAACCTAGACCTAACCTTGCGATCACCTCCTTGAACGGATAGGGAAGCGTCACTCCCAAATTTTTGCTGTTCAGCCTTGGAAATAGAAACTTGATAATTTTGATTAGAGGCTTGTTTTAGATTGGTGTGCGTAATGCTCAGAAATTCAGGAAAATAGAGTCGATAAACTTCCAAAAGACCATCTGCCTGTACTAATTCATGAATGGTCGGTTTACCGATAGCATAGAATTGGCCCAATTGATATTTTTCTATAGCCACCTCGAACCCTTTTTTTCGTAAAGCGCCCAAATCTGGACTGGATATGAGTGCTTGTAGAAAATAAGCCAAACTCTGTTGAAAAATTTGTTCTCGGCGCTTATGGTGTTTCTTTTGTGTATTTTCTTTTTCCGAAAAATGACCATATCCTTTATAATAGGATGAACCATTGGCTTCTATGATACATTCTTCGAGCCAGAATTGAATGTTGTAGGATAAGTATTTTTGATCAATTTGTAGAATATCGACTGCCTTGACACGCAATTCGCCATTTTCTTCCTCAAAACGAAGTACCTCGGGATTGAGAATTTCGCACTTTGAGGCAAAGTCCTCTTGCCCAATAAAATGTTTCCGAAAAAGCTTGTACTGTTTTTTCCACTTAGGTGCTCGTTTCGCTGAAAATTCAATCGTTTCCAATTCGACTTTTCTAGGCTCCATATAAAGAAGAGATCCATTTAATATATCATCGAAATTTGAGGATGGGATAATCTTCGTTTCATAAGAAACATGACTGATAACCAGTGCTTGATTTTCTAAACTTGAAAGCCTGAGTTGGCAACGTCCTTCTGCATCACTTACCGTTGCTTTGCTTCCATTATTGATAAAGACATGGGCGTTGGATACGAATGTCTTGCTTTCGTGATCAACCAATTGAAAGCTCAATTCAATGTCCTGAGCCTTAAGACTAGAAACACCAACAAAAATGGCGGTGAGTATACATATTAAAAGCACTCTCATATTTCAAAAGTATGAAATAATTGAAGGGAGTATCGATATAAAACGAGTAGATTCGAATGTCTATGTCAAGGAAAAAACAATATTATGTTGGAAGTCAGGGTCTTTGATCGCTGTCCGTTGAAATCCTTGCTTTTCAAGCAATCGAATCGAAGCTTGATTGTCACGATTTGTATAAGCAAGAAATTGATTCAGCGATAATTGATCTTGACCAAATTGGATGATCCGCATCAATGATTCACGCATGATACCTTTACCTTGAAAAGTTGGAGACAAGTCATAACCCAATTCTGCCGTCCGTTTATCTTCCGAAAAATTCCACAGGCAAATGGTTCCAATTAAAGTAGGTTTCTGCTTCCGTGTGATCGCCCAATAATATAATTGCTTGTTTTCGCTTCCTTGACGGATTTTTTCGATAAAGGCCAAAGCTTTATCCTTGGTATCAGCGACAGGTCGCTGAACAAATTTGTTAACGGCAGGGTCACTTCGTAAAAAGGATATTTCAGGCCAATCTTCTTGTACTAATGGCCGCAATTCTAGTCTTTCGGTGTATAATTTTTTAGATGTTTTCATGTTGTATTTTTTTTCTTAGATCGGAGGGAGCTAGTTCAAAATGTTTCTTAAAGGTTTTCGAAAAATAGCCCACTTCACTGAAACCACAATCGTAGGCTATTTCTGTAATATTAAGATTGGACGTTCGAAGTAAGGTGTGTGCTTTTTCTAGCCGTTTGGATATAATGTATTTATTTGGCGAAGTACCATAAATTTGGTTGAACTTACGTTTAAAGGAAGATAAGCTCATATTGCTCAGAAAGGCTAAATCTTCTACATGTAAGTCATTGAAAAGATTCTGCTGTATGATTTCTTGAAACGCGTAGTCCGGTGCCTGAAACAAGTTCCTAAAGATTTTCCCGATCGCGCCATTTTGATCGATTTGCAATAACAAGGTGATTAACTCTTTCATTTTTAATCTCAAAATTTCTTCGGAGAGCATTTGAGTTTGGTTCATATAGGTGGTTAATGAAGAGAAAAAGGCGTTGATGGACGGATTGGATGGAATGCGTAATAGTGAATCGGGAACTATATTCGAGTCTGATTGAAACCAAGAAGGTAATTGTTCATCATAGATATCACTGAGTAAATCCGATTTAATTTGAAAAACAATGACTTTCACCCAGGCGTTATCTTTCATTTTGTGCCATTGATTGATAAAATTGTCCGTTTTCATGATCAGTAAATCCTGAGATTGCAATTTTAACTGTTTCTGTGCTGATGTCAATGTAGATTCTCCTTGAACCACATAAACTAATCGCGCTTCATTTACGAGTGCATCGGATACTTTGTATGGTGGTTCGAAGCTATTACGACCCAAGGCAACCCAATCTTTATAACGGAAAATTTGAAGGTTTCTAGACATAAAACGAAAGATTGCTGTCCTTCAAATATGCATATTTTTCTCCATCTAGGGTCTATTGAGCACAAGAATGACAGCTCGTAATGGAGAAATTTTCTTTATCCTTCTATCCATTATTGACAAAATCGGTTCAAAGATTAACTCTTGGCCTAATATACATCAAAATAAGGATGAAATATTCAACACCACGTGGTAGCGATAGTAGTCAGCGGGTGCTGTTGTATATCAGCACGCGATCCCGAAGGGATGACCGAATAGGGAATGACGCATAGCGCGGGCCGGAGGCACCACCCAAATTTAAATAAGCCTAATCCAAGGTTCCCCCACAACTACTTCCTGCTCCTGCTGTACAACCATAGCAATGATTGTTGAGAATAATCTGGCGATTCATCAAGGCATCAAAATCAAAGTTGTCGAGATGCTGGGATTTGGTTTTTACCTTCAGATCGAGCATCTGATTGAAGTCACAATCATAAATATAACCATCCCAACTTACCGAAATCATGTTACGGCACATCAAACCATCGATCACGGATGGATTATAGGCCTCGAGCAGCTTCTCCATATACTCTTCGTAGTTGTTGGTTTCGACGAGATAGTCCAAAAATCGGCTAACCGGAAGATTGGTAATGGCATATAAATTGTTGAATTCAATATCAAATCGACGTTTCAGTTGCGCTTTAAACTCGCGCTCCAATTGCATCTGATCTCCAGGTAAAAACGCGCCAGAAGGATTATACACCAGATCCAATATCAGACCACTGCCTTCGATTCCGTATCCAACGGCATTTAGTTTTTTTAGAGCTTCGATGGAGTCATTGAAAACACCATCTCCGCGTTGCGCATCCGTTCTAGTTTTACTAAAATAAGGTAGTGAAGAAACAACTTGAACCTTATGTTTCGCCAAGAATTCTGGAAGATCGTGATACTTTTTATTGGCTTGAATAATCGTCAGGTTGCACCGATCAATGATTTCTTTACCCATTGCTGCGCAGGACTCTACAAACCATCTAAAGTGCGGATTCATTTCTGGGGCACCGCCCGTAATATCCACCGTTTTAAAGTTATACCTTTCGATGATCTCCAAGCATTTTTCGAGCGTTGCTCGATCCATGTTTTCCTCTTTGCGATCAGGGCCCGCATCGACATGGCAATGTGCACAGGTTTGATTACAGAGTTTTCCGATATTTAATTGGAAAACATCCAAGCCTGCCGGTTGAATACCATTCCAACCCGATTCTTTTATTTTACTGCTAAAATGCTGAAAGGAATCGACGCGCTGATCCACTTGAGAAAGGACTTCTAGTTGATAGAAGGTATCCTGAAATCGATTGCCCTTTGCTTTGAGCGATTTTGTTTTTTGCTTAATGGCCATATTACATGGTTTGATTCTTTACGTGATTCATCATCTGTACGCCATATACTAAAGTGGCGCCACTTTTGATCGCAGCGGCTACATGAACGGCTTCCATCATCTGCTCTTCATCGGCTCCTTTTTTGAGGCAATCGGTCGAGTAGGAATCGATACAATAGGGACACTGAACGGCATGGGCAACGGCAAGTGCAATGAGAGACTTCTCGCGCTGGGTCAAAGCACCTTCCTTAAATACTTCACCGTAATAATCAAAAAACTTTTTACCCATATCCTCTTGCCATTCGGAAATGTTACCAAATTTTTTGAGATCTGAAGGATTGAAATATTCTTTTGCCATAGTAGTTATAGATTCTTAACTTATAATCATTTAATTATACAATAATATAAAATTGCGCTATTGGTTTGCCGATTTTCAGGATATATTTAGGTACTTTGTAGAACACTTTGTATTAATTGGATTTTATGAGGGATTGTTATGGATTCGTCCATATAACATGGTTAATTGTCGTTTTCTTTGCGATTGGTTGTAAAAATGAAACAAAGCCTAAAACTATTTTGCCCGATTCTATGTTGAGTTTAGAGGTTCAGATCGGTCAAGGGATGAATATTGATCCCTTGTTTGGCGATACTTTAGACTATGTTGGATTTCCTGGTTCTATAGGCTATTTTGACGAAAATAACTTTTTACCTTTTCTGATTATCGGAAAGGAAATGGAACCAAAAGATGATATAAAGTGCAATTATATTGCAAGTATTCGTTTAAATTTTCCTTCTGAAAGTCATTTATTTGGATTGGCATTTCCGGTGGAGGCTAAATATCAAACGATGGTAGCTGATAATTACGATATACTGTCTACGGACAAGGCATCGTTAAAATTATGGCTACATGATTGGTTTTCCAATGCCTACCGAGAAAGAGGACTTTTGGATATAGCCTGGGGAAATGAAACAGATTTGTACCGAGCATTGCTAACTAACAGAAAATAGGTCTACGAATTTTTTATGATTTGTACGCAGAAAAAGACGAAAGTTATCAGAGATAGTAAGGAATGCCAGCCGTTGGTTGGAACGCCTTATGAGTTCAATATATACGATTCCATTACAGAATTTGAGGAATTATGGGCTTCGAAAGAAAGCCAATTCAATCTATTTTTATCTATTCAATATTTCAAAGCGCTCGAAGCGACGCCGCTTAGTGATTTGCAACAGCGCTATGTTTTATTGTGGGAAAACGGAACATTGGTAGCTATGTTTCCGATGCAACTTAAGTTGTTCCAAGCTCAGGAAAGTATTTTGGATGCAGACAATGAAGACTCTTCACATATTCGTAAATCCTTGGTAAAACGTGTGCGATTTAATACCTTGATTTGTGGAAATATTACGGTTTCAGGAGAGTTGATGCATTGTTATTTAAAGGAGGGGCTTACGCCCAAAGAACAATTTGTTCTGACAGAAAAGGTGATTGATAGTTACCGAGAACATCTAAATAATAATGGATATAGGGTGAATATGTCTTTCATGAAAGATGTTCCATCTCAGCATACGATGCAATCCTTGGATATTCAAAGTAGTTCGTTCAAAGATTTTAATGTAGAACCTTTGATGGTCCTGTATATGGATAAGAACTGGAGAGATATGAATGATTATTTGTCATCCATGTCGAGTAAGTATCGTGTTCGAGCTAAACGTGCCTTCAAAAAATCGAAAGGAATCCAGTATCGCGAATTGAATTTGGAAGAGATTCGTGCCATCAAGGAGGATTGTTATCCTTTGTATAAAAACGTGATGTCCAACATTAATTTTAGTCTGTTTGAATTGCCAATAGACTATTTTGCTATTATGAAAGAATATCTGGGGGACGCTTTTCGATTTTATATTGCGGAGGAAGAAGAGACGGGGCAATTGGTGGCATTTTATTCGATGATTCATAATGGTCCAGAACTCCATGCACACTATCTGGGCTATGATAAGTCCGCCAACAAGAAATATCAACTGTATCTCAATTTATTATATAGAATGGTGGAATTGGGATTGGATCATGAGCACGAATGGATTGATTATGGACGAACGGCCTTAGAGATCAAAAGTAGTGTAGGAGCGAAGGCCTATGAGTATTCTTTGTATTTGAAGCACAAGAATCCACTGGCTAATTTCTTTGTACCTTCGCTTATCTCCATATTAAATAGGAAAACCATCTGGACACCGAGGTCTCCTTTCAAGTAATCGTCTTCCTTTCTTGCTGGACTTAGCTAGAAGTGTCGATTCCTATGCAAAATTAAGAAGTAATTATAAAGGGCATCAACGATTGCGCTTTCCGAAAGACGGATTATCGTTCAGTACCAAAGAATTGATTTCTTGAAGTTGGGAGTAATCATACATAAAGTCATCGTTTACTTTATCTAGATTTTCAAAAATCATGCTCTTGTATGATTCCGTAGTGACAAAGCTATTGTCGTTATATTGCGTAAAACCCAGTTTGATGTAACTCAAAACAGCAGCGATCACAAAACAGGCAGCTACTGCACTGATGGTACGTAGGCGGATAAACTTACGTTTTTGTTTCTGCTCGTTTAGTTTCGCATCGATTTGGTTCCATACTCTTCGTGGAACTTCAACTTGATGATCTTGATGTAAAGGCTTAAATTCTGTCATAACAAATTACATTAAGAAGCGCGTTCCGCTAATTGTTTTTTTTTGATGAGTTCTCGGATTCTTTTTTTCGCGAGAATCAGTTGGGACTTAGAAGTATTAATACTGATACCTAGTTGTTCGGCTATTTCTCGATGTTTATAGCCTTCAATTTCGTATAAGTTAAAAATAGTTCTATATCCCGTTGGCAGATTTTTCAATACAGTTAGCAAATCTTGGTAGGCTAGATTCGGCGTAATCATTTCTTGTTCTCCGATATCATAGGCTTCTTCCAATGCTAAGGTGAAGTTTCTTTTTTTACGTAATTTCATCAAACATTCATTCACGACGATTTTACGCATCCAACCTTCAAAACTACCTTGATTTTGAAAGCTTTTAATTTTAGTGAAAATTTTGAAGAAGGCTTCAATCAGCGCATCTTCGGCATCTTCTTCGTTTTTAAGATAGCGTTTAGCCACAGAAAATAGCATAGGGCTGTAGTCAGTGTAGAGCATTTTTTGTGCTCTTGCATCCTGACTTTTACACAGTAATATGATATTCTCTAAATTCAAATTTTAACGATTTATTATCCTTGAATTTCTATATTTCAATATATAGATGCTTTAAAAACCAAAAATGGTGCCTCACTAACTTAATTTTAACAGTTAAAATGTAATTTTGTGTCTATGAAGGCTGCAAATTTAATAATACTTATCTGTTTCACCTTGTGTTCATGCACCAATTATCTGCATGTGCCAGACTTTCTGCGCAGTCAATCGATAAAGTGGAAGAAATCAGACAAAGTATACATTCTTTTTAGACACGCTGAAAAAATGAGTGGTGATGACCCTCATTTGAAGGAAGAAGGCACAGAGCGTGCTCAACGATTAGCCAATATGTGGAATAAAAAGGGCGTTACGCAGGTTTATTCTACTGATTATAATAGAACAAAAGAAACCGTAGCACCATTGTTGGAATCCATTCAACAGAGCTACGAGTTGTATAATCCAAGAAAACTTGGTGCATTTTCGGAGATGCTGCTATCGAAGCCAGCAGGTGTGTATGTCATATCTGGACACTCTAACACGACTCCGACCTTAGCGAATAAACTTTGTGATTGTGAAGAATATCCGAATATTGATGAATCTGATTATTCGAATATTTTTGTGGTCGTCAGCAATGACAAAGGCGCTACAGCATATACATTAACCTATTAATTTTTTAAATCCTATAAGATGGACATGAATAGTAAGTTTTCTCCTGGAGAAATCGAATCGAAATGGTATAGCCATTGGGAAAGTAAAGGCTATTTTCACAGTGAACCTGATGAGCGAGAGGCATTTTCAATCGTCATACCTCCTCCGAATGTCACCGGTGTCTTGCATATGGGACATATGCTGAATAATACCATTCAGGATATATTGATTCGAAAGGCACGCCTAGAAGGTAAAAATGCTTGTTGGGTACCTGGTACGGACCATGCTTCAATAGCTACTGAAGCAAAGGTAGTAGGCATGTTGCGTGAGGAAGGCATCAAAAAGAGTGATCTTACCAGAGAGCAATTCTTGGAGCGAGCATTCGAATGGAAAGAGAAATATGGAGGGATTATATTAAAACAACTTCGAAGACTTGGAGCTAGCTGTGATTGGGAGCGTACTGCATTTACCATGGATGAGACCCGATCAAAAGCGGTCCTCAAGGCATTCGTAGATTTATATAATGCCGGAAAATTATACCGAGGAAAGCGTATGGTCAATTGGGATCCTCAGGCTAAGACAGTATTATCGAATGAGGAGGTGATACACTCTGAAGAAAGCTCAAGACTATTTAAAGTGCGTTATCAAATCGAAGGTAGCGATGAATACTTAACGATAGCAACGACTAGGCCTGAAACCATTATGGGGGATTCAGCGATAGCGGTTCATCCGGAAGATGAGCGATACGCACATCTCAAAGGAAAATCGGCAATCGTTCCTTTAGTCAATCGAAGAATTCCAATCATTTTTGATGAGTACGTGACCATGGATTTTGGTACAGGGGCTCTTAAAGTAACGCCTGCTCATGATGTCAATGATTATGAAATTGGAAAACGACATGAGCTTGAAATAATCGAAATCTTACACGATGATGGAAGTTTAAATGAGGCAGCTCAAGTATGTGTAGGAGAGGATCGTTTTGTGGCAAGAAAGAAGGTGGCGAAGTTGCTCGAAGCGGAAGGTCATTTGGTCGAGGTTGAGGATTATATGAACAAAGTTGGACGGTCTGAACGAACCAATTGTATCATCGAACCGAAATTATCTCTCCAATGGTATGTTGATATGAAGGCTTTGGCTAAACCAGCTTTGGAAGCAGTGGAGTCTGATGAAGTAGCCTTTTTTCCAAAAAATCAGAAGAATTTATATCGACACTGGATGGAAAATATCAGAGACTGGTGTATTTCTAGACAGCTTTGGTGGGGGCATCAAATTCCGGCTTATTATTTAGAAGAGCATGTTTTCGTGGCTTTGACTTTAGAGGAAGCTGTAGAGCAGGCGAGCGCGAAATTGGGGCGTTCTGTTGATCCGAGCGAGCTAAAGCAGGATGAAGATGTACTCGATACTTGGTTCAGTAGTTGGCTATGGCCGATTACCGTTTTTGATGGCTTTTCAAGTCGAGAAGAATTGGATTATTATTATCCGACTAGTGTCCTTGTGACGGGCTGGGATATTATTTTCTTGTGGGTAGCGCGTATGATCATGGCGGGCTATGAATGGGAAAAAGTACGACCATTCAAACATGTTTATTTCACAGGAATGGTACGTGATAAGAAAGGTCGTAAAATGTCTAAATCGTTGGGTAATTCACCAGACGCCTTAGCTTTAATTGATAAATATGGAGCGGATGGCGTACGTTTCGGGATGATGAATAGTTCTCCGGCTGGCGGTGATTTATTGTTCGATGAAAAGTTGTGTGAACAAGGACGTAATTTTTCCAATAAGATTTGGAATGCCTTGAAATTAGTAAAAATGTGGCCCGTTGACTCTAAGAAAGAAACGCCCGCTAAAAATACATTGGCGATTGAGTGGTTGAAGAATAAATTTTCTCAAACACTTCTTGATGTTCAAAAGAACTTTGAAGCGTATCGACTATCAGAGGCTCTTACACAGATTTACAGTTTCATATGGACCGATTTCTGTTCGTGGTATTTGGAAATGATCAAGCCAGAATATGAGGGTTCCATAGATGAAGCAACGTTGAATGCAACATTGGATATCTTTTCCGAAATGATGATCATGTTACATCCATATATGCCTTTTGTAACCGAAGAGGTATTTCATCACTTGAAGGAACAATCAGTAGATTGTTGTGTGGCTAATTATCCTACTGCACAGTCCTTAGATGAGGCACTTTTATCCGATATAAATCAGGCAAAAGAGTTGATTACTAGTACGCGTGATGTTCGTAATAAGGCACAATTAAAAAAGTCTGAGCAGATAGAATTGTTTTATGATGATTCCAATGTTCTATTTTCTACGGAAAGAAGCGAAGCGATGAAACAAATGGTGATGCAACTAGCTGGGATTTCTAAAATGGATTCAAAAGGAGAAAGAGCTGATGATGATTTGACGGCGTTTTTAAGTGGAACATCGAAGTATTATGCTCAACTCAATAAAGAGTTGGATGTAGAGGCCGAGAAACAGAAAATTGAAGATGAAATTCAATATTTGGAAGGGTTTATGAAATCGGCAGAGAAGAAACTAAGCAATGAGCGTTTCGTTTCCAATGCACCTGAGGCAGTCGTTGCTAAGGAGCGCAAGAAATTGGAAGATGGGAAAGCGCGCATAAAGATTCTTCAAGAAAATTTATCCAAGATTTCTTAGAATTAATAACTTCATTAGAAAGATTAAGAGCGTCGAATAATCCTTGGGTTATTCGACGCTCTTTTTTAAGGACTATTCGTAATGAATGGGCAAATGGATCATACCTTCATGAACTTCATATATAACTGTATCTTGACCATTGAATAGCGGGGAATCTATGAGACCGCCTTCAAAAGTAGCTATAATAAATCCTCCTTCCTCTAAATCAATGTCGTGAATTTCCAATGAGCCCGATATGGAGCTTAATGTATTAATTCTGAAGAAGAATGTGCTATCGACTTCGTAAATTCCAATAGTTGGATCGGCATTATTTTGAAGGATAAAATTCAAATTCAGATCAAATACATCTTCTAGAGGTTGGCCAAAAATATTGGTTGCAATTAGATGCTGATTGTTCCAAACCATTTGGGTTAGTTTTTTATTATCAACAGTTTCATTTACTATGGTATTTTGGTTGGAAGAAAAAGTTTCCGAATAGATTAGGGTATCCATAAATTTATAAGTACCGACTCCTAAAGCTAAATCTAAAGGGTTTTCTGGAATATCTGGAGGCTCAGGATCCGTGGGTGTAGGTATTAAGTTGCATGAAACGAATAAGAGGATGCTGATAAAGACAATTATACATGTTTTCATTAAAGGGAGTTTTGAGGGTACATAAAAAAATACAGAATATCCGATTCATCAAGTCTTAGTCTTCTAAAATATTTACAATATAAAAAGGAGGTTCTGTCAATTGGGTAAGGATCGCCTTGGTAATTTCTAAGTCTTCTCGTTGTTCATGCATGATTCGCAGATATTCCTGTGCTCTATCCTTGCTATACATATTAATATTGAATAAAGGGAGCGTTTTATCGATGGCTTTGAAAAGCGAGTCTGCGGTGGTATTAGATGAGCTGGTATCCGCGCTCAATTGTTCTCCAATGAATGTATTATAGTAATAAGAATTGTCGGGATTTCTTTGATTACAAAGGGCATCAAAAATGATGACTGCATAATCTAAGGCTTGATCTATATCTGAATGAATAATTTCATAAGCTTCAAAATCTCGTTCATAGGTACTCAGGATATCCACTAGTAAAGGATAATTGCTAGGAGTTGTAAATTCCCAAAACGCTGGATTAGGAGTAAAGGTATATTTACCTTTCATATCTGACCTGATTGGTCTACACGCTACAATATCTACTTGCAAGGAATCATACAATTGTTGGTATTGAGCATTGGATATGGATAAAGGCCAATTAACAGTGACATTGAGAGCGTTCTCACCATTAATTCCAAGGATGTCCGCTCCTTGTTGCAGGGCCTCCATTTTTAAGTAATGGTGCGGTAGATTTTGATAGTATAGTTTGTTCCATAGATGCATTTGTTTATCCTGATTCTGTGTCTTTGAGACGAAATCAAGAATGAGTCCTTTGGTTTTAAGATCTACTATGATTTCATCATCCAATGACATAAATCTTGGTGTAATAAAATGGCTGGCTTGAATTTCTTTGTAATAAGTTTTAGACAGGTTTGTGGTGCTTTGATTGCTTTGGTACCTTTTATTGTATGATTTACAGGATTGCATACTGAAAGCCGTAAGGAGTACTAGAATGATTGAAACGCTTATATTTCTTAGCTGTATCATGTATGAAAGATAATAAAAAAAGCCTTGTTCCTATCAAGGAACAAGGCTCATTTATTTTAACTTTTTACTAAAGTATCTTTGAATAATTACTTAGTAATTACAAAAGATCTTGTAGCAACCGCATTATCAGAAGTTCTGATCTGGAAGCTATAAGCTCCTGCAGGAAGCGTGTTTAAGTCAAACTCAACTTTTTCTGCTGTTGCATTTTCAACAGTCTTAGAAGTGATGAACATTCCTCTTGAATCATTCAAGATGATAGTCGCATTGGTTGGAGCTTCGAAGTTTAATTCAACCGCTGTAAACGTTTTAGCAGGATTTGGATAAACTGAAACTGCTTGCTCTTCTAATTCAAACTCTTCATTTGCAATGATACTTTCAGTAGTAATATTGATCGGTAGTGTCCAAGCTAATAAACCATTGTTAGGATCATTACCTAAAGTGAACCACTGATCGATGTATACCATGTTAGTTTGCTGGTAGTAGAAAATTTGCTGAGAAGTATTTGAGAAAATAGCAGTATTGTTATCTTCATCATTCCAATCTAAACATACCAAGTAAGTAGAATTTTCTTCTAATTGCAATACATCTGTTCCCTCTTCATTGAAAATCTCTAAACTGTTTTGAGAGAAGTTTGGTACATTTGACTCACTGAAGAATCCGAAACCAACGAACTCTAAGTTATCGTGATCATCACCAGGGATACCAGAGTTTGGAAGATCAAATACAGGATCTAACTCTTCACCTAATTGATTTTTAACTTTGAAGAAGTAAACACTTGCTTCAGCATTTTGAATAACACCTTCGTCTTCAGCAGTGTTAGGATCATCTTGATCACCAAATCCACCAATTTCAATCGTATTTACTTGGTATACTAAGTTTTCTGCTAATTCAGCTGTTCTGAATACAACACCTGGCTTGAACTCACCATTGAAAGCGTTTGCGTTTGTTACCGTCGTTGCTGCATTGAAAACGTCAGCCGTTACAACAAAGTCAATTCCAATTGTGTTATCAGAAGTATTAAAATCTTCATCGATTGTTTCAATTGTGTATTCGATAGTATATGCCCCTTCGGTAAGTGCAATATCTTCAGGTAATACTTGTGCATCAAATTCGAAGAATATAGTGTCACCAGCAGGAAGCATACCTAGATCTTCAGTGAAAGAGTGAACTGCTGTTCCTGCAGAATTTACGATAGAAGCAGTAACTGTTCCTCCCATATTGTCAGCAGATCCAACGTTGATAATTTCAACTGCGAAATCCAAAGAATCAGACTTGATTGTAGATTCTGGCATAGAGAAAGCAGCAGGTGGTAAATATGCACTGTTTGCTACTAAGTTATT
>JAHDFB010000053.1:0-8205 GCA_020628475.1 Saprospiraceae bacterium | reverse complement strand
GTAAATTGTCTAAAATACTGGTACCATGCAACACTTACGTTCGGGTAACCAGAACAATCAATAACTGGTGAAATCAACTCACCTTGTTGAGGCGCTGCAGCAAGTCCGTTTCCGAAGTTACCTTGTGTACCATCATTATCATAATAATCTGAATCGAATCCCATTGCACCATTTGCAGCAGATGGAGAACTAATAGCAGGTCGATTGTTATGGTATGCACCTAATTCAGTTCGTGCATCTTCTTCCCATAACCATAGTGCATTTTCATTCGGAGAAACAGCGTTTACCGTCCAATCATTTAGACCGCCGTCAAATTCACTGTTTGCGTCTCCAGGTCCCCCCCAAATAATTTCTTGGGCATTCATCGAACCGACAAGAGCAACAAATAGTAGTAGTGTAAAAAATCTCATCATAATTTAAATTTGTTAATATTTTTATTTCTAAGTGAAACGTTATTTTGTTTCAGTTTTAAGCGCTAATATAACTAAAATATATGTTAGAATTTCAATTCAGAAATATGTATTGATGCTACTCCTGTCTTTTCGCAAACAATTCTTCCTGTTTCGTTGCAAAGATCCAGTAATTCTTCGCTTTCAATTCCTTTGTACATCGCCATAGCTATGACAGCAATGACTGCATCGCCAGCGCCGCACACATCAACTACTTCAATTGATTTAGCCGCTTTATAATAGGACTCCGATTCCGTACATAACATTGCTCCATGCTCTGATAATGTCACTAGAATTGTCTTGGAGGCGATTTGAGTCTGTACTTTTTTGGCGAGTTTTTTTACAACCGACAAATCGAATGAATTTTGGATCGCTTCCGAAGGGAATTGTTGGAACAGTTCCTTCATATTTGGTTTGAATAAATCCACGCCTTCATATTCATAAAAGTGTTGGACTTTCGGATCGACAGCAATGAAGATTTCTTTGGATTGAGCACGTTGGATAATTGCACCGATGTTCTTTTGATGAAGGACTCCTTTATTGTAATCCTGCAGTATCAAAATGTCGATCTTGGATTGTTCGATTATTGCTTCGAATCTTTGAAGCAACTGATGGTTGATTTCTTCAGAAATGGCATGTTTATCTTCTTGATCGACTCGAATTAATTGATTTTTATCGGCAAAAACGCGTGTTTTTACTGTAGTCTGTCGAGTAGAATCTGCAATGATATGTGCTTCAATTTGATGTTGTTTCAGAAGCGTTTGCAAAGTATCTTGATGACTATCTTCACCGCACACGGAAAGTAAACTGGCCTTGGCACCTAAATGATGAATGTTTTTGGCAACATTAGCTGCGCCTCCAAGCTTTTTTTCTGTTCGAACATCTTCTAATACCGGTATGTCGGCTTCTGGAGATTGACGATATACATTGCCATGCATATACTGGTCGATCATAACATCTCCAAGAATAAGTATATGTAAATCTGAAAAAATGGCCATATCTACTTGCATATATAGTCTGTTATTTTATCAGAGATTCGAGCACTGGCACCTTGATGTTCTAGAAAAAAGGACTGCATTTCTGATTGCATTTTTTGAATGGTCTTATCCTCCAAATCCTCAATAATCTCAATGATGTTTGTTTCTGATTGAATTTCAATAATAGCCTTTTTTTGGAGTAAATATCTTGCTTCGGGGAAATGATTATTCTTAGGACCGATCAGTATGATGTTTTTAAATATGGCTGATTCTAACAAATTATGTATTCCATTCCCAAAGCCTCCACCTATATAACTGATTTCCGCCTGTTTATAGATAGCAGCAAGTATTCCTATTTTGTCTACAATAATGGGCGCGCCATCCCAACTTGACATTGTACTAAATGTATGACAATCCACCGAAAGTTCCTTTTTAAAATAGGCAATTTCGGAATCATGAATGTCATGTGGTACAATGATATGCTGATATTGGGTGTTTTGAATGACTCGTTGTATTATTGGTACATCTTCTCGATGCACGCTAGCATATACAATGGTTCTTAGGGCGCTTTGTAAGTCCAGTTTTTTAGGATAGATCGCTTCCTTGGCTACTTGAATAATTCGATCAATTCTAGGGTCTCCTCCCAAAGATATATTGTTCAGTTCTTCTTGGCCATACTGTAACGAACGCTGATCAAGGGTAAAAATGTGATGACAGCGATTGAGAATTTCTCTAAAATACCTAAATCGCAAAGTAAAGTGATTCTTTTTAAAAGCGGTTGCCACTAAAACAAGCGGAATCTGGGCATTTAATATCGATTGAAAAAAGTTCATCCAGAATTCGTTTTTGACAACAATAACCAAACTAGGTTGAATATGTGCAATGAACGATTGCATTTTTTTTGGGTGGTCAATTGGAAGATAGTAATAGGGGAGGGAAATCCCTTTTTTAACGAACCACTGAACACCAGAGGCTGAAAAAAAGGATACCACGATCTGATGATTTGTACAGTTTCGTTGTAGTTGTTGAATAATGGGGTATACCTGTTCAAATTCTCCTGCAGAAGAACAATGCACGAGAATCGAATCTTTGTCTGTCTGTCTTTTTGGGCCCCCGAGCCCCTTAATCCTGATGGCCGCCTTCTTATTAAAGAAAGAAAATAAATAGAGTCCTATTCCAAATAAACGGATGCAGAGATTATAGAGGAATTGTATCATCTTTTAATAATAGATATCCTCGCCGGTAGAATTTTCGTACAAATTGAAAGTGACACCGATCCGTAAACCGTTCATTAGATCCAATCTCCTACGATCATCTCGTAATCCTGTATCAAAATTAACAGGTCTCAAATTTTGGGTAAATCCTTGAACAAAAGAGAAGCCAGCGAACATGTTAATTTTACCATCGGCACTAATGTATTGATAGCCAATAAACTCTTCTAAAGTTAATCCTCTGGTCAATCGATCATAGCCTCGACCGTAATCACCTAAAAGTTGATTGAGGGTAACCGATTCATCGTTGAAAATGATGTGGTGAGAAAGTAATCCACTGCCCACGCGAAGACGAATGCCGTGCTTCTGTTTAGTAGGTGATAGATTTATAAATTTACCGGCATGTATCCCCACACTAAATCCACGTTGTTTCATAGTAAGGATGGACTTGTTTTTTTGTTGACCAATCAATAGTCCGTCCGATGTCCTAATATTGCTGATCACATCTTCCTTAACAAACGGTCCTAATAAAAAGTGACCATGAACACCAAAGAACCAACTGTCATTGATTACATAGTCTAAATCTACGGCTGGGTTATAATTTAGTCCAAATCGATCCGCAAGATCTCCACCCGGAAGATCGACTCCATAGGAAATAATCATATTGAATCGTTCCGACTTTTGAGCGAGAACGGTGATGCTTAAAAGACAAGAAAAAAGGATAGTAAATGCTGTATGTTTTACTGGATTCATAGTACAAATGTAGACATATAACGAAATTTAACACTCTGAAAACGTCTATTACTTTTAAAATGTCTCCTTTGGCTTATATTTGTGGCTTTAAATCATTCCCATGGCAGAAAGAAAAAGAGTGTTAATCACAGGTGGCGCCGGATTTTTAGGTTCACATCTTTGTGATTGGTTCATCCAAAACGATTATGACGTAATCGCGATGGATAATTTATTGACGGGGTCCTTAAGTAATATTGAGCATCTTTTTCCGAATGAACGCTTCCATTTTTACAATCATGATGTGACGAAGTTTGTTCATGTCCCAGGAACATTGGATTATATATTACATTTCGCTTCTCCAGCAAGTCCTATAGATTATCTTAAGATGCCCATTCAAACATTGAAAGTAGGGTCATTAGGGACACACAATTTACTAGGATTGGCTCGAGAAAAATCGGCACGTATATTAATTGCTTCTACGAGTGAAGTCTACGGAGATCCTCTGGAGCATCCTCAGAGGGAATCCTACTGGGGTAATGTGAATCCAATTGGACCAAGAGGAGTTTATGATGAAGCCAAACGTTTTCAAGAGGCTATTACCATGGCGTATCATAGATATCATCAAGTGGAAACGAGAATTGTTCGTATTTTTAATACCTACGGTCCGCGCATGCGAAAGGAAGATGGTCGGGCCTTGCCGGCATTCTTTACACAAGCCCTTCAAGGGAAGGAGTTGACGGTTTTTGGCGATGGTTCACAGACTCGATCATTTTGCTATGTTGACGATATGATTCGAGGGATCATTAGCTTATTGATGAGCAATTATTCGGATCCTGTCAATATTGGAAACCCAGAGGAAATATCAATCAAACAGGTTGCTGAGGAGATATTGGCTTTGGTAAATAATCCTGAAGCGAGCCTTTCATATCACGATTTACCTGTCGATGACCCGAAGGTGAGACAACCAGATATTTCAGTCGCGAAGGAATTGTTGAAATGGACTCCAACGATTAGTAGACAAGAAGGTTTGAAACGAACGTACCGATATTTTGCAGCGTCGGAATAATTAGACTTATTTTGATAGCTTTGCATAGACTTTAGAACATGGATTACATGAATTTTACAAAGAGAATATTAGTGACGGGTGGGGCAGGATTTATTGGAAGCCATCTTCTTCGGTTAATGGTCGAAAAATATCCTCAATATCAGTTGATTAATGGAGATGCCCTGACCTATGCCGGGAATCTGGAAAATTTAAGTGATATTGAATCTGCTCCAAATTACGTTTTCGAAAAATTAGATATTACCAATGCGGCTCAGGTGGGAGTAATATTTTCGAAGTACGCGTGTACCGATGTCATTCATTTAGCGGCGGAATCTCATGTGGATCGATCCATTGAAAACCCTTTGGCATTCTTGACAACAAATATTATTGGCACGGGAGTTTTATTAAATCAATGCCGACAGTCTTGGAACGATGATAAAAGCCATCTCTTCTATCATGTTTCAACAGATGAAGTATACGGAAGCTTAGGAGAAACCGGATATTTCACAGAATCTACTTCATATGATCCAAGATCACCTTACTCCGCTTCAAAAGCTTCTTCAGATCATTTGGTGAGAGCTTATTATCATACTTTTCAATTACCTATCGTAATCAGTAATTGTTCCAATAATTATGGTCCCAATCAATTCCCTGAGAAATTGATCCCGTTGATGATCAATAACATTTTGCACGAAAAAGCATTACCGGTGTATGGTGATGGAACGAATGTTCGAGACTGGCTTTGGGTAGGAGATCACGCGTCGGCAATTGACACAATTTTCCATAACGGAGAGTTGGGAGAGACTTATAATGTCGGTGGTGATAACGAAATGAAAAACATTGACCTAGTCAAAATGCTTTGCAAACTTGTCGATAAGAAATTGGGCCGAGCGGAGGGAACTTCAGAGAAAACGATTCGTTTTGTAGAGGATCGAAAAGGGCATGATCATCGATATGCTATTGATGCTAGTAAAATTAAACATGATCTGAACTGGACCCCAGCTGTTTTTCCAATAGAAGGATTTGAAAAAACGGTGGATTGGTATTTAGAGAATACCAAGTGGTTGAACAATGTAACCTCTGGGGATTATCAAGAATATTATAAGAAACATTACACATAACCCCTGGCTTACTAACAAAGATTAATACGAACAAATGTCTAGAACATATATAGTTAAATCACTGCTTGTAGGAATGCTTTTCCTGTTTTCTTGGTCTGCACAGGCCCAAGTTCCTCTAAGTAATGCAGAAATGCTGGAGGCCTTTAAGTCGAAGGGGATTTCAGAGTCCGAACTCAATGCATTTTTGGACGAAAAAGGCTTGGAATATACAGATCTTCAAGAACTGAGCCCGGAAGAATACTTACAACTTGATCAAGAACTGAACGCCTTTATTGCAAAAAAAACAGAAGAGCCTGAAATGGAAAGCACGCCTCCAGCTCCTATCCAAAAAAAGGAAAAGATTGTAGAGACTATTCCTAAATCAGAACCTGTTGTAGAACCGTCGACAGATCCATCATTCATTGAGAAAAGATATGGTGATCAATTGTTTAAGAACAACAAGCTCAACTTGTTCGAACAAGGTGAAATGAAATCAGTCCCAGGAACATATAAAGTAAATGTAGGTGATGAGGTTCGGGTGAGCATCTATGGATTTTCGAGACTGGAAAAAGTATATCCGGTACAGGCAGATGGATCAATTATATATAATAATGATAATCGTAAAGTTTTTGTAGCTGGATTGAGCGTCAATGAAGTTCGAAATAAAATTGAAAAGGTCTTTCGAAATGTGTACGTCTTCAATAAAGGAGAGATTACAGTGGATATTGCAAGTGCAAGACTGATTAATTTGAATATTTACGGTGAGATCAACAGTCCAGGCGGCTATTCTATTTCGGCAGTTAATTCTCCAGTCAATGCGTTGCTAGCGGCCCAAGGTGTAAAAGAAAATGGATCTTATAGAAATATTACCTTGTTAAAAGGAACTGGAAATACCATCAATATTGACTTGTATGATTATTTGGCCGACCCAAGTGCCTTACAGTCGGTCTCCTTATCGGACAATGACGTGTTACATGTACCTTTGGTGGGTAAATTGGTCAAGCTTTACGGTGCAGTGAAGAGACCGCTGCAATTTGAATTGAAGGAATCAGAAGGATTGATAGATTTATTCAATTATGCTGGAGGATTTCAGCCGAATGCAAATGATGAAGTGATTCAAATCACTCGGTATGAAAATGCAGCTCAAAAAATCATTGACGTTCGAGTCAATGCTCCCGAATTCAGAAGTTTTAAACTCCAGGATGGCGATCAAATCAATGTACGTTCTATTGAAAGTGAATTGACAAACGCCATTTCTGTAGAAGGAGCCATTAATAATCCTGGAATGTTTGAATTCAATCCAGGAATGAAACTCTCGGATTTACTTAAACAATTAGTATTAAACAGCGCGAGTAGAACCGATATCGTTTTATTGAATCGATTCAATGCGGATGGTAGTTCAGCCTTGATTAAATTAAACTTGGATCGAGTGATGGTCAATGCTGGCGATTCGGATAACATAGAATTACAGCCGAATGATAAGTTATTGATCTGGAACAAGCGTAGATTCAGCGATGATCGAGCGACTATGTCCATTTCTGGAGCGGTTCGATTGCCAGGAACCTATCCTTTTGCGAATGATGGCGTAAAATTAAGCGATATCATTTTGTACTCAGGAGGATTACGTCGTGACGCCGGTGATGTAGGAATGATCTTCCGAAAGGACCCATTGAATGAAAACACGATTCAATACATAAAGGTCAATCCAGAAAAAGCGATTTTAGAAGTAGGAGCGGAGGAAGATATTGCATTGATGCCATATGACAGCGTAGTGGTACTAGAAGCTCGAAATATTCAGCAATATTTTACGGTCTCGATCGACGGTGAAGTAAGAAACCCAGGAAGTTTTCAATATGGTGAGGGCATGACATTAAAGGACTTGGTGATCTTGGCCAATGGATTTAGTCTCTCGGCACAAACCGATCAAATCGAGGTGAATCGAACTATCATTGAGAACAATAAAGCAACAGAAATAAAAGTAGCGACAGTTTCGATGAATACTAATTTAGCTGCTAATGATAATGGTTCTGAGTATGTACTTCAACCATTTGATAAAATTTACGTACGTACCGTACCGCAATTCGAATTACCGAAGGTAGTTGAACTGCAGGGAGAAGTGAAATATCCAGGAATATACGTCATTGAAAAGCGTAATGAGCGATTGATGGATTTAATAAAACGAGCAGGAGGATTGACCAATGAGGCATTTTTGAACGGAGCGTCATTGGAGCGAAAGGACGGAGAAATCGGACAGATTATCATGAACATCCAGGAAGCTCAAAAGTCACCTAAATCTAAGTACAATTATATTTTAAAACCGGGTGATGAAATTTTTATTCCTAAACAGGAGGACATTGTAACAATCAAGAGTAATACGCTTAATCAACGGTTTCGAATAGACGGAGTAAGTACCAATACCTTATCCATTGGATATTTTCCAGGAAAATCCGCTCGATATTATGTCAATGAGTTTGGTGGAGGATTTGGAGAAAACTCAGATCGCGCTAATGTGTATGTAGAGCACGCCAATGGTGAGATTGCACGTACTAAAAATTTCTTGTTATTTAATAAATATCCTAAAGTGCGAAAAGGGTCGATTATTTTTATACCAGAAAAGGCACCTGTTGAAGAAAAGGATTCGGATGATGAGAAAACGGACTGGACTAAATTACTACAGGATTCAGTAGCACA